>JABVCK010000015.1 GCA_013540605.1 Bacillota bacterium
GTAGTCGGCCATATCAGCTGCATATCCGTTGATTTCAACATTGATTGGGCGTCTTTCATTGTATGATGCCGCATGGGACTGCCTGTAAGGCTGGTTTGGCGCTGCAAATGCAGAAACAGACATTGATCTTGAAATCGGTAAGTAACAGAATATAAGCTGCTACCAGCCAACTTATTGCCATTTAAAGGTAAAAAGACGAGTTCCTAACATCATCAACTAAGATCAAACTGCTTTTCAGGTTGATAATACAGCCATTGCAAAAAACAGCACCCTAAAAAGGTAGCACTAAATAAGCCGTTAATAACCGGGTAAAAATTCACCCTAAATTTTGGTAGAACAACCTGTATTTAGCTTGAATTTACCAAAATCCAGGCCCGTCTTTGGATGAAGTCCTGGAACTTGGCTTTGATGATGCCTACCACCTCCTTGAGCCAGTCGTTGGGTGCCAACTTTACGTGGCGATAGCGGCCATGACCTACGACATTACCTGGTACATTAAGGACCAATCGTCTTAGGGAAGGAACCTCATACCGGGCAGCTTCTTGCGGGAGCAGGGCTAACCTAAACCAGTTGAGCAGGTTGTAAGCGATGATTTTAACCCACATGAAAGCCTTGTTCCTTTGCATTTCGTGCTGGCTGGTCTGATCCAGCCCTAAACCTACTTTTAGTTCATCAATTTTGTTTTCGATATTGCAGCGTTTGTTATACCAGTGCCACACTTCTTCGGGAGTTAAGTCTTCCATATTGGTCACGATAGCCTGGTACTCGTAAGTTTCAAGGTCAAGACAAAGTTGCTCTGAATCTTCTTTGGGTTTTTGCAGTTCCCGTATGAAAACAATCCTTCTGGCTCTTTCCCAACTGGGCAAGGGGACCCTGATTTCGGTTACGGCATAGGTTCCGTCTAGCTGTTCCCATGTATCTTGTTCATTGAGATAGTGGATGATTTTCCACATTCCACTGGTCAGCTTGGCCTTGCAAACGTATTCGAGACTATTATCTTCCAGGTAGATAAAGTTCTTTTCGTCAAAGAAGCCTCTATCAATGCGGATTCCTTTAACCACTGTTTTTTGGGGATCGAGCTTTGATAACGTTTCTTTGAGAAAGTCCAAAAATCCACCGTTACTGGCTGTTTTGCCCCCGCAAAGGTCAGCGTTGACTAACTCACCAGTCTGAGAGATAAAACCAACTTTGACCTTGTAGGATGAACGCCCATGGTAGCGCGGGTTATACCCTACTTCAGACCCTTTCTGGTTACCAAAAACGGTAATTACGCTATCATCAAAATCAAGCCATACTTCCCGCGGGCCGTCTAAATCGGCCTTCAAGGACAGAATACTATCATTTACCTGGCGTAATTGTTCGATATTCTCCAAAGTAAGTTGAGACAGTAGATAACGAAGAGTGCGTTCGTCAGCTACCTTATCGATTTCCTTTAGGTTTTGGTAGCCGGGGTCATGTTTTAGAGCATCCATATGGGAGAACCTTAGAAGTCCAAGGGCTGCGCAGTCAATCATAATTTCCAAAAGTTCAGCAGCACTGTAGGTACAGTTATGATGTCTTTTAACCGTAAGATGTTTCTGTAGCATATCAGTAAAACCGATGACTTGTTTTAGCGCCTCAAAAAGACCGAAGTTGCCGTAAGCAGTAACGGTGTTATTGTCAAAGGCAATTGGCAAATTGGTTTTAGCGGCTAACTTTTGCAATCTCTTCTGGGCTTTGCGAAGACGACGTTCTTGAGCACGTTTTTGCTGGCGAGTGATATTTTCCTGTTGATTATTGGTAAGTAACTGTGCTACCATAATTCGGAGGACACCTTCCTTCGGATGGTTTTGTATGCTACTTTACCAATTCCCGATTCAGGACAGGTGTTCCTCTTTTTTTGCTAATTTTTTTGCATGAATTTATGGTCTTAAGCCTTGCTATTAAAGGGTTTTTACAAGTTACTTACCGGATCTAAGTTGATAGAATCAGAATTATTACTAGTAAAACTCTGGCTGCCTTTGCGATAAAATCGCCTCCCTTTTTTGTTCTACCTATAGTCGTTTGAGAAGCCAAAAAGGTTCCACTTTTTTATAAATTTTCTAAAAAAATTTTTTTATGGTAAAGAAGTGGTGTATAATATAGGTGGTAAAAATGTATAATTGAGGAATATTTTATAATAATGCAGCGGGGTACTCAGGGACGGTGATTGAGAGTGGAATCAAATGATTTATTCAGTTTCCTTTTCGAGCAGTATTATAATGATGTATACAAATTCACATATCTGCTGGCAAGAGATGAAGAAATAGCTAAGGATGCGGTTCAGGAGGCTTTCTGTGAGGGCCTGGTAAGGTTTAAGACATTGAAGGATATTAGCAAATTCAGGGCCTGGATTATATCCATATCATCAAATAAAGCTATTGATATAATGCGGAAAAACGCGAGGAATATTCCCAGTAAAAACATGGATCAGATAGCGGCAACTTATGCTGAAGAACCGGTATATGAGATCATCAAAAAGGAAGACGAAGATAAAATCCTGAGGCTTTTAAACAAGTTAGAGGATAAATACCGTAAAATTATAATCCTGAAGTACTGTTATGAGTTGCCTGAGGAGGAGATTGCAACGATACTGCAGCTTCCAAAAGGAACGGTTAAAAGCAGGCTGTACCGGAGTAGAAAAAAATTGAAGGACATGCTTAACGGGTTGGAAGCGAGGGGTGAGGGGCAATGAAGGAACGTTATAGCTATGATGATGTCGATAGAATGCTGGCGGAAGCGATAAAAAGGGAAGGGGAAAAAATAATCCCTCCTGATAAAGATGAAGTATGGGCGGAGATAAGCAGAAGGCTGGACAGGGCTTATGAGAGGCGTAAGAAAGTTCGCTTCAAAAAAATTGTTGCCGTCGCAGCCTTGACATTGGTTATATTTATTGGAACATCTATACTTTTTGCTCATGACGGACGGGCCTATTTCCATGTATTTAAGACCTTTAAAACACTGTGGGGAAATGTGTTTAATATAACCGGCTTTTCAGATACCGGAAAGGTAAATGCGGATGAAAGTAATATTGAAATCATTGACAGAGTAACGGAAAAGGATTTGCAGGGACTTGATGCAGCCCAAAGATATCTGGACTACAGTATCGCTGTACCGGATTTTATTCCGGACAGATACAGATTTCTGGGCGTTTATATCAGAACAAAGGATTCCGGCTTTTCTCCTATCGAACTGATATACGGGGATGATGAAGAAAATTATGTTTATATAACGCAGAAACCGCTAATACAACCTTCATCCCTTTCATACAATTTCAGGAGCAATGATGCGGAAGTCAAAGATGTGGAGGTCAATGGAAACGAGGCCGTTATGATATATTTCGGGAACAGCGGCATGCGCCAGCTGATGTGGCAAACTCCCGTAAATTATTTCACCATAAATGGTCCCCTGACCGAAGATGAAATAATTGAAATTGGTTCATCCATGGATTGAAATTGGACTGCTCCCAAACTTGTCTGCTGTGTCCAGCCCGAGGGCCGGTTGCCACCGGCCTCTAGACTGTCCCTTTTTACTGGTGTCTGCCGCTTCTAATACCGTTTGTTTAAGACAAGAAATCCACCTATATATCCTACCATACCTGCGAGCAACTCAACTACAGTTCTTAATGAAACCTGTCCCTCCAGGACCAGTTCCCTGGTATAAAACCATAGTATAGCGCCCAGCATGAAGTAAAACCCCACTGTTACTGCACGGTAAGTGATAAGCTGAAGCCGCTCATCCAGTTTCTGCCCCTTTGCTTTTATCCTTCTGACCTTAAATATGAGCGCCAGCGCAAGCACAGCCAGCAGACCCAGCGATTTGCCCCAAGCCTCCGCGCTGCCTCCGTAGAACAGATTCCCCGCTATGATTATCGCAGCAAAGGAGCCAATCAATATATAGTTGGTGACAACCAGTTCCCTGACAAAGGATTTACTCATCGTTCATACCTCCCTCCAAGTCTGTAAAATCAAAGACCTCTTCTATAATGCATCCGAACGCATGGGCCAGCTTGTAGGCCAGCTGCAGCGAGGGATTGTACCGCCCCGCTTCTATTGAGATTATGGTCTGGCGGGAAACCCCCATGTTTTTGGCCATCTGCTCCTGCGTCAGCCCATGCCTCTCCCTCAGTTCCCTTACTCTGTTTCTCAATACCATCCCACCTCCATGTAAAGCAAACTTTACGTCAAGTTTATTTTACATCAGACCCGTTCCTATGTCAAGTTAATTTTACATTTACCCAGCCTCGCTGGTCATGTTATAATTCCATTGGAAGCAACACTTCCGCCAGTAGGGTCAACCAATTGCTTGGCAAACTTTCATGCCTCCTCAAGGGGAACCCGGCGGGGCATTTAATAATATGTCCAGGGGGGGACAACAATATGGAATATATATTTGATACTTACTGCGGCCTATACTGCGGCGCCTGTGAGGTTTTGCTGGTTAACCGGAAGGGAACAGTGGAAAAAGCGGCAAAAATATGGAAAATGGACCCACATGACCTAAAGTGCACCGGGTGCAAGACAGATATTGTTTCAGTATTCTGCAAAAACTGTCAAATTCGGTCATGTGCTTTGGACAAAGGGGTGAACTTCTGTTTCCAATGCCATAATTACCCATGTAAAGAGCTGGTTGATTTCAACAATGATGAACACCCGCATCACTTAATTGTGTTGCGCAATCTTGAAGCGATAAGCAAAAAGGGTATTGAATACTGGCTTAAGGAACAGGAAAATAGATGGAGCTGTCCTGAGTGTGGGGAAAAGTTCTCATGGTATGACGAAAAATGTCCAATTTGCGGCAGCTGTCTCAGAAGCTGTCTGGATGACGAAAAAGAACTGGACCGGTAAGCCTGTCACTGCCCCTTTTCAATTAGAAATCTCCAATATCTCACGGGCAGGTTTCTCTTTTGCAGCTTGGGATTTACCCTGTCCTTTATTGCAATGCTTTTGAAATACTCCTTCCAGAGGCTTTGGTATAGCTTCTCGCCGTTGCTAAGCTCGATCTCATTTTCCAGATCCATATCCCCTAATGACCATGTTTCCCCATTGTAAAAAACTCCGATTTTCCTGTTCACATCGTGTATTATCCAGTTTTGGCCGGGGAACCTGTCCAGAAAATGGGGTATGACTAATCCTACAATGTTGTATTGGGGTGAAATGGGGGCGTAGTAGATATTGCCCTCCAGGCACCTGAAACGTATCAGCCCCATCATTCGGTGCCTTTCCCCGTTGACCCTTTGACTAATCTTGTGCACCCTCAACACCCTGCCGTCTGAAAGCATCCGGTCAAATTCCTTTCCGATTTTCCATCCAAGCCTTAGGTACTCGTATATCCACGTACCCGCGTCAGGCAGCTCGGATAGATAGACATAGAATACATTCCTCAACGCCTGGCGGGATATTTTTGTTTGGATGGATACATATACCCTTTGGGATTGTTCCGTCTCGGTTCTTATGTATACTTTTTCTGCCAGCAGGCTCTCTTGAAAGTCCCCTGCCGCAACAATCCGGCTAGGGGTTTCCCCTCTGTAATAAGCCTGGTATATGGCAGTCAGAAGCCCGTCAAAGCTGCCGTCATAAAAATAATAAAGCATTACAACTCCCCCGTTATACTGGATAGTTTATCTCCCGTTGATAAAAGATCCGGATAGAGAGAAAATAGGGATACCTGCTCACCGCTATCTAAACTGCGGGAATTCTTAGCATTTATAAGCAGCTGCTCCTTAATGGAATGCACATCCATATTTATTCCCCCGTAATATCTCCCTTTGCAGGTTATAAAGTACCTTGCCCTTTTCAGGACCACTCCCAGTTTATTCAGATCTGCGTAATCCAGAGAGCCGAACCGCCTGGATGCGATTATCCGTCTCGCTGATTTCACCCCTACTCCCGGAATGCGAAGCAGCAGTTCATAATCAGCGTAGTTTACTTCCACAGGAAACAGGTGGATATTTCTCAATGCCCAGTCACATTTGGGATCCAGGTCTATATCAAAGTTCTGGTGGGTTTCGTTCAGCAGTTCATGGGCATTGAACCCATAAAATCTCAGAAGCCAGTCGGCTTGATAGAGCCTGTGTTCTCTCACAAGGGGCGGAGCAGAAATACTGGGAAGGTTCGGGTGACTCGATACGGGGACATAAGCCGAATAATAAACCCTTTTAAGGCTGAAGCGCTTATATAGGGCTTCTGAAAGTCTTAGGATGTTTGCATCGTTATCCGGCGTAGCCCCGACAATCAACTGGGTGGTCTGCCCTGCCGGCACGAAGTCAAAGGCCTTTTTATACTTGCGTTTATCTTCGATCCCTTCAATAATCTTAGAACTGATAAAGCTCATAGGCCTGATTATGGTTTCCCTTTCCTTTTGGGGGGCCAGCAGTTTAAGGCTTCGCTCCGAAGGAAACTCAATATTAACGCTCATCCTGTCCACGTATTTGCCGGCCCGTTCTATAAGATAATTGTCTGCGCCGGGGATCGCCTTAAGATGTATGTACCCGTTAAAATTCTCCTGCTCCCTCAGCTTTCTGACTGCCTCAAGCATCAGCTCCATGGTATAGTTTGGGTTTTTTAAAACTGCCGAGCTTAAGAAAAGCCCTTCAATATAGTTCCTTTTGTAAAAATTGATTGTTATATCGACAAGCTCATCAGGGGTAAACGTTGCTCTGGGCACAGCATTGGAAACCCTGTTAATGCAGTAAGTGCAGTCATATATGCAGTGATTGGTGAACAGAATCTTTAAAAGGGAGATGCACCTACCGTCATCCGCCCAGCTGTGACAGATACCGCTGTAGCAGCTATTGCCTAACCCGTCTTTTTTATTCTTTTTATTGCTGCCGCTCGACGAACACGATACATCGTATTTTGCCGCGTCGGCTAAAATTTTCAGTTTGTCTAAAAGTTCCATCGCAATCACCATTCCATAGTTTGGCATGCAAATATTTTACCACAACCGCCATATTTATGCAAACATATGTTCTGAACATATGTTTGCATAAATAAAAAGTACCCCCGATATGAGGATACCATTAGATCTTTCAAGTGGGACAGAAGAACCGTCCCCCTTGTCCCGTTTCCCCTTGTCCCAGTTATCTGTCTTCGCGGTAATAGGGTTTTGTGAGCGATCCCGGTCCGCTCCATACGTACTTGCTCCTTCTGCTGGTTGAAATCACCAGGACAAGCACAGTAAAGAGATACGGAAGCATCTTAAGGAAGAAGGACGGCACCATTACGCCCAGGACCTGCAGCCTGAATCCGAGAATATCCAGACCCCCGAATATATATGAACCCAAAAGGGCCTTTAAGGGATCCCATGCCGCAAATATTACCAGCGCAACAGCGATCCAGCCTCTCCCGGCGGTCATATTCTCCAGCCACGATGGCGCATAGGCTAGGGATAGATATGCTCCTCCCAGGCCTGCCAGGGCACCGCCCAGAAACACGTGCAGGTACTGTGTCCTGAATACATTTATACCCGCCGCATCCGCAGCCGAGGGATTCTCACCCACTGCCTTAAGGTTAAGGCCCGGGCGGGTTCTGTTGATATAATACCAGATTACCGGTACAAGCAAAAAGCTGATGTACACCATGGCATCGTGCCTGAAGAAAACCGGACCTAGAAACGGTAAATCCTTCAGCAGCGGTATACCTATCTTTACAAAAGGGGCCTTAAGAGAAACCCCAATGTACCTTTTCCCCAAAAAACCGCTCAAACCGGTGCCAAAGATTGTCAAAGCCAATCCGCTTACTACCTGGCTGGACCGGAGAGATATGGCTAAAAACCCGTGAATTAATGCCATTGTTCCCCCCGCCAGCATTGCTGAAATGAGTCCCAACCAGGGAGAGCCGGTAAGCACGGCGGTTGAAAAACCTGCCACGGCTCCAACCAGCATCATTCCTTCAACTCCCAGGTTCAAAACCCCTGCCCTTTCGGTCAGTATCTCTCCAAGCGCAGCAAAGAGGATTGGCGTTCCCGCTATTATTGTTGCAGAGAGTATCACAGTAATTGCAGAACTATTCACCGTTCTTTACCCCCTCTCTTCTAACCAGTTTAATCCTATACTCTGTAAAGAATTCGCTGGCCAGCACAAAGAACAGGATCATTCCCTGGAGCATCGTTGCTATGGATGCGGACAGGCCTATGGTCTGAACGGAATATCCTCCCACCAGCAGCCCGGCAAAAAGAAAAGCAACAACTATTATCCCCCATGGATTTAACCGTGACAGCCATGCAATTATTATGGCAGAATAGCCGTACCCGGGCGATATTCCAGACTGCAGCCGGTGCGTTATTCCCGAAACTTCGGCCATACCGGCTAACCCGGCAAGTGCTCCGCTTAAAAACATTACCAAAAGAATATTCTTTATAACCTTCATGCCTGCATACTCGGCAGCCTCTCTGCTCTCACCTATGACTCTTATTTCGTACCCCCATTTTGTGTACTTAAGGACAATATATAGAACTGCAGCAATAAGAACCCCGAAAACAAGACCTATATGAACCCTGGAGTTCCCAAATGCCGGTAGAAATGCTGCCTCGCTGAACTCCGGTGTTATCGGAAAGTTAAACCCCTTCGGGTCTTTCCACGGACCGAAAACCAGGTAATCAACCCATAAAATGGCTACATAATTCAGCATTAAGGTCGAAAGGGTTTCGTTAGTGCCGAAAAGCGCCCTTGGCACCGCGGGGACCAGCGCCCACAATCCGCCGCCCAGCATACCCGCCATGAACATGGCAGGCAGCATGACATAGGCCGGAAGGCCGGGAAATCTCAAAGCAACCCAGCTGGCTGCAAAGCATCCCATATATAGCTGCCCTTCCGCCCCGATGTTCCACAGCTTCATCCTGAAAGCCACAGAAACGCCCAGGGCTGCCAGCATCAGCGGAATGGTCTTCACAATAGTTTCGGTAATACCGTATTTGGAGCCGAATGCTCCCCCGAACATCTTCCTGTAAATTGCCATCGGAGAAAAACCCATTACACCCAGGAATGCTGCTCCAAGAACCAAGGCAAGCACAACGGCAAGAATTCTATATGCAAGTTGTCTTCTCTTTGGAACGCATACTTTTTCCAGCACGATTCTGGTCTTCAACCTAAGCTACCCCCGTTTTTTTGCTTCCCATCATCATGAGACCCACTTCGTTAATGTCCGTCTGCTCCGGCCTTAGGACACCCATCACCTGGCCTCCGTAAAATACGGCAATCCTGTCGGAAAGCTGGAACAGCGCATCCAGGTCTTCAGAAATGAACAATATTGCGCAGCCCCGCCTTTTCTGTTCGATTAAAAGATCGTATATGCTTTCCATCGCTTTTATATCCAGCCCTCTAACAGGGTATGATGTTACCAGTACATCCGGTGTGTCCGATACTTCCCTTGCAAGCAATGTCTTCTGGAGATTTCCCCCGGACATGAACTTCACGGGTGAATACATGTCTGAAACCTGAATATCGAATTTCTCTATCATCTCCCTGGATGCTTCCCTTATTTTTGAAATCTTAAGGAAAGCCCCCCTGGAAAATGCAGCGCTTCTATACTTCTTCAGCACCAGGTTTTCCTGGATATTCATACCGGGAACCAGCCCCTTTCCCAGCCTGTCTTCGGGAACATAGCTTATCCCACGGTTAATTCTATCAAAAACGCTTAGCCCTGTAATGTTTTCTCCCCTGAGCAATATCCTGCCATCCTCAGCTTTTCTTAAGCCGGCAATCACCTCTGCCAGTTCCTTCTGGCCGTTCCCGGCAACGCCCGCTATGCCGAGAATCTCCCCTCTTCTTATTCCTATGCTTATCCCCTTTAATGCCTTTATCCCCTTGTCGTTCAAAACAGTTACCCTGTCCAGGGTTAAGAGTTCTTCCCCCGGATGGTTATCAATTTTGCCGGTGCGCAGGAAGGTCTCCCTTCCCACCATCATCTCCGAAAGCTTTCTCTTGTCGACATCGGCCTTGTTGACCGTACCGACGACACTGCCTTTTCTGAGGACGGTTATCGTATCAGCCACTTCCATTACCTCGTCGAGTTTATGGGTTATGAGCAATACTGCGCAGCCCTTTTTCGCCATTTTCCTGAGCGTTTCGAAAAGCCCTTCGGCTTCCTGGGGAGTAAGAACGGCGGTAGGCTCGTCCAGAATCAGGATATCCGCTCCCTTGTACAGCACTTTGAGGATTTCAACCCTTTGCTGCTCCCCAACTGAGATTTGCCATATATATGCTTTCGGGTCCACCTGCAAACCATATTCCTGGGATACCTTTTTTATCTCCTCAATCCCGGCCTTCATGTCCAATCTCAGGGCAGAATTCCCATTGCCCATAATAATGTTTTCCGCAACGGTAAAGGAATTTACCAGTTTGAAATGCTGGTGGATCATGCCAATGCCGCATTTCAGCGCTTCCCTCGGACTGGTTAGTTCGACTTTTTTCCCGTGTATGAAGATTTCCCCGCTGTCCGGCGTATAAAACCCGGATAGTATATTCATCAAAGTGCTCTTGCCTGCTCCGTTTTCGCCGAGAAGCACGTGGATTTCGCCTGCTTTGACCTTTATGGAAACATCATTATTAGCCACAACATCGGCAAAGGTTTTAGATATGTTTTTCATTTCCACGGCAACTTTCAAAACGAACACCCCATTTATAAGGCTGCTAGCGCTTAACTAGCAGCCCGGTTTAATGGTAGGGGACAAGGTGTGTCCCCTGACCTCTAGATTGTACCTTCCACACCCTCAACGAACCAGTCGAATTGCAGCATTTCAGCATCTGTCATTTCTTCGCCCTCTTTTACCTTAAGCTCGCCCTTCTGGTCCTTGATTGGTCCCCGGAATACCTTGAATGTACCGTTAATTATCTCCTGTTTCTTCTCCTCTATAGCCTTTTTTGCTTCCTCATCAACCAGCTCTGTAAGCGGTGCAAGGTCTACGATATTGTCCGCCATGCCGCCCCAGTACTGTTCACTTTTCCAGGTCCCTTCCATAACTGATTTTACAACTTCCACATAGTACGGCCCCCAGTTCCAGACCGGTGCGGTAAGATACGCCTGAGGAGCAAACTGCTTCATGTCGGTGTTATACCCTACGCTGAAGGCGCCTTTTTCCTGGGCAGCCTGCTGGGGTCCCGGAGTATCCTGGTGCTGGGCTATCACGTCTGCTCCCGCTTCAAGCAGGCTGATTGCGGCGTCCTTTTCCGCTGCGGGATCATACCAGGTGTTTGTCCAGACAACTTTAACCTTGGCATCCGGATTGACCGATCTTACACCCAGGGTAAATGCGTTGATACCCCTTATTACTTCGGGTATCGGAAAAGCGGCAACATAACCGATAGTGTTGCTCTTGGTCTTATAGCCTGCGGCTATACCGGAGAGATACCTCGGCTGGTATATCCTGCCGAAGTATGTACCTACGTTATCCGCAGTCTTGTATCCTGAACAATGCATGAAAATGACGTCTGGGTATTTCTTGGCTACGTTGATGACAGGGTCCATATACCCAAAACTAGTTGCAAATATTATTTTATTACCCTCTTCCGCCAGCTGGGTCAACACCCTCTCGGCGTCCGCCCCTTCGGGAACGCTCTCAATATACGTTGTTTCCACATTCAGATGTTCTTCAAGATACCTTCTTCCGGCATCATGGGCATAGGTCCAACCTGCGTCTCCCACCGGACCTACATAGATGAACCCCACTTTAATTTTTTCTTCTTTAGCCCCGTCCTGTCCATTGGCAGCCGGCTGTTCCTTGGGTGTACACCCGCTCACTGCGAGAGCCATTACCAGCACCAGTGCAATCAGAACAATAACCGTTCTTTTCTTCATCATTATCCCTCCGTATATCTGTAATATTTGTATTAACAAAAACTTATCTTACCATCCTTCATGTCCTTAATTACTGCAAGGCTCTCCAGCCTGATTCCCCTCCGGCGCAGCTTTTCTCCGCCTTCCTGGAAGCCCTTCTCAATCACAATACCCACGCCTTCCAGGATAGAGCCGCTTTGGGCCAGAATATCCAGAAGCCCCATTATCGAGTCTCCCCGAGCAAGGAAATCATCAATTATTATTATCCTGTCGCTTTCGGTTAAATATGAAGACGAAACGAAGATTTGATATTCAGTGTCCTTGGTAAAGGATTTAACATTGGAATAGAAAACCCCACCGGTCATTGTACCCGGTTTTCCTTTCTTTGCAAAAACCACAGGCAACCCCATCTCAAGTCCTGCCATCACTGCAACTGCTATACCGGACGCTTCGATCGTCAGAATCTTGGTAGGGTTCGTATCGGAAAACCTTTTGGCAAACTCCCTTCCCAGCTCCCTCAGAAGGGCCGGGTCAATCTGATGATTGAGAAATGCGTCAACCTTAAGTATCTCACCTGTAATAGCTATGCCTTCATCCAATATCTTCTGTTTAAGCAAATACATATAAGCTCCCCCGTATAATTCGAATATAGATCGCAGGTGCCAGGTACTGCTCGTAGTTGGCAGATCAAATAAAAAAAGATGGATTGAGTGAAATCTATCCATCAAATGAAATAGAGAGTTTCACTCGTAGTCGGGCAATTTACGGTTACCCGGTAGAAACTTTTGAGCCTTATTCTCAAAAATATACGAGCATTCGACATCTATTCTCGATGTTTATATTCTATCCTAATACTCAAACTTTCTCAAGTACTTTTTAAGAAAAATTCCGACGCATTGGTTAATATTTTTATAATAATACCTTGAAATGTTCGGGTTTTTGCACAAACGGTGCAGAATCCAATTCATTTGGTTTATGTTGTTGCAGCTACAGAATAATCTCCAAAATCTTTTCTGCCGTTTCTACAAGCCTGCCCGAATTCACCAGCCCAACCGCTTTCTCCATATCCCTGTGCATGATACGGTCGTTTTCCAACGGCGGGACCACTTCCCTGATCATATCGTACAGGGCCTGTGTTCCCTCTCCCAGTTTTCTGTTTCCCCGGAGGTCAATCGCCTGTGCTGCAGCAAGTAACTCTATGGCAAGTATAGCGGCCACATTATCCTTGATCTCCATCGCCTTCCTTGATGCTATAGTCCCCATGCTCACATGGTCTTCCTGGTTGGCCGAAGACGGTATGGAATCGACACTGGCCGGGTGCGCCAGCACCTTGTTCTCCGAAACAAGGGATGCAGCGGAATACTGTGTTATCATGAACCCGGAATTGAGTCCCCCGTGCTTTGTCAGGAAGGCCGGCAGCCCGTTGCTCAACTGCGGGTTAACCAACCTTTCCAGCCTCCTCTCTGAGATATTCCCCAATTCGGACAGGGCAATTCCCAAAAAGTCCATAGCCAGGGCGACCGGCTCACCGTGAAAGTTACCCCCTGAAAGCACGTCGCCGCTGTCGGGGAATATTAACGGATTGTCTGTGGCTGCATTGATCTCCTTTTCCACAACGTCCCACACGTAACCCAGAGCGTCCCTGCAGGCCCCGTGCACCTGGGGTGTACACCTCAAAGCGTAGGCATCCTGTACCCTTAGCTCTCCCTGCCGTGTTACATACTCGCTGCCCCTCACCATTCGAACTATATTTGAAGCCGATTTTATCTGGCCCATATGTCCCCTGACCTCATGTATTCTACTGTCAAAGGCATCTATTATGCCTGTAAGCGCTTCGAGGCTCATGGCGGCAATCATATCTGCGGTTTTCACAAGACATCTTGCATCATGAAGGGTGATGGACCCTACCCCTGTCATAGCCTGCGTACCGTTAATCAGCGCCAGCCCTTCCTTGGAAGAAAGGGTAACCGGTTTCAAGCCCGCTCTTCTCAACGCTTCATTGCCGTCCAGCACTTCATTTTCATACTCTGCCAAACCTTCCCCCAGCATCACAAGCACCATATGGGCCAGGGGGGCAAGGTCGCCGCTCGCCCCCAGGGACCCTTTCTGCGGTATGAGAGGATGTACTCCCCGGTTTAGCATATCGACAAGGAGTTCAACGGTCTCAAGCCTGACCCCGGAGTACCCTTTGCATAGCGCATTAGCCCTGAGAAGCATTATGGCCCTGACTACATCCCTGTCAAAGCAGCTGCCTATCCCACAGGAATGACTCATAATAAGGTTTTTCTGAAGCATTTCAGTTTCATCGGAAGAAATGACTATATCGCTAAACCTTCCAAAACCTGTTGTTATCCCGTATACAACCTCTTCCCGGCTTACATATCTATCTACCGTATCCCGGGAATTCCGTATACCGCTAACCGCTTCCGGATGTATCGCGACAAAGTATCCTTTTCTCGAAACATTTACTACATCATCAATAGTAAGGTGCTGACCGTCGATTAGAATCTCCTTCATCATAAATCCCCTCCCTAAGTTGGTAGTTCGTAGCTGGTAGTTATAATGTCCCCTAACCTAATATTTCAATTACCGTTATATCCACATCCTCGCAAAAGTCTACGAACTCCTCGCCGACCTTGACCACAACCTTTGTGGGTTGATTCGGATAAATATATATAACTTCGCCTATCCGTCCGTGGCTTAATCTGACCGTTCTGCCCACAAAATACTGAGAGATTCCCTTTAGGAACACTCTTGTTACCTTCGGATCAAGGGATGCGAAGCCGCTTCTCTCAATGTGGTCAACCACCTCAAACGCCGGTTCTTTTTTCATGTATACCCTGTCGGACGCCATTGCGTCAAACACATCCGCCACGGCGACAACCTTAGCATACGGGTGTATCCTTCTGCCCTCAACCCCAAAGGGGTAGCCCCGGCCGTCTTCCCTCTCATGGTGCATCAGTACTGCCGATAGGATATCCTTGCTGATTCCCGGCATATTCTTCAGGACATTTGTATTTACGGTATCCCTTACTTCATCAAGCGTTATCTCCCTGCCGTTTCTTACACCGTCAAGCATGGTTCTGACCGGACCGTAATTATTTCTGTATATCTCGTTGAATTTTTCTTCATTCTGTTTATCAAAATGTCAGTCAATATTGTGTCTCCAGCGAGAAACATTCTTCCTGATTCGCTGATTAGATCATTCTTAAGCCTCATTCCTGGGCGCAACTCTTCTGACCTTATATAACCCATAATTATCCCGCCCATCCATATAGAATTATGGTTTTGCTACCATAATTATACGTTTTACGGCAAATATTATCAACTGTCGGCCAGATAACAGTGGCCAGTGGCTAGTGGTCAGTGACCAGATCGCAGATGGCAGTTGACAGTTGGCAGAGTATAAGTTATTAGTTATTAGTTATTAGTTGTCAGTAGTCAGTAATTAGAATCTAGGATCTAGAATCTAAGATCTGTGATCTGCGATCTAAGATCTGTGATCTGCAAACTGCGATCTGTTAACGAGCATAGTGGAGCTTTTTGAAGCAATGTTCGATAAAACAGGCTAAACTGGCAGCCTGGGCACGCCAGCGCTAAATTTGAACCTTGAAAAAAAAACTGATAAGGCTTATAATATCCACCATATAGAAACATATGTCCTTATATCGTGGACATAAGGAGGTGATTGTGTGAAGGAGCCCATTTACTACATAGTAAATGCATCGGTACTGCCGGAGGTATTCTCAAAGGTTATCGAAACAAAGGCCCTTTTGAGAACGGGCAGGGCAAAAACCATAAATGAAGCTGTCAGAACAGCCGGCATTAGCCGAAGTGCTTTTTACAAGTACAAAGACTATGTATTCCCCTTTTACGAAACCAATAAAATGAAGCTGGTCAGCATAGCATTGATGCTTGAACATATTCCGGGGGTTTTATCCAAGGTCCTTGATGCAATCGCTGAGGTAGACGGCAGCATACTGACTATAAATCAAAACATTCCGATAAATGAAGTGGCAATGGTAAGTATATCCTTCGAAACAGCAAATATGAAAAAGGACGTGGAAGAACTTATCCTTGAGATAGAAAGCATCCCCGGAGTAAAAAGCCTGAACATTATATCTAGAGAATAATTCAGATGGAAGGAAGGTATCAACGTGATAAAAATCGGTCTCCTTGGCTGTGGCACTATAGGTTCCGGGGTAGTGGAGCTAATAAGCAAGAATTCGTCTGCCGCCCAGCAGATTTTAATAGAAAAAATTCTTGTAAGGAATGTAGAGAAACATATTAATTCGCCGTATGGTTTAAAAATAACGGATAAGTTCGAAGATATTCTGAACAGTGAAGTGGATATTGTGGTCGAGGTTATGGGGGGTATAGATCCTGCCTACTTCTATGTGAAGCAATCACTTTTACAAGGGAAGCATGTGGTTACTGCGAATAAAGACCTCATAGCAAGGTACGGCAAAGAACTGCAGTGCATAGCACGGGATAAGGGCGTGAGGCTGCTGTTTGAAGCAAGCGTTGGCGGCGGTATCCCGATAATCAAGCCCCTAAGCGAATCCCTCGCCGCAAATAATATTACAGAAATATGGGGTATTGTCAACGGCACTACCAATTACATACTGTCGCAGATGTACAACTGGGGCAAAGGGTTTGAAGAGGCCTTGAGGGAAGCCCAGGCAAATGGTTATGCGGAGGCAAACCCCGCAGCCGACGTTGACGGGTATGACGCTGCAAGAAAACTAGCAATTCTGTCTTCCATCGCATACCATAAAAACGTTAACTGTGAAAGTATTCATATTGAAGGGATAAGAGGGATAACCTCCGATGATATTCAGTTGGCCAAGTATCTGGGATATACAATCAAGCTGCTTGCCGTAAGCAGGAAATATGATGACAGCATAATGGCAAAGGTGACTCCGTTTATGCTGAAGCTTACCCATCCCCTGGCACAGGTGGGAAACGTATACAACGCCATAATAGTTAAAGGAGATGCGGTAGGAGATATCCTGTTTTATGGACAGGGAGCGGGCAAATTCCCTACAGCGAGCGCTGTTCTAGGGGATGTGATAGACATTGTGAAGAATAGCATATCGACGAATAGGCCGGACAATGTCACACCGGATGATTTGCCTGAAGCAAATGTCGACATCCGGGAAGATGAATGCAGGTTTTTCATAAGGATCAGCCCGGTTGACCGATCCGCCGCAATGGGGGAAGTGGTCAGCTGTTTCGGAGACTGTGAGTTTATCTTCCCTAACAGGGTGAAGCTCGGAAAAGCTATAGAGGAAGGCCAGATCATAGTGATAACCTCCAGGATGAAAGAACAAGCCCTGACTGAGGCCGTTGACAGACTGCTGGAAAGCGGAAAGGTAAACAGGATCCTGAATATTATTCGCATCGGGGAGGATGACTAAATTGTATTATAGCGTTCTACACGGCAAGCCGGAGGGTTTTACTGGAGGTGGTCAGATTGGCTAAGGTTAAGGTTCCTGCTACATCTGCGAACATGGGCCCGGGATTCGACTGCATGGGTATAGCGCTGGAGCTGTATAATACGGTGGAGGCCCGGATAATCGGCAGCGGCCTGGAAATAAACACCTTTGGAAGGGACGCTGGCTACATCGAAAACAATCAAAACAATCTTATTTACAGGGCTATGGAAAAGGTTTTTAATGAAACAGAATTCAAGCCCCCCGGGATAAGAATTGTATGTCATAACCAGATACCGGTTGCAAGAGGTTTGGGAAGCAGCGCAGCAAGTACAGCGGCGGGACTTATCCTGGCGAACTATCTTTCAGACAGCAAGCTCCCCATGGAAAGAATCATTGAATTGGGAACCGAACTGGAGGGTCATCCCGACAATATTGTACCGGCAATAATCGGAGGCATGACGATATCGTATATGGAGGATTTCTCATCGGTTCAGTATATAAAGCTGGGTTTTCCGGAAAACCTGAGAATGGTGCTTATGGTGCCCGATTTCATGCTTGGTACCAGGGAAGCAAGGGAAGTGCTCCCTAAATCGGTGGACATCAAGGATGCAGCATTTAACGTAAGCCGTGCGGCACTTATGGTAGCAGCCCTTATGACCGACAGCCTGGAGCATCTTAAATATGCATCCCAGGACAAACTGCACCAACCGTACCGGGAAAGGTTGATACCCGGTATGAAGGAGATTTTTGAAGAATCCTACAAGGCCGGCGCACGGGGCGTATTCCTGAGCGGAGCCGGCTCAACGCTGGTTGCAATGGTGGATAGGGAAAATTACGGATTTTTAGATAAAATAAAGGATTTTTTAAGGAAAAAGTCTCTCAACTGGGAGTTGAATTATGTAGGTGTTAGTTCACAGGGAGCAGCATATGTTCAGTAATTCCCCCCCTCCAAGAATATCTGCTGCTGTCCGTGAAAATGCCAGGGCTAAGATAACCCTGGCGTTTTTTTCGTTCATCAAATTTTACTTTGCAGGCTGCCCGGCAGGTCTCTTTCCAGAGGCAACCTTTTCGATAAAACCAGTGTTGTCAGTACAGCTGCAGTTAACCTGCAGCCGAGCAGCAAAGCTCCGTTGGCTCCAATTGCTACAAAAACCAGGGTGTCTTCTATAACAGCGTGGCAGGATATGAGAAAGAAGCTGAGAAGATAAAGGTCTCTTTTCTTGAGGGTTCCTTCCTTGGCCCACTGAATTATCACTCCTGCGCCGAAAGCGAGGCCGAATATCACGCCAACTGTCAGAGGAAAAGCCGCTTCTCCCGACAGGCCCAGCACCCTGGTGAACCTTTTTGCCCGTTCCGCGATCCTGTCCAGAACCCTGTAGGCCCTTCCCGCTTCCATAAGGACCATTATGGGAATGACCACCCTGGCGATGGTATAAACCGACTTTGCGCTGCCCGTAAATGATTTATATACTAATTCAATGATCAGGTCAAAACTCATCAATCTTCCTCCTTGTCTAGTTACCAGTTAACAGATGACAGAAATCAGTGGTCAGTGGCTAGCACCTAGGACCTAGCACCTAGCACCTATAGACTACGAACTACCAACTACGAACTACGAACTGTTATCTAATACCTGCTAACTGCGATCTACGAACTCGCACCTGCGATCTGCCGACTGCGATCTGTGATCTAGCCAATTTATAACAGCAGATTAACCGCTATACCGGAAACGACCGCCAGGCCTATCCTGGTCAGTATCACGGGAAGGCCCTTGACCCCAATTTTCTGCGTGACAGCGGTTTCCAGCGGAAGGGCGTGGGAAAAGCTCAGCATCACAGCCATAATCGTTATCTCCCTCGTAGTGAAGCTGATGGCCTTTATCGCTCCGATGCCTGCGTATAGTCCTATCAAGTTGCCGACCACCAATGGTATAGAAGCCTGCCCCGGCAGCCCCGCCAGGGACATAATTGGCTCCATACCCCTGGCAATCCACCCGATAACAGGGGTGGCATCCAAAAACGTTACGATGAAATATACGGGAATAATAACCTTCGCCAGCATCCAGGTCACATTTAGCCCGTTCTTTGTGCCTTTCACAATGACATCATTAAAAAAATCAACCTTCACTTCGGTCTCCCCCTTTTAGCTGCACAGCAATGGCCCGGTATTCAAACCTTTTCATAGTCGATGGGATCTTTGATGCCGGCCTCCTTGAAGCCCTTAAGCCTAAGTGTGCAGCTGTCGCACACACCGCAGGCCACTTCGCCGCCCCTGTAACAGCTGGTAGTCAGATGATAGGGTGCGCCCAATGACTGTCCCAGCAGTATCGTCTGTGCTTTGCTCAAATTGATCAGCGGGGTTCTTATCCTAATGGGGTTCCCTTCAACACCCATTTTGGTCCCGACTTCCAGGACTCTCTGGAAAGCTTCGATAAACTCGGGCCTGCAGTCAGGGTATCCGCTGTAGTCAACAGAGCTTACCCCAATGAAAACAGCCTCTGCGCCTATGCTTTCGGCATAACCGGCTGCGTAGCTCAAAAACAGTATATTTCTAGCGGGAACATATGTAACAGGGATAGCATCTCCACCGTTATAATCGGGTACGTCCACGCTTCGGTCTGTTAACGCATTTCCTTCCACATACCCGATTTTGAACACCCTATGGTCCTTGACTCTATAGTACTTTGCAACTCTCACAGCATTCTCAAGCTCTTTATTGTGCCTCTGTCCATAATCAAAGGACAGGGCGTACAGGTCATACCCCTCGTCCTGTGCAACAGCCATGCATGTGGTACTGTCAAGACCTCCCGAGAGGAGCACCACTGCCTTTTTCATTTTTTATCCCTCCCAATCAACGCCAGAAACTCAGCCCTTAAACTTGCATCATCGTTAAAAATACCCCTTATAGCAGAGGTTACGGTTGTAGTTCCCGGCTTTTTTACGCCTCGCATTGTCATACAAAGGTGCTCTGCCTCAATAACCACCATAACACCCTGGGGACTCAACTCCCTGTACATTACATCCGCAATAGTGCTGACCATCCTCTCCTGCAGTTGAGGCCTCCTGCTGACTACTTCAACGAGGCGGGCCAGCTTGCTCAGCCCTGATATCTTCCCGTTCGGAACATACCCGATATGCGCGTGGCCGAAGAAGGGTATCAGGTGATGCTCACACATCGAATAAAACGGTATATCCTTTACTATGACCAGTTCATTATAGCCTTCCTCAAACTCTGCGCTTAAAACCGAGGCGGGGTCGATCCCCATACCGCTGAACAGCTCCCTGTACATCCTGGCCACCCTTGCGGGCGTATCAACGAGTCCCTCCCGGGCTGTATCCTCTCCGATTTCCTCCAGTATGGTTCTTACCGCCCTTTCCAGCCTATCACTCATATTATACACCCCTTGCATCCGGATCAAATATAATTTTGTGCAATTGCAGCTGGAACCTTACGTCCAGCCCGTCCTCAAGTATCCACCTTACTATCTGCGCAGGGATTATTTTCCCAAATACGGGCGAAATAGTAGCAGTACCCTTTACGAGCTCTTTTTGTATAATATCCCTTGCCCAGAGATAGTCCTCCCTGTTTCCTACCACAAACTTAACCTCATCCTCTTCCCTCAGCAGTTCAAAGTTGGGCCAATGTATGCTACCCTCTTCCCCTGAGGACGGAGCTTTTACGTCCATCACGTAGGTCTGTCCCTCAAGAAGACTTACCCTATCCAGGGGTATTGACCCGTTGGTTTCTATTGTAACCCGGTAACCCTCCAGCCTGTCGATCAATTCCTGCAGCCCTTCCTGCAGCAGGGGCTCGCCCCCGGTCAAACAAACCCTGGAAAACCCATAATCAGATATCCTTTGGTATATCTGTTCCGCAGACATCTCCTCGCCGCTGTAATAGGAATAGGTTGTATCACAAAAACTGCACCGGAGGTTGCAACCGGTAAACCTGACAAAAACCGTTGGAAACCCGGTCAGAAGCCCCTCTCCCTGTATTGAAAGAAATATTTCGTTCACCTTCATACCTTTAATCCATCCTCTCAATGGTGCAGCAGCTGGTTGGGGTTTCCCACAGAACAATCCTGAAAAGTTGCAGGCCCTTTTCTTCAAATACATTGATGAGCCTATTCCAAATCACGGCACAGAGGTTCTCGGCAGTAGGATTTTCTTCCATCACGTCGTTTAGCAGGCAGTGATCAAAGTCTATTATGACCGCTTTCTCTACGATGTCCTTCATTTCGCCGAAATCCACAACCATTCCCCGGTAATCCCTGCTTCCGCATACCGTCACTTCAAGCCTGTACGTATGCCCATGGAGCCTGGAGCATTTGCCCTCATAGTCTTCCAGCCTGTGGGCGCTGTCAAAGGTAAAGGTTTTGGTAAGCAATATTCTCTTGTTTTCTCCCATCCGAATCACCTACTTATTTTTTTGTTATGTATTTCATCAACCGCTCTCACATATAAATTAAACAGAATAATATTATTATATATCACATAAACATAATGTCACAATCCCCACGAATTTCTAATTCCTTGAGCTGTTATTGCTCTTTACAATTCTAAGCAATAATTGTATTATAGAAATAACCCAA
The DNA here is from genome assembly GCA_013540605.1 of Bacillota bacterium. GTDB lineage: Bacteria > Bacillota > Clostridia > Ch29 > Ch29 > Ch29. Next base: position 21,822 of record JABVCK010000015.1, read on the forward strand.
TTTTATGGAGATGATGCGTTATGAAAATTGAAAAGATTAACGACTATAAAGTAAAAATAACCGTCAACTCAATAGACCTTGAGGAAAGAAATATTGATATGGATGACCTCGTATATAATAGTCCGAAGGCGCAAGAGCTTTTCTGGGATATTCTTTATCAGGCATATATTGAGCAAGGTTTTGAAGTAAAAGATGAACAGCTTATTGTCGAAGCCATCCCAAACTCCAGGGATACCTTTGTAATCATAATAACAAAGTACAGGAACCGCCAGCTCCTAAAACCGGGACCCAACAAGTTTATCAAAGGCATCGATACAAAAAAGGCCATAAAGCCCAAGGAGATATCATTTTGTTTTGATGACCTTGAAGACATAATAAACCTGAGCAAGAGAATCATCGATATATACAGGGGAGATAGTTCGGTTTACAGGTTTGATGACAAATACCACCTGATATTGAGGCCGTATGACACCTTTTCCAACCTCTCCATAGAAACTATAGCGGAGGAGTACGGTTCCAGGAGCAAAGCTGCTGAGATATTTTTAAAGGAATATGGAAAAACCATAATCGAGAACAGCGCTATAGAAATCCTCGCCTGGTGCGTTTAAATGTATGGGGACACACCGCCTACCAGTGGTCAGTGGCCAGTTATCAGTTGCCAGAGTATAGGGAAGTGCTTACGGGAAAAACCTGTAAGGCTTTCCTAGAGAACTGGGATCTGGGAACTAGAAACTAGAAACTGAACTGTGGAATGTCCCCAATTAATGGCTGCTTTTAACCGCAGCCTTTTTTGCTGCACTCTTCAACAATCTCCACTTCGTCCTGCGTCAAACCGAACAAATCATATACCAAACGGTCCAAGTGTCTTTGAACAGCTGTTTCAGCAGTACCTTTCCCCTGAATAAGGTCCTTTACCATATCCTCAATCCGGCCCTGACGGCTAAGTTTCATTCCAAGCCGCATTACGGTATTGGGATAGTACTCGTACATATCCATGCCAAGCTTTTTTCCAAAGGTCTTAAAGTAAAAATCGTACAGCTTTGAGTTCAGCAATCCTATTATATACTCCAGAGATACTCTGTCTTCATATTCCTCTTTAAGGTAAAAAGAATACACATCGGCGCTGAAAAAAAGTTTTTCCCTGTCAATGGCAAATCTGTTCTCAGGAGACTTGTACGGGTAAACTACCTTATGCCTTTCAAAGCTTTCGTTCGTCCTTCCCCATTGCAGTTCATACCATTTTCTGAATCCCCGGACACACTCCCGCCTATTCTCCAGCCTTACTTTGTATGGCATAATATGCTTTTTGACGCCGGGATATTCGTCAATATCGTCTATACCGTCGGTATACATCAGCCGCCTGTCGGAATCCTTTACGCGGTACCTTTTTATATGACTGCTTTTAATCCATTTTTTCAGTATAGACGCATCCAACCCCAGACCCTCTGCCTCGTCCTTATCAAGGACAAACGCCCTATCGCATCCCGTGATTATACCCTGGAAACTGCATACCAAGTCCCCCAAAGCGGCATCACACTGGCTTTCTATCTTATCCACAATCCTGCTGCAGTGCGGCGGCGACAATCTCCACCCGTCTGCATTCAGTTTTGCCCATGGAAGTTCAAAGGTTGTATATCCCTTTTCCCCTCCCGCCGTAATCCTACTTATTAATTCATCTCCCGGGAGGTTCAGGTCTTTAACCCTGACAACCCTGGTGGTTAACGTTTCCTGTCCCCTGACATTATCTGAGGAGGTGTGTCCCCTTTCCTTATAGGCCTTATAGAAGAAAACCATGGGGTCTACCTGTACCCCATCAAGCGTCCTGTTTCCGTAAAAGTCAATGATTTCCTCCATATGGCCCATGTCCAGCAAAAACTTGCGAATGCCCTTTGCTCCCGGCGCCTCGGCAAGATACCTTGAAACAATGAAAGAGAGGAGTCCCCCCTTTCTTAACAAACCTATACTCTTTTTGATAAAGCAGCAATATATATCCGCTTTATCCGTCAATACGTCCGGATACAGCTTTTTCAGTTCATCCCTGTATTCACGGGCGAGTTTCTTATGCCCAATATAGGGTGGATTGCCCGCAATGATATCAAAATCAATATCTCCCCAGGGAAAGCCTACAGCAGTTAATGCATCGGCCTTACATATATTAACCCTGTTTTTCATACAAACCCCTGAAGCAAAATACAGCTGAAGCCCTGCCAGTTTTACGCCAAGGGCATCATTGTCAACTCCATACAGGTTTCCGATCACAAACTCGCCGATATTGCTTGCATCCAGGTTCAGCGAGGGATGCTCTGCCCTGATCGAGGTTATGTTGCTTAGTATCTTATACTTCAGCCTTTCAAAGGCTTTTACCAGAAAAATTCCCCCTCCGCAGCTGGGGTCAAAAAACCTAACTTGGGGGGTTTTTACAATATCAACCTCTTCCAAAAGCCTGTCCACAATATACCCGGCCAGATACTCAGGCGTGTAGAACCGGCCCCATTTTTTCCTGGAATGCCTGTGAATTATATTCTGGTAACATTCGGCAAGATGGTTTATCCCGGTTGTTCCTCCCGTATCCAGCAAGGCTTTTGCAAGCCCGCAGATCTCTTCATCGATCCTTTCCTGCGAGCCGGTGCCCTGAATTATGCTATACAGAATCTCTATAACACTATCTACGAATCTGTAAGCAGAACCGTTTATATCCTCAGGGTCCTGATATTTTCTGTAATACAAATCCTCCAATTGTTTTTTAATGCTTTCCCCCAACCTCCATCAACTCCGTTTACGCCTGCTGTTCAACAACCCTGTTTTTTCTGTCCATCTTTGCCTTATACAGGTAAGCGTCGGCCCGTTCAAGGAAAACGTTTAAGTCCTCACCGTCATAGTTGACAAGGCTAATGCTTACCGTCACCTCTCCGGGCTCTACTTTGAACACAGCATTTTCTATTATTGCTCTTGCCCTTTCCATAACAGCCCTCGCATTGGTTAAGCCTATTTCAGGAAAAATCACGGCAAACTCATCACCGCCAAATCTGGCGACTATGTCGGAGGACCTTGTATTCTCTTTAAGAATCTTACCTATTTGCTTCAGTACGGAATTACCCTCCATATGGCCGTAGTTGTCATTGAAATTCTTAAAGTTGTCACAATCAATAAACGCCAGGACCAGGGGTCTTTGGTACCTGACGGACCTGCTCATTTCCTCTTCCAAGCGTGTTATGAAGTACCTGTAGTTGTATACACCGGTTAATTCATCCTTTGTAGAGTTCAACAAAAAATAAGAAGCACATTTATAAAGCTGGCGGACTAGAGCAAGATTAGTTAAAATAAGGAATACAGTCCACGCAGACTTCAAATGTGCGGATATGTCCAAAAACTGAACGGCGACTACGCATGCTACCACTATCGTTAGGAAAATGCACAAAACTTTTAGCCTTTGTTCTACTCTTCTAAACCCTTTCATTTATTATCCCTACTTGGCTGATATTTCTGTAGTATATTATATAGTACTCCAAGCAAAATTTAAAGGGATCGGTACTATTTATCTTTTGTTCCGGAAACCGCGTATCATTTTCCTGCTGCGATATGTATTTTCTGCTGATGGTCTTCGTCAACCGCCCCATCCTTGTGACGAGTGCTGTTTAGGAAATGTACATCAAAATGCCCGTTGAACCCGTTATTTGTAATATATTGTATATCATGGGGCATGGCGCTTGCAGACGCTGCCAGCCTTCTACCTTTGACTTCCACAATAACCGGCCTTGTCCCCCAGCTCCAGCTTCCTCCCCAAACCTTTTTCATTGTTTCTGTATCTTTGGCGGTTAACGGCTCTACATCCGCATGGTTCGATCCTATCGTCCTTCTGGCATTCCATGAAATTCCGGTATAAAAGTCCGTTATCTTCGCGTCAACCCCTATAGGCCAAACGTACTGCGCCTCTGTCCACCAGTCAAGAAGCTCGCCGTACTGGGGACCGGGAGTACTCTTCACGGGAATGTTATGAACAGGAATTCTCAGCTTTTGTCCTATGTACAATACCGAGTTTTCATTGAGACCATTAGCCTCTAAAATCTCCCCATAGGGTACACCGTACTTTATTCCCAACTGCCAAAAATCGTCTCCCTTTTGCACCGTATGCGTTATATAGGTTACCGATGGCTTCTGCGTATTGTTCTGCGGCGGCTGGGGGATTAGAAGCACCATGCCGGGGTAAAGAATAGTATTCTGATTGGCCCCGTTTGCCTCCATCAGGGAATTTACTCCCACGCCAAACTTACTGCTGATAATCCAGAACGTGTCCCCCTGCTTTACTGTGTAGCTCTTCACTTGAGGCGGCAGGTTAATAGTTTGTCCCACATAAAGCACTGTCTTATCATTTGCCCCGTTTACCTGCATCAGCTCATTTACCGATACGTTGACCCTTTGGCTGATGATCCAGAACGTGTCGCCCTGTCTTACCCTATAGGTTTCTCCTGCTGTCGGCACTATTACCTGCTGTCCCACATACAACACTGAATTTTCGTTTGCACCGTTGGCGCTCAATAATTCTGTCAGACTTACTCCATATCTTTGGCTGATTTTCCAGTATGTATCTCCGGCCTCTACACTATGTATTATTGCGGCACCTGCAATAGAATGACTGCCGATCGTAACCATCAACGTCAATGCTCCAACCATTGCTATTTTTTTTGCTTTTTTCATTTAACCATCCTTTCATCAGTTTTTTCCGAGGAGCAAATCTTTATAATAAACTTGCCTTAAATATTCTACAAACGCTCTCTTTTCCCTTGTGGTAATTTGTGGAACAGTTTCCTCCAAATCAAAAGGGAATCCAAAAGGGGACATTCCGCGATGCTAGATCACAGTTCACAGATCACAGTTCACAGTTGCTAGGGTAATCCTTACAGGTCTTTTCCCTTTAGCATTACTCTACGCTCTGGTAACTGACAACTGGTAACTGACAACTAATAAGCGATGTGTCCCCTTTCCGCTAAACAGGTTTTTTATCGATCTATTTTCCCTGGAAGTTGGGCTTCCTTTTCTCCAGGAAGGCGGCTACTCCTTCCTTCTTATCCTCCGTCGCGCACGTAAAGGCATGAAGATAGGATTCATGGGCCAGGCCTTCATAAATTCCTACTTCCATAGAACGGTTTACCGCCTCTTTGGCGCATTGGACAGCTAAAGGAGCCTTGGACGCAATTTTGGATGCCAGCTTTTTAGCGGTTTCCATCAATTCCGCCCTGGGGACCACTTTGTTAACAAGGCCGATTCTGTATGCTTCGGCGGCATCAACAAAGTCCCCGGTCAGCACCATTTCCATCGCTCTGCCGAAACCTATCAGCCGCGGCAGACGCTGTGTTGCGCCGTCTCCCGGAATTATGCCGAGATTCACTTCAGGAGAACCAAGGCGGGCCTCCTCACAGGCCACCCTCAGGGTACAGGCCACAGCCAGTTCCAGCCCTGCACCAAGGGCAAAGCCATTGATCGCGGCGATGACAGGAATCTTCATTTCCGCAATCCGGTTGAAAACCTCCTGACGCCGTTTGGTTTGCTGCCGGCCCAGAACAAAATCACGCTTTTCGAGCTCTTTAATGTCAGCTCCGGCCATAAAGGCCTTTTCCCCTGCTCCGGTAATTATTAATGCCCTTACTTCTTCATCCTGCTCCACCAGATCAAAGGCCTTGTCAAATTCTTCAACCAAGGCATTGGAAAGGGCGTTCATGGCGTCGGGACGGTTGACGGTAATATAGGCAAAGGGCGCCTCCTTTTCATAAATCAGAAGTTCAAACAATACGTCCACCTCCTCTTACACAAAAGCTGAGACACCAAGTTCGAAGTTACCGATAATGAGCTGCTGAATTTGCGAAGTTCCTTCATACAATGTATTGATTCTGGCATCCCTGTAGATCCTTTCCACCGGGTATTCCGCCGAGAATCCATATCCGCCGAAGACCTGGACCGCTTTGTAAGCCACCCTGTTCACCATTTCACTGCAGTAGTACTTGGCAAAACAGACTTCCTTGGTCGACCTCTGGCCTTTATTCTTGACATGCCCGGCCTTGTATACCAGCAGCCTTCCGCACTCAATGTCCACGGCCATGTCGGCGATAAGCTGCTGTACCAGTTGATGGGCCGCAATTGGCTTGCCGAATTGAATCCTCTCCTTAGCGTATTGCTTCGCATAGTCCAGGGCGGCCTGGGCGCTGCCGACGCAGCCCGCAGCCACAGTATAGCGGCCATTGTCAAGGGTTGCCATGGCAATACCGAAGCCCTTTCCTATACCACCCAGCATACTGGTCTTTGGCACCCGCACATTGTCCAGGATGATCTCCGCGGTATTGGAAGCCTTAAGGCCCATCTTGTCATGGATATCCTTGGTGGAAAATCCGGGGGTATCCCTGTCCACTAAAAACGCGGTAATTCCCTTGGCACCCGCATTTTTGTCGGTCTTGGCAAAAATCAGGGCCACATCGGCGATGCCGGCATTGGTGATCCACATCTTGCTGCCGTTAAGTACATAATAATCTCCGTCTTCCACAGCAGTTGTTGTCATTGAGGCCGCATCGCTGCCGGAATTGGGCTCAGTCAGACCGAAGCAGCCGAACAATTTGCCGGCAGCCATACCGGGAAGGTATTTATTCTTTTGCTCTTCGGTGCCAAAGGCAAGTATGGTTTTGGCCACCAAAGAAACCGCAACCGAGTAGACGCCCCGGAGGGATGAACAACCTCTGCCCAGCTGCTCTGCCACTATGGCATGGCAGATGGCGTCAAGGCCGCTGCCGCCGTATTTTTCCGGAAGGGCGGTACCGAATATGCCCAGTTCACCCATTTTTTTGACCGTATCCCAGGGGAATTTTTCCTCCTTATCCCACTGTGCGGCAAAGGGAATGACTTCCTTTTCCACAAATTCCTCCATCATACCTTTAACAGCTTCCTGTTCCGGTGTATAATCAAAATTCATTTATCTGCACCTCCTTCATTTATCCACTCTTAGAGTTTGGTCGGAACCGGGGGGTTCTGGCTGTAATCATAGAAGCCCTTCCCGGTCTTTCTGCCCAGATATCCCGCTGCCACCATTTTCTTAAGCAGATAGCAGGGACGATATCTGGCATCTCCCAATTTGCTGTATAGGGTTTCGGTTTTTGCCAAATGTATATCAATACCGATAAGGTCGATTAGCTCCAGGGGACCCATGGGCTGGTTTGCCCCCATCTTCATGGCCTTGTCGATATCCGCCGCTGTTCCAATGCCCTCTTCCAGCACCCACACGGCTTCGTTCAGCAGTGCGGCCAGGACCCTGGAAGCGATACCGGCTATACCCTCTTTAACCGTGACAACGGGTTCTTTTCCCAGGAATTCGGCAAAGTCACGGGTCTTGGCGACGGTCTCCGGAGAAGTCTGCAGGGCCGGCATAATCTCCACCAGTTTCATCACAACCGGAGGATTGAAGAAATGCATTCCGATAACCCTCGCCGGGTTTTTCACCGCTGAAGCAATCTCGGAAATAGAGCAGGCTGTTGTATTGGTGGCCAGAATGACATCAGGCCGGGTGATTTGCTCCAGCTTGGCAAAGACCTCCTGCTTTAGTTTTACATCCTCCAAAACCGCTTCGACGACAAAATCGCAGTCAGCGCCTGCTCCCATATCGGTAGAAACAATAATCCTTGACATGATGTCCTTGACCTCTGCTTCGGTCATCTTACCTTTCTCAACCCTGCCCATCAGCCCTTTTTCAACTATTTTGACCGCACCCGAGACAATATCTTCCTTAACATCAACGAGGTGGGCCACAATGCCGTTCTGTGCCATCAATTGGGCAATACCGCGGCCCATTGTGCCGGCACCCAGGACCAAACATTTTTTAATCTCCATAGAATAATCCTCCTTCATCGGGGGCATTCCTTCCCCCTTTATATTTGGGCACATTTCTTTAATCAACCCTCTCAACGATCATGGCTACTCCCTGACCCCCGCCCACACAGAGGCTGACCAGGCCCACTTGCTTGTCATAGGTCTTAAGGGCATAAAGAAGGGTGGTAAGGATTTTTGCACCTGTTGCTCCAACGGGATGTCCCAGCGCAATTGCGCCGCCATGGACATTGACTTTACTTCTGTCCCATTTCATTTCCCGTTCCACCGCAAGATACTGAACTGCAAAAGCTTCATTTAACTCGATAAGGTCGATATCCTCAAGGGTCATTCCCGCCTTCTTTAATGCCATGGGCACGGCTTCCACCGGGCCGATTCCCATATACTTGGGGTCGACCCCTGCCGTAGCATAGGAGCGAATCACAGCCATAGGTTTGACACCCAGTTCCCCGGCCTTTTCATCCGACATCATAACCATAGCCGCTGCGGCATCACACAGGGCACAGCTGTTCCCTGCCGTAACCGTTCCGTCCCTCTTGAAAACGGGTGGTAGTTTGGCCATCTTTTCCAGACTGACATTGTTTCTCGGGATTTCCTCCTCAGCAAAGACTTCGGTTGCCTTCCCTACCTTCACTTCAACCGGCAGGACTTCTTCTTTGAATTTGCCTTCTTCCATGGCTTTTACTGCCTTTTGGTGACTCTCCAATGCATAGGCGTCCTGCTCCTCACGGGAGATTTGGTATTTATCTGCCAGGAGTTCGGCCGTACTCCCCATCAGCATCCCGGCCAGCTGGCACATGAACCCGTCTTTGTGAAGACTGTCATAGACCTGCTTATCTCCCATCCTGTGTCCCCAGCGCGCATCCTTCAGGATATAGGGAACATTGGAGGAAGATTCTGCCCCGCCTACCACAAGAACGTCAGCATCCCCGCTTAGAATGGTAGAGGCACCGATTGCTGCAGCCTTCAGGCTTGAACCACACCTTATGTTAACTGTGTAAGCGGTTGTTGTGTGGGGCAACCCTCCCCTAACACTGGATATCCTGGCCACATTTGGTCCTAGCCCTGCCTGCCAGCCGCAGCCAAAGATCAGTTCATCCACAACCTCCGGTGAAATGGCGGCCCTTTTTACCGCTTCATTGACAACCAGAGCGCCCAATTCCGAAGTCTCCAGACCGGCCAGCTTGCCACCAAAACTTCCCCCCGCCGTCCTAACGGCACTGACAATTACTGGTTTTTTCATACTCTTCCCCGGATAACCCGGGCACCTCCTTTTATTATTCTTTTATTATGCATGCTATTTCTCTAAAAGCTCCCTGAAACGTTCTTTCAGATAAGGTAAGGCCTTATGAAGATCGGCGCAGATACCGATATTGGCCACCCTGAATATCGGCGCTTCGGGGTCTTTGTTTATGGCAACGATGAAATCCGAGGTCTGCATTCCGGCCAGATGCTGTATGGCGCCGGAAATTCCACAGGCGATATAAAGCTTGGGAGCTACTGTTTTCCCTGTCTGGCCGACCTGCCTGTAATGGGGTACCCATCCGGCATCCACGACGGCACGGGAAGCTCCGGCCGCACCGCCCAGGATTTCCGCCAATTCCTCAATAAGGTGATAATGCTCGGGGCCTCCGATCCCCCGGCCTCCCGAAACGATAATGTCGGCTTCTTCCAGGTTTATTGTTTTGGCAGTGTGCTCCACTACTTCCTTCACCTGATAAAGAATATCCTCGGCGGTCACTACGGCGTCAAATCTGATGATCTCGCCGGTCCTATTGTAGTCCGGCACCACTTTCTTCATGACATTCGGCCTGACTGTCGCCATTTGAGGCCTGTGTTCGGGTGTGAGAATGGTAGCCATGACATTGCCGCCAAAGGCCGGACGGGTCTGATTTAAGAGTCTGGTCTCGGTGTCTATGCTTAACTCAGTACAGTCAGCGGTAAGGCCGGTATATACCCTCACCGCAACCCTGGCGGCGAAATCCCTGCCGTCATGGGTAGCACCAAAGAGCACAATATTGGGTTTATACCTTTTGATCAATTGCGAAAAGGCCGTGGTATAAGGCCCGGTTGAATAGTGTTCATAGACAGCCCCGTCAACATAGTAGACCTTGTCGGCGCCATAGGCAAAACAGTCCCTGGCGAGGTTTTCCACATCGTCACCGATAAGAACGCCTGCCAATTCTTCTCCCAATTGGTCTGCCAGCTTCCTGCCTTCAGAGAGCAGTTCCAGAGTAACATTGGCCACCCTGTTCTTCCGGTGTTCCACAAAAACCCAGACACCTTTAAACTCATTCACATTAATTCCCGTTTCCCTTTTGGCCTCTTCGAATTCAATGGCCCCGGCATTGCACGAATCCACACACGCGCCACATTCCACACATTTTTCGGTAATCACCGCGATCCCGCCGTCCATGACTATAGCGCCGGGATAGGGGCAGCTGTCAAGACACAGTCCACACCCCACACAGTTGTCTTTATTTATATTGATGGCCATATCCCCTACCTCCCCTTTACACGATTTTTTCTTCTCTGAGGATTTTAACAAGTTCCCTTAAGGCTTCTTCCATTTCACCGCCCAGCATCCTGCCGCCTTTTCTGGGCGGGGGTGTAAACGTGCGCTTCACCCTTGTGGGGGAGCCGTCCATACCGTAAAACCCTTCCTTGACATTGATGTCCCTGGCGGTAAGTGTCTTGATCTCTTTCTTCAAGGCTTTCATTGTTCCCATCATGGAAGGAAGCCGGGGCTGATTGGCAGATTTGTCGATCGTGAGCACCGCAGGAAGGGGGGTCTCGATCACCTCATACCCGCCCTCAATGCCTCTTTCAACTTCGATCGCGTCTTCTTTAACACCCAAAACCTTTTGAACATATGTCACCTGGGATATTTTCAAGTGTTCGGCAATCCCCGGGCCAACCTGGGCGGTATCTCCATCAATGGCCTGTTTTCCGCATAGAATCAGGTCAAATGCGCCCAGTGCTTGAATGGCTTTGGCAAGGGTATAGGATGTACTCCAGGTGTCCGACCCGGCAAAGGCTCTGTCGCTAACCAGAACCGCATCATCGGCCCCCATGGCCACACACTTTCTCAGAGCGTCAACTGCCTGGGGCGGCCCCATGGTGATAACAGTGACCTTGCCCCCTTTTTCCTCTTTAATCCTTAAAGCTGCTTCCACCGCATACTCGTCAAAAGGGTTGACAATACTGGGGACACCTTCCCTGATCAACGTTCCCTTTTCCGGATCAATCTTTACTTCGGTGGTATCGGGTACCTGCTTGATGCAAACAATAATCTCCATTCCGTTTCTCCTTCCCTTTAGATTTAGTAGATTAAATAGGCAAATTCTGATAAGCTTCGACATGTGTAATAATTCTTAAATAAAAAAAGTTCTAATATGCCTTTGATTTATATTGCAAAAAACATGCCACAATACGAAAATCTTCCAGTGGCAACCAGCATTTTTATAACCCGTCAAGAACAGGGTTTGCGCTGTCCGGAGTCAAATCACCACCTCTATTTACGATAATTTAATGATTTATTGTTTTCATTATTTTAACATGTCCCCTTGATACGTTTAAAAAATAAACGCGCTTCCTTCGCCACAGGCAAGGGGACAGGGACTTGTCTGGCGAAAAAAAAAGGCCTTACCCGAAGGTGCCGTAAAGCCCCTGCCTTTAGTTATGGGGATTGTCAAGGCTCAAATATCTTGAAATACTGACCTCTTATCAGATAATCATTCGAGAAATTCACCAGGATCTCCGGTTTTCCATCTCTGTCAATATCCGATACATGCATGGCGGATATGCCCTGGCTTCCCAGTTCCTCGCTTTGCCACACGTGGTCAAGGCTGTAGTTTTCGCCTTCCCATTCAAACACCTGGCTCTTCCAGCTTGCAAAAGAGCCTTGATGCAGCGCTGCAATTACCCTTTGCCTGCCATCTACCACGCCCATCCATGCAAAGGGTATTTCCCTGGTCCCGGTTAAACGCTTGGACCTCCACAGTTCTCTCCCCTGATCGGACAGTATAACCAAACTGTTGCCCTCCCATACCAGGAACTCATCTTTGCCATCACCATCCATGTCTGAAACGGCTTTTATCTCTCCGCCTCCTGTGATTGCCTTTTCTTCCTTCCATACACTGCCGTCATAGTATACTTTATATGCAGAGCCGGCGCCCTCGCGTTCAAAGCTATCCTCTAAATAATACATATTGCCGGCCGCGTCTTCTCCACCCGGTACGCTGAACACCACATCGTGATACTCTCCGTCTTTTCCTATGTGGGACCACTCCGGCCTCCATTCGCCGCTGCGGTTTGAAAGAATAAACAGGCCTTCGATAATGCCTGGAATCCTCTCTCCTGAATTCCTGGCGCCAAACCCTACCTTAACTATTACATCCGACCTGTGGGGGTCCCTGAGGTTATGCACTCCCAAAAGCTCCACCCATTGAGGTTCATATGCCTTATCCACGTCCCATTCAAGCACAATAGAATACCAGTCAATATCCCCATGAAATTCGAGCTTATCTTTCTCTAAGGAGTATAAGCTCAGATAGTATTTAACCTCCCCCGATTTTAGTGCAGCAATTTCGTCCACGGCAGTCTTTTCCAGTATTACGATCGAAGCCCTGCCGTTTTTGTCAAACACACCTATTCTTCCATCAACAACAACTCTATCCTGGTTCAGCCGCTCCTCGGTATCTTTGAAAAACAGTCTCTTGAGCCCCTGAGGCCGGCACGAGTAAATCCCTATGGCGCTGGAGGGTTCGGGCCCCATGCCTTCCCATTCACCCCATATGCCCATCGTCAATATTTCAGTATTCCCATCATCGTTTAGATCACCCAAATCGGCCAGCACGGAATTGTTCAGGCTCCCCCATTCCTCCGGTACGGCCTTCTGCATCTCTGCCGGGAGAGAATCAATCATTTTGAGTTTCCACATATTTCCATCCATCTCTAAAGTTATATCCATGTCAAATGCTTCACCCAGCCTGACCAGCAGCCTACTGTCATCCGACTGCAAACTCTCAATCTCAATATTGTCTAAAGCATTTTCATCATAAACAGCAAGGGTTTCCAAACCATCCCTGACAAAACCCGCAATATCCCCACTATCCAGATAATGATACGACGCAAACAGTATATCCGAGTTCCTGAAAAACGTCTCAAGGGGCGTCAGTGTCAGCATATCCATCCTTTCAAGGTCTTTATCCCGCCATGCATCGAGAAACATATACACCGTCTCCACCTTGCTTATTAAGGGACCGCCGGTGGGCTGTGACTGTTCACTTCCGGCTTCGGCGGTTTCCGTCCGGCTAATGTTTTCATCTACCTTAACCGGTTGTTTTCCCTCTTCCGCTTTGCCATCTCCATCCGGCTTCATGGTTTCGACGGCAACTACCTGCTCCTCCAAGCCCTGTTTATCGCCTTCCTCAATGATACCGGATAGGTCACCGGAAGAACATCCGGCTAAAGCCAGTGTGATTATAATTAGAATAACAGCAAGTTTTTTATACATTTTATCTCCCTACCCAAACTTATTTCTATTGTTAATTTTACCCTTTTTTTAGTTTGACGAACAGCAAATAAAAAAGTTTCTTGAAATTATTTTTCGCTTTTGATCAAATCCAGTACCGTATCCAGCAATATTTTCATTGGATCAACCATGCAAACGCCAACGTGCTCCTGCCTTAATACAACAGATATTTCCGAACTGCCCGAAACCAGCAGTTGAGCGCCCATGTAGATCAGGTATCCCGCCGCATCCTTTAACAACTTTCTTGAGCGAGCAATAGTTTCTTCGGTCTTGATGCCCCTCTTGTTGTTGATGGCCTCCATAACAAGGTTATCCTGGATATCCTTCGGTGGATATATAAGCCTGAAATCGCTCAAATATTCCTTAAATATGCCGGCGTTTATGGCGTCACTGGAAGCGAGCACTCCCACCGTGCTGTCCCTTCTCTTGTTCCCTTTGAGGAATCTTCCTGTACAGTCAAGGGCATCTATTAATTCCGCGCCTATTTCACTCTTAAGACGTCTTATGTAGTAGTGTGCTTCTATACAGGGAATAACCAAATAGTCAGCGCCTGCCCTTTCCATTGTCCTTGCGCTTTCCAGCAGTTTTTCATACGTTTGCTGCTCTTTTCCCACCGGAAGGGTTCCTTCACCCAGACCTCCGATTTTATAATCCGCAATGATTCTTACATCCGCTCTATTCTCGCTGTCCGCTGCTTTCATTATGAGATTACTAAGAAAATCGGTGATCCCCTCCGGTGCAAATCCTCCCAATACCCCAAGCACTATTCCCATAACCTCACCGAAAAGCTAGCCCGGAAGCCCCTGCCTTTAGGCATGGGGAGGAAGGGCGTCTTTCCGGTTTCCACCTCCTTTCAATAGGTGATTATATTTATCAATACATTGTGGTATAATTATCCTTAGAATGGGGGGACGCCACAATGCTTGTGACACTGAAAGTAAAGCTATTAACTGATTCTGAACAACATTCTAAGCTTCTTGAAACGATGCATGTCTTTAATGAAGCCTGCAATTTTATTAGCCAGTTATCCTTTGAAAAGAGGATTTTCAATAAAGTTAAATTGCAACAAGAATGCTATTACGAAGTAAGGGAGAAGTTTAAGCTGTCTGCTCAATTCGTCATCCGCGCTATTAGCAAGGTAACGGAAAGCTACAAGGCTAATAAAAAAGCATTACATACCTTTAAACCAACAGGGGCTATTGTTTATGACCAAAGACTGCTTTCTTTCAAGGGGCTTGAACATGCCTCCATCTTAACGATGGCCGGTAGAATCCTTGTTCCCATGATCTTTGGTGAATACCAAAAAGGCGTTGTCGACGGTCGCCGTATTCGCGGACAGGCAGACCTAATTTTGGTTGACGGTGTTTTCTACCTCCTGGTCGTCGTCGAATTACCGGACGGTTCCCCGACTGATACCAAAGACTTCCTTGGTGTTGACTTCGGTATCAAAAATATTGCCGTTGATAGCGACGGGGAAGCCTTCTCCGGCGCCAAGGTTAACGGTATCCGCAAGCGTCATGCTAAACTGCGTGCCAAACTTCAGAAGAAGGGAACAAAATCTGCCAAGCGTCTCTTGAAAAAACATTCCAAGAAAGAGCGCAGGTTTGCCACAGACGTCAACCACTATATTGCCAAGAAACTTGTTGCCAAGGCTAAAGGCACCGGTCGCGGTATTGCTCTTGAGGATTTAAAGGGCATACGTGAACGGGTAACGGTTAATAGGCTTCAGCGTAGGCAGCATAATTCTTGGGCGTTCTACCAGCTCCGGCAGTTTATCCAGTACAAGGCTACTCTGGCCGGTGTTCCAGTGGTTTTGGTTGACCCACGCAATACTTCCAGGGCCTGCCCGGTTTGCGGGCACGTCGATAAAAAGAACCGTCTAACCAGGGATAATTTTTGCTGTCAGTCCTGCGGTTACGCTGGCCCGGCTGATAGCATCGCTGCTCGCAACATTGCGGGCAGGGCTGTGGTCATGCAGCCGGACGTAGGAGTCGCTTAGTTAGGACTACTTACAAGCCCTCCGGCTTTAGCCGTGGGGACTATGACATCCTATAAACGGAATTTTACGTCTTTAATATACTATGTTGATATGGATTAGGATTATGTTAGCGGCTATACAAAAATAGGAAATTTACAGTACATCTAGGAGGAAATAGTGTTTCGGAGGAGAATGTAAGTATTATCTCCACATCGTACGGCAAATTAAATAACAAGTTCAAGGATTTAAAAGAGGAGGAAAATTTATGCCCAAAAAATCTTTTAATGAAAAACTCAATAACTCTAAAGGTTTACCAAAGGTTGAATTTGTGGGTTTTGACAGTAACATGGCAAAGCGCTTTGGCGTCGGCAATATGCTCATCGCCGCTCCAACAGAGTATGATGAGATTATGAAATGGAAGGGCATGAAATAATAAAAAAAGGCAAACGCTATTTTGTAAAGGACTATGAAAAAGCATTGTATCAATTACCATAGACATGAGCAGGTCTGTCCATGGGAATCTAAAATATGGGGGAGTAGCCTTGGGTGACGTTAGATCTTTCGGGCCCGTTGTGGATGAGAACTCGAGGGTATTGATACTCGGGTCCATGCCTGGAGAAGAATCGCTTAGAAAACAGCAATACTACGCTAATCCGAGAAACCAGTTTTGGCCGATTATTTACGCTATTTTCGGCCTAAAGCCTGATGTCTCCTATGATAAGAGGATTAATTTTGTATTAAGTAAGGGGATTGCATTGTGGGATGTCATTGAAAGATGCGAGAGAAAAGGAAGCCTAGATTCAAATATTAGAAATGAAAAACCAAACAATATTAAAGAATTGCTGAAAGCGTATCAAAACATTCGGCTGGTAGTATTCAATGGTATTAAGGCATACAAGACATACAGGAAAAATATAGGGTTTGGACAAGCCGACGGGATTATATATAAAAGGCTGCCGTCTACAAGTCCGGTCCCTGGAAAAAACATTAAATCCCTTACAGAAAAAGTTAAGGATTGGAAGATTATATCAGAATTTCTTAGCAAGTAAGGATTCAGGGTCCATCTAATGGAGGTATAGAAGCGCCTGCATCAAATTAGACTCCCTTCTCTTTCCTCCCGTTATGCCATGTATAAACCTTGAGTAAAATTTCAAGTAAAAAGAGAGACATTAATGCCTCTCCTTGATACCTAGCTGTTCCTTAAGAGCTTTTTGAAGTACCTGTGAAAAGTTAATATTGTTTTCCGTAGCAAGTTTGTTTAACCACTGAGGGATAGAGAGAGTTTTCTTTACCGAATAGTTCTCTATAGCCTCACGCATTACTGGCATTATTACTTCTACAAGAACAACCACCTGGTTCGGTTCAAGAGATATTTTATTTACAGATGATGGTTCAGGGATTATATCATTATCTTCCTCCATGCTATACAGATGCAGTCCCAAAGCCTCCCTTGCCATTGAAATAGCTTCTTCATTTGTATTAGCACAAGAAAAACAGCCTGGTAAGTCAGGGAACGAAATAGAAATACCATCATCCGCATAGTCAAAGATAGCTGGATAGATATAACGGTCTTTTTTCATAAACATGCTCCTATAAATTCAACTCATATGAAGAATACGATTTCATTTAGTATCCCTCCATATTTACATTATAATACGTATTATAATACGGGTCAATTGTTACGTAAAGAATAATCGGTAAGGGTACAACCTGCATCAAAATAAAAGAGCCGTCCAATAATATATAATTGGAACCGGCTCATTGAAAACCATTGTTTTATTAACGCACGGTCTTACAACTCTTCTGCATCATCCCTGTTCCTTTTCGCGAGCATTTTCTTTAAAATTCTCAGCTTTATCGGCGCGACCACAGCCGCGAGCAGGACCAATAACGCCCAACCCCACCAAGGCATATCCTTCACCTCCTATCGAAAGTTAAGTTTTCTTTTCAGCACCGGAACCAGCAATGCTAAAAACGCTAGGCTTAACAGTATGGTTATTGCGTTTGCCGCCGCAAAGCTGAAAGCCTGGTTGCCGCCGTCGAACACCTTCAGGCAGGACTGATAAGCCCAGTAATTCGGAAAGGGATAGAATACCCAATGGAATTTATCCGGTGTAAACAGCGAAGCAATGGGTATCCCCGTAAAGACCAATGCTAGGAACTTTACAACCGCTATCGCCGAGATAAGATTGTCGGCCAGGCCTCCTATAAGAAAACCAGCAATCAACCCCAAACCTACCGCGGACAGCATTGAAGCCACAACCATCCAGTAACTGATCGACGTCCTGGCAAATACAAACCCCGAAAGAACAGCCAGGACCACGCTCGTTATGGCACAAAATAAGGCATGGGATAGGATAAACTCCCTCAACCTCGTCGGGGAGACCGCAAGGGCATGGACCATCTTTGTCTCCTTCTCGTCCACTATTCCAAATCCAACGATAAACCCGCCTATGAGCACCGCGGTGAGCAGGATAAGCGCCCCTACTATCTCCCTGATCCTGGAGCTTGTTGCACCTAGACTCTCATGCCTGAATTCCGACTTCGGCTCATCCGACAAAATCATATTCAACAGGATGGTGGCCATCTCTTCCGCCTCGCCTGCCTCGTTTCCCTCGAGCAGTACCACGTACTGCCCGTTGTCCCTGACAATCCCTGCAATATCATCATTCTTTTCCACCCGTTTCCTTACATCATCCCGGGTTTCCAGGATCTCTACCTCAACATAATTTGTCAAACCTTCTAAAAGCCTGGCTTCAACACCCTTCTCCACGGCTACTGTGACCTTCATCCCCTCCATATCGGGGATAAGCAGCCCCAGCACCAACGCAAGGAGTATCGGAGACAACACCCCGTACAGAATTATATTATCCCTCAGGGCCTTTGTTGCTTCCTTACCAAGCAGGCTTCCTACCCGTCTCATCATGGTTATCTTCCCTCCCTCATTAGCCTTCTGTGCACAACGAGATAACTGAACAACAGCATCCCAAGGCTTTCAGCTATCAGCAGGAGATTTAGGGATGTTATGAAACCTGTCTTGCCCGTCGGAAAGAGAATCTCCCTGACTCCGAACAGTATTGGATAGGAGGGCAGCCAAGTTACGATGTCCGGGGAAAAGGCCGGACTGTAGTAGGAACCCACCGGAAATGACAGTATGGACAGTATAAAAACCCCTACGAAAAGAAACTCCTGCAGGCTCCTGAAGAACGCGCTTACCGCAAGGCCAAGCATGGTAATGAAAAAGCTCGATAGGGCGACCAGAACCATGAGAGCCGGGAAATTTACTCTGAATCCCATGGTGAGTACCACAAGAAGTGTTGCATAAATAACCCCCAGCCCCATGTTAACCGCAGCCTTTGACAGGATGTATTCAAGGGTGCCCCCTGGGCTAACCCTGTACGCCCTGATACTGCCCTCTTCCTTCTCCTGGAAGACCATCACCGATATTAACAGGAAGCCCAGCATGATAGCCTCCATGAATACAATAATCGGGATTGTATTTTTGTTGAACGAAACAGGGGCGCTCTTAGACCGCAGGTATTCAACCCTGTGATTTGATTCCCTCTCAATTCCCCTGACCCGGTCCAGTGCACTCTCTATTGTTGCGTCAAGCAGGTTCAATATCTCCTCGGATTCCGTCCCCTGATGGATGATTGTAACCCTTGCCCTATCCAACTCCCCTTCAACTGCAATTCCAAGAGAACTGCCATCTTTGCGCACCGCGCTTTTCAGGTCCTCATAACTGTTGAAAAACCTGTCCGGATCGACTCCTTCGGAAATCAGGTATTCCTGAAACGCCTTTCCCGGGGTGTTGTCAAAAAACAGTTCGGTAGGGGTAAGTTTGACCTCATCGGGGATAGCAAAATTGATAAGCAGTGACATCAGGACAGCCAGAATCAGTATTACCAGGTGAAAGTAATTCCTTAAGGCAACCTTGCTGTCCTGCTTCATTAGATTCAGCGTGCGCTTAAGCATCACTTCAACCCCTTGCCCGTTAGTTTTATGAATATCTGCTCAAGGGTGGCCTCCTGCGAGTGTATCGTCTGGACTTCCCTGCTGTCCAGCAGTTCGTTGAACTCCTTCCTATCCCTTTCATCATCCAGGAAAAATATCCTGCTGTTAACCGCATTGTTGTGCATATACTCAACCTTAACGGATTTATCGCCGTATTTCAGCTTCAGGTTTCTCGGAGAATCCATAGTTACTATCTTCCCTTCGTTGAGAAAGGCAACCCTATCGCACAGCTCATCAGCGACGAACATATTGTGGGTCGTTAGAAACACCGTGCACCCTTCCTCTTTTTTGGATATTATTATGTCCTTTACCCTGCTTGCGGTATTTGGGTCAAGTCCTGAGGTCGGTTCGTCAAGGAAAAGAATGTCCGGCCTGTTCAGCAGGGCCCTCACAAACACAAGCCGCTGCTTCATCCCCTTTGAATAGGCTGAGGCCCTCTTGTGGGCATCAGCCCTCAGGCCTACCATATCCAGCAGTCTCATCGGATCATCGGTGGGAACATCGAAAAGCCCTGCATAGTATTTTAAGTTCTCGTACCCGGTCAGCTTATTGTATAGGTTCGGATGTTCGAAGGATACGCCTATCCGGTTGAAAAATTTTGCGCTGATATTCTTGATTGATTTACCCTCGTAAAGAACATCTCCTCTCTGAAGTTTGAGCAGGCCGGTCATGATGTTCTGAACCGTGCTCTTCCCGGCGCCGCTTGGCCCCAAAAACCCGAATATCTCTCCCCTCTGTATCTCAAAGCTCACGTTTTGAACCGCGTACCTGTCGTCATTTGTATATGAGTGGTATAGTTCTTTTACCTTCAGCATTCCTGCTGCCTCCTATCTCTTTTTGATGCCGTTTTCAATCACAAATATCATTTTATCGGCCAGTTCCAGTATTTCCATGTCATCCTCGGCCTTCATCTCTTTTATAAAGTATTCGCTTATCGAGATGCTGAGCTCGGTTAACATATAGGCGACAATGTCAGCATCGATTTCGGGGGCAATCTCTCCCCTTTGAATGCCTCTCAGCAGCATACCCTTTATAAACTCATTGCTCTTTGGAATGGCTTCTCCGAGCACCTCCTGCATAAGCTTGACATCCGCTCCTTTGATAAGGCTGTTCCCTATCTTGGAAAGCCTCGGGTTGTCCTTTGCGAACTTTATCCCTGCGGCATACATCTCCCTGAAGGCCTGAAAAAAGTCCAGCTTTTCAAAATCCTTCAGAAGCCGGGTCATATACATCAGCTTTTTTTCTCCGATAATATCGATAATGTGCTTAAAAAGGTCCTTCTTGTCTTCAAAGTACTGGTAGAAGCTGCCCTTGGCAATATTCGCATTATCCACGATCCGCGTAATGCTTGCTCCTTCATAGGAATATTCTGCGAATTCATCTATGGCGGCCTCTGTTATTCTTTCCCTCTTTTCGTCAGGCAGATTAAAAAAGGTTCCCTTTGGCATCATGCCACCTCCCTATGACTTCATCTTTATGTGACTGAACGGTCATCTCCTAGTCAAAAAAAATATGACCTTACCGTCATATGACTTAATAGTCATATGACGGTAAGGTCATATTATAACGCGAATCTTTCCCCCTGTCAAGACAAGAGGATGGTTTGATAGCATCAAACAAAGATAAGGGGACGGCCCCTGAAATATATCAGCAGAACGGTCCCCGTAATATACGTGATATATTTAGCTTGCCAGCTCCATGCCCTTCTGCAGGGCTTTTTTGTTTATCGCGACAAATTGCGGTTTAACTTCAGCTTCAATCGCGGTATCCCAATCAAGGTCTTCCAGGCCTATGGCCTTGATCAATGCACCCAGGAGAACAATATTCTGGGTTTTGGGATTTCCAATCTCCCTGGCTACTTCCGCTGCTTTGAACACTATGGTTTTTGCCTTTGAGCTGAGTTCTTCAATGATGCCTTCGGGATACTCTTCGGCTCCTGTCAACACGGTCATCGGGGGTATTACATGGTCGTTCACAACCAGAACCCCGCCCTTTTTCAGATACTGTATCATTCTCAAGGCTTCCATTCTTTCGAAGGCTACTATAATATCAGCCTGGCCTTTACCTATTATAGGAGAATAAACTTTCTCACCGTAGCGAACCTGGGTTGTTACACTGCCTCCCCTCTGGGCCATTCCGTGAACCTCGGACATCTTCACGTCATATCCGGCATTCACCAGACCATTGGAGAGAACTTTACTGGCGAGTATCGTTCCCTGCCCGCCTACGCCAACCATCAATATATTCTTAATTTCCTTAGCCATCATTATTCACCCACCTTCTCTATCGCATCAAAGCGGCAAACCTGGGCGCACAGCCCGCAGCCGTTACACATTGTCTCATCAATCTGTATTTTGCCTTCAATGTTGAATATTGCAGGACAGCCTACCTTGAGGCACGCCTTGCACATCTTGCATTTCTCTTCATCAATGCGGCAGTAACCCTTTGCCTTCACCTGGTCCTTCAAAAGCGCACAGGGCCATTTGGTTACTATTACCATAGTTTCATCGGTGCTGGCAGCTTCTTTGATTGCCGCTTCCATTTCCTCCAGGTTCAGCGGGTTAACTTCAATAACCTTGTCAACCCCCAGCCCTTTGCATACCTTTGCAACGTCTATTTCGACGGTAGGCTCACCCTTAAGGGTTTTTCCGGTACCCGGGTTTTCCTGGTGCCCTGTCATCCCCGTTATCCTATTGTCTGCTATGATCACTATGCTGTTGCCTTTGTTGTATACCACATCCATTAAACCGGTTACCCCTGAATGGAAGAAGGTGGAGTCACCTATTACCGAGAAGATCTTCTTCCCTTCGGTTTTATTGTGCTCAAAGGCCTTGTACATTCCGTGGCCTGCGGTAATGCTTGCGCCCATGCATATGCAGGTATCCCCTGCATTCAGCGGAGGAGCGGAACCCAAAGTATAACAACCTATATCTGTTGTAACTATCGCATTTTTTTGTCTTCCTAATACGTAATACAGTCCCCTGTGGGGGCATCCGGGGCACAGTACCGGCGGCCTGTTCGGAAGCTTTATGTCCGTTGTAAATACTTCCCTTTCGGTACCCATAAAGGCCCTCTCAACGATGTCCGGGTTAAGCTCTCCGACTAACGGCAGCTTATCCTTGCCTATGCAGTCAATACCCATTACCTTTAAAGCTTCTTCAAGGTACGGTTCGCCTTCTTCCACTACGTATATGGTTTCAACTTGAGCGGCAAATTCCCTGATCTTCTGTTTGGGCAGTGGGTTGGTCATTCCGAGCTTCAAGTATGAAGCGCCTTCTCCGAACACTTCCCTTGCATACTGAAACCCTACTCCGCTGGCAACTACTCCGATTTTTTTATCGTTCCATTCGATGTAATTGAGGGGAGAATTGTTGCTGTACTCTTCAAGCCTTTTCAGCCTTTCCTCAAGGGTTCCGTGGAGAACCTTCGCATTCGCAGGGGTTGCAATGTATTTGTTCGCCTGCTTGACATAGGGCTTCATTGCCACTTCCTGTCTGTCCTTGAACTCGACAAGGGTCTTGCTGTGGCATATCCTCGTGGTGACCCTGAGTATTACTACAACGTCAAACTCTTCACTTATCTTCATTGCCTCCGCTACCAGGTCCTTTGCTTCCTGGCTGTCACTGGGCTCCAGCAGCGCCATCTTACCAAACTTGGCATAATACCTGTTATCCTGCTCGTTCTGAGAACTGTGCATCCCCGGGTCATCGGCGGTTACCAGCACCAAACCGCCGTTTACACCGGTATATGCCAGTGTCATGAGCGGGTCTGCAGCAACGTTTACACCTACGTGTTTCATAGCAGCCAGTGCACGCGCACCTGCTATTGAAGCTCCCCCGGCCACTTCCAGAGCCACTTTCTCGTTGGGCGCCCATTCGGCATATATCTCTTCATAGGGCGCAATATTTTCTAATATTTCAGTGCTCGGAGTTCCTGGATAAGCTGCTGCAACCGTGATGCCTGCTTCATACGCACCCCTGGCAATAGCTTCGTTACCTGTCAGAAGTTTCTTCAACACACTCACTCCCTCACAAAATATGTTTATTGTAAAATTATGCATAAAGATTTAAGACCCAAAATAAATTATACATCAGTCGACATAAAATGTCATAGTATAATTCTTCCTCACTTGTTTCCGGCGATCACGCTTCCCAGCGCTATGGAATACAGTTTTGCCTCGTGGGTGTCTGCCCTGGATACCAGCACCACAGGAGCCGCCGCTCCCATAACAATACCCGCTGATTTTGCGTTTGCGAAGTACGTCATGCACTTGCCAACGCCGTTTCCTACCTCTATCGTCGGTACCAGTATTACGTCCACATCACCGCATACCGGGCTCTGGATGCCTTTATGCCTTCCGGCCTCTGCGCTCACGGCAAGGTCAAAGGAGAGAGGCCCGTCAATGATTGCATCGCCGAATTCTCCTCTTTCGCACATTTCCTTGAGCTGCGCTGCGTCCAGGGTCGCCTGCATTTTAGGATTCACCTTCTCCACAGCGGTTAATGCTGCGATCTTGGGCTTCTCAAGACCCATCGCCCTGCACACCTCGATTGCATTTTCAATGATTTGTTTCTTATCATCCAAATCCGGGGCAATATTCATTCCTCCGTCGGTCAGATAGATCAGCTTGTGATACGCAGGTATTTCATAGACCATTACGTGGCTGAGCAGATTTTTGCCCCTGAGCCCGATTTCCTTGTCCAGGACAGCTTTTAATAAGTCCGCCGTACCCAGTATCCCCTTCATGACAAAATCAGCTTTACCGCTGCTGACAAGGGATACTGCTTCCCTGGCGGAGCCCTCAAAATCAGGCTGGTCGATAACTTCGAATCTGGTTATATCAATGTCAAGGCTTTTAGCCAGTTCAGCAATCTCTTTTTTATTTCCAACAAGTATAGGTTCAACCAACCCCAACTCCAGGGCACCGTCAACCGCCTTTAATACCTCGTCGTCCTCAGCCGCAGCGACTGCCAGCCTCATGGTCCTCTGCTGTTTGGCTTTTTGTATTAACTCGTCAAATTTTTTAATCATCTTCTCACCCCTTTATCAGTTATTGATTATAAATATTATTTTTTATGCCAATATAATTATTCTTTACAGATGATATTTATCCTGCAATCCGGAAACAAAAAATTGCATTGCTAAAATATTTTAATTTTTAAAATTTTTAAACATTTTGTATGACTTCAAAATAGATCAGTAAACAACAAAGAACAAGGTGATCGTTAATATGAACAATGCCGGCCAATACAATCTGTATTCCCTGTATAATTCTTTAGATTTAACACCGAAATATTCGGTGGTAAAAACCTGGCATAGGTGAACGGGTGATATGAAATAAAAAAGAAATCCCGAAATGAATATAAGCGAAGCAAAGGCAGCCCGCTCTTGCAAGCTATGCGCAAAGGGCAAAAATATGGGGCAGAGCATGCCGACCACTGCGGGATTGGACGCCGTGAGAAATCCGATAAAGGCAGCCGCCAGCACGATTAGGACCCTGATATCCATGCCCGTATCGACCAGGGAATTGATTGTTTGTTTTACTGCCGGCATATTCGAAATGAAACCCTGCAGAGACATAATCCCGGCTACAGAGTACAGCATCTTTATATTAATTCCCTTAATTATATCCCTGGCAAAATCGCCCTTGTCTTCTCCTGTTGTCATGTACACAATCAGCACCCCGGGAGCCAGCGCCAAATAAAACGGCGTACCGAAGGCCAAATTAAGCAGTATTGCAAGCCAAAAGGGGGATGTGTATAACAAAACTCTGCCAACTCTTAAGGGTAATGCCTTAGCTGACCTCTCCACATTAACTGCAACTCTCACAGGACTCTTCCTTACAAACAGTATATAGCCTGCCAGTAGTGCAGCAGCCGCCACGGGAATATTAAGCCTGATTATCATATAGGGGCTGACTTCTGCAAGCTGCGAAGCCAGAACCATTGCAGTGGAAAAGGGGAAAAGGAGAAATAATGCATGGCGGAAAACAATATTGATTGCCGATTTACGCGCATTTCCGAATTCCAGCCTGTCCCCCAGGTATCCGACGACCGGAGCCGACATTACCGCACCTCCCGGTATGAACAGCACACCCATAAGGGAGGGAACAAGCATAATCAGGACCCTGCTGCTTCCGAACAGGTCCTCCAGCGAATCCACCATCCGGTCAAGAATTTTATACGTACGAAGAAGGTGGTCCAGGATGCATATCATCGTTACTACTGCGAGGAGGACGATAGTTGAACGGCTGGTAACGGAAGTAAAAATTATACCGGCGGTTCTCCTCAGGCCAAACCCCCCTAGCAGGCCGATAACAGCAGAGGCGGTAAACATGGTTGTACCAATGTGGACTTTCCTGTAAAGCAGCAATATTATTAGTATGAAGCCTACCGCCAGTGCGGCCGTCTCTCCCAAATCCGAAACACCCCTTACATCGGGGACATTCCGCAGCAAGCAATGCCCGCGTGACAGCGGTGTGTCCCCTTTCATTATAGTGACCAGTGACCGGTGACCAGATGGCTAGCACCTAGCACCTAGGACCTGTGATCTGTGATCTAGGACCTGTGATCTACCAACTACCAACTAGCACAAGTTGTGTCCCCATACCTTAAACATTGAATCTAAAGTTGATTATATCTCCGTCCTGCACAACATAATCCTTGCCTTCCAACCGGAAGAGCCCCTTTTCCTTCAATTTTGCCATGGAACCCAGGGCTTTCAAATCCGAATACTTTACAACCTCCGCTCTGATGAATCCTCTCTCTATATCGGAATGTATTTTACCCGCAGCCCTGTGTGCGGTAGTGCCTTTTTTTATCGTCCACGCTTTGACTTCATCCTCTCCGGCTGTCAAAAAAGAGATAAGCCCGAAATAATCGTAGGTAGCCCTTGCCGTCCTGTCAATACCGGATTCTTCGATCCCGAGTTCTTCCATAAATAGTCTTTTGTCCTCTTCATCAAGGCGGTCGATCTCCATTTCCACCTTAGCGCAGACTTCTATTACCGGAATACTTCTTTCCCCTGCGTAGGAATAAAGCTCTCCTTTCTGTGGATATTCCCCCGTCTCCAGCTGTTCTTCATCCACGTTCACCACAAGAAACATAGGCTTGACCGACAGAAAGTTAAATGTTTTCAAGTGCTCCTTTTCTTCACCGGTTAGTTCAAGGGTATGTATGGGCATCTCCTGCTCCAACCCGTCCCTGCATTTTTTCAATACTTCCAGCTCTTCCTTCATGACGCTGTTAATCTTCTTTGAGTTTTCTATTCTCTCTATCCTGGTCTCAATCACCCCAAGGTCGGACAGCAGGAGTTCCAGATTAACCGTATCTATGTCCCTCATGGGGTTGATTGAGCCCTCAACATGCATAACCTCATCATTTGTAAAAGTCCGTACAATCTGTATGAGAGCATCAACCTTACGCACCGATTCAAGGAACTGGTTCCCCACCCCCTTGCCTGAGCTTGCACCCTTTACCAATCCCGGTAAATCAATCAGCTCCATGGCAGCGTAGGTCGTTTTCTTCGGGTGATACATACCCGCCAGAAAATCAACCCTGCAGTCAGGAATCCTGGCAACTCCCAGGTGCGCTTCCGCTTTCCCGGAGGAATAAGCGCTGGTTTCAATAGACGAATGGGTCAGCAGGTTAAAGAACGTGGTCTTTCCTGATGTGGGCAAGCCGGTTAATCCGATTTTCATTCATATTCTTCCTTTCTTCCTTGATTAGCACAACTGACATACCTATTATAGCATATTTACATGCTCACTTAACAGCAATTCCGTAGTCCTGTTTAAGCATGAGTATCCTCCGTACCGAAGTATCTATTCTCCCGGGGCTTATCCTGCCCGTTTCAACAGCTGCTTTCAACGCATCAACCACTTCCTGGGCACCTTCACTATGAAGGGCAATCAGCAGCATGTCCACCCCGGCTTCTACCGCAAGGACGGCGGCATCGCCTGTTTTGTACCTGCTGCTGATAGCGCCCATGAGGAGGTCGTCGGTGATTACTACTCCTTCAAAACCAAGTGTACCTCTCAGTAAACCGTTAATAATTGTCGGGGACATGGTTGCCGGTCTGTCGGCGTCTATGCTGGGAAACAGTATGTGGGCGGTCATAATTGCAGGAACACCCTTATCAATAGCCTCCCGGAAGGGAACGGTCTCAAATTCCATAACCCTGGCCTCGGTATGTGAAAGAACAGGGAGCCCGGTATGCGAATCAACCAAGGTATCACCATGACCGGGGAAATGCTTCGCAACGGGTATTACCCCGGCCGCTTCCATTCCTTCGATAAATGCGCAGCCCATACGCGATACGGTTTCCGGAGTTTTCCCAAAGGACCTGTCCCCGATTACCGGGTTCTGAGGGTTGCTGTCAATATCAAGAACGGGTGCAAAATTCATGTTGAACCCGAGGCCCTTTAGTTTGCCGCCAACTTCCAGCGCTGTGCCCTTGACCCCTTCGGGGTCGTTCGTGCTGCCCAGTTCCCTGGCCGACGGATAGTTATACTCAGCCGGAAGCCTGTTCACTCTGCCCCCTTCATGGTCAATGCCAATGAACAAGCCTATATCCTTATACTCGAGGCTATATTCCTGAAGTTCCTTGATCAGTCTGCCTACCTGCTCGCCGGACGAAACGTTCCGTTTGTAGATAATAATGCCCCCGGGTTTATTGGTCCTTAGCATCCTGATTGTTTCATCGTCAATGATCTCTCCGTCAATCCCTACTATTAGCATTTCGCCTATCTTATCTTCCAGGGTCATCCCGCCTATCACTTTATCAATCAAGCTCAGTTCATCTTCACCGGCCCTCTGCTCCGGAACCCTGCCCGAATCCATGCTGATATCAGCAGTATAGACTAACAGCGCAACCGCAGCTATAAATAGTGCGACCAGGAACCGTTTCATCCGGAATCCCTCCCCGTTATCCCCAATACTATTTTAAGGAATTGATATCCCTTTGGATCCTTGCCATCTGTTTTCTTATTACATAGCCGGTTATTTCCTCGAAGGACTTCATACTGGCCATCGCAACCACCACCCCGTTCAGTATTACCACAACGATTTGCGAAAGCCAGTCACTGCATTGAAACTTCGAAACCTCCTTTGTAATGAGCACCATGGCAAACATAAGGATTTCAGCATACGCATAAACAACGTACTTTGTAGGAACCTTGTTGACTTTATCTATGATATCCTTTGTAAACTGTGTCAGCAGGCTAACTGCTGCCACAAGCCCCACCGGTGTTGTCAGCATTTCTATGGACAAAAATTCGAAGTCGAACACTATTCCTCCACCCCCCAATGTAAGGCGACACACCTTTTATCAGTTGTCAGATGCCAGATCACAGATCACAGACGTCAGGGAAGTTCTTATGGGAAAACCTATAAGGCTTACCCTGGTAACTACGAACTACCAACTACGAACTACGAACTAATACTTGCACCTGCGATCTGCCGGCGAGGAATGTCCCCTTTTGATTCCAGTATATGCGCGGAGGAACCCAAGTGTTTATTCTCTCAGGAACTTCCTTACCGCCTTGCCCCCAAGATAATCAGACTTCTTCCCCTGCCATGTACCACGTTCTTCCATCCGTGCCTCTATCATGTCTCTTACCTTCCACCAGCTTGTATTCCAATTTGCCAGAAGCGTTTCTTCCTCAGGGGCCCTTCCTATAAGCCTCTGGACAACTATTTCAGGCGACAGGTACTCCAGGAAAGCGATTACCCTTTCGATATACCCGTCCATTGAAACCAGCCGGATCTCATCCCTGAGGAAGGCCTCTGCCATCGGTGTACCCTTCACAATGTATAAAGAGTGCAGCTTCACCTGGGTTACCCGCAGGGCGGAATTTATTTTTGCGTTTTCAATGACATCCAGCATATTGTCCCAGGGCAGATCGAGGATAACATGGCTGCACACATCAAAGCCGAACGATTTTACGCGCAATACGCAGTCGATGAACTCCGCCAGAGAATGTCCCCTGTTGACCTTGTCGAGGCTGTGATAATTCACCGTCTGGAGCCCTATCTCAAAGGTTACGCTAATCCTTTTATCCTCCTGGATTTTTTTAACCGCATCAAGGTGACGGTCGGAAATGCAGTCGGGACGGGTTGATACGTATATTTCTACGACATCGTCGATGCAGGCGTCTGTGAGGTATTCCATCAATACTGCCGGTTCCAGATAGGTGTTTGAAAAGTTTTGAAAATACGCAATAAACTTCACGGCATTATACTTGCCCCTGATATAGCCCATGTTCTTCTCCAATTGCTCCCGGACAGGCATAAAGCTGGGCAGGCTTTCAAACCCTGCGCCCTTTTCTCCGCAAAAAGTACAGCCGCCTGTTCCCAGCTCCCCGTCCCTGTTCGGGCAGGTAACCGGCAGATTTACGGGCAATTTGTATACTTTGCACCCGTATTTATCTTTCAGATAATTTGAATACTTCCTGTATCTATCGCCAATAATCTTTCAACCCTCCCTTCTAAGGTATGGGGACACACCATCTATCAGTTGCGAGAAATCAGCTATCATATGCCAGTTACCAGTTGCCAGTGCTTAGGGTAAAGCTTAAGGGAAAACTTGTAAGGCTAACCCTGAAGACTTATAACTGATAACTGTGAACTGAATTATTGCACCTGTGAACTGTGATCTGTGAACTACTAACTACAAACTACCAACTACGAACTATAGTCTAACGCCTGCGATCTGCGAACTGTAAATCAGTACAGCCTCAAAGGAGAAAAGCCGATATGGTCGCAAGACGTAAGCAAAAACTGTATGCCCCCGATAACCCCTTCTGCCGCATCCTTCAGCGCCGGTCCATGCAGGTGCCCGTAAATACACTTTTTTACGCCGTAACTTTTCATCAATTCAAGGAATTCACTGTCTACCCCGTTAGAATAGAACGGAGGATAGTGCAGCATAACCAATATGTCATTATATTCTTTACCCCTGAGACTCCTGATAGATAGTTCAAGCCTGTTAAGCTCCCTGTTGTGTATTTTGGCAT
Source organism: Bacillota bacterium (assembly GCA_013540605.1). Classification (GTDB taxonomy): domain Bacteria; phylum Bacillota; class Clostridia; order Ch29; family Ch29; genus Ch29. The sequence continues at coordinate 52,227 of JABVCK010000015.1, forward strand.
CATGCTCCGTGAACTCCGGGCTTCCGGGGCAAATCCATCCCCTGGTACCGCAAACGGCTGTGCCTTCACATATATAACTGTTATTATTCAGAAAATGGATGTTTTTAATTCCCCTGCTCTCAAGAAAACCGTTCAGCTTGCTCAGGGTTGTCCACCAGTAATCGTGGTTCCCCTTTATTATTATTTTTCTGCCCGGAAGCCCATCTATGAATCTGAAATCCATCAGGCTCTCTTCAAGGTATGTAGCCCATGAAATATCGCCGGGAATCAGTACCCAGTCCTCCCGGCTGACGGTATTGCTCCAATTCTCTTCAATCTTCTCCATATAGTTTTCCCAGCCGCCGAACACGTCCATCGGCTTGTCGATTGCCTTTGAAAGATGAAGGTCGGATATTGCGTATATGGCCATAGTCAACTCTCCTACTCTTACGAATGTCCCCAATATAGTGATATTATAGCAAATTGGCGTAAATAATGAAACTTATTCAACCGGTGCCGAAATTATTTATCTAGAATTATATGTCAGTATGCAGGAAATACTACTTAATAAAATATTTTGTTAAAATGACAATAATACCATCTGAAGCAAGGGGAACCCATTATGCTGAACAAGCTGATAAATCTAGGCAGGAAAATATTCAAAAAAAAAAGTGTGGAGACTGTTAACGCAGATACAAAAAATACAAGCCCCCTGACATCCAGCCTGAAAAGAAACATTGATGATTTAAAACACATGGTTGGTTTGAGCGGAGATGTTGTTGTGCGAAGGTTCAAGGTGTCCGGCGATAAAAATACAGATGCCGCTGTCGTATATGTCGACGGCCTCGCCGACAAGGACAGAATCCTCTACAGCATTATGAACACACTGGCGTTGAACACACAGCTTCCCGGCCTTTCAGACGGGCTCACAAAGGAAAACCTGGAAAACGCGATACTGGAAAAGGGCTTTGTGAGTTCAGAAGTAAAACATGCGGTTGACTGGGTGAGCATAATCGATGGAATATTCTCCGGTGATACTGTCCTCCTGGTTGACGGTATAAAAGGAGCTTTTATTATAGAAACCAGGAAGTGGGTTGACCGGGGGGTGCAGGAAAATACCAGCGAGCAGGTGGTCCGGGGTCCCAGGGACAGCTTCTCGGAAACCCTGAGGCTCAACACTATGCTCCTGAGGAGGAGGATAAAAAGCCCAAAACTGCAGCTTGAAAGCATGAAGGTAGGCTCCCTGACAAAAACCGACATAGTTATTGCATACATCAAAGGGATTGTGAACCCCAAACTGGTGGAAGAGATCAGGAGCAGGATTAACCGGATAGAGACGGACAGCATACTGGAAACCAACATGCTGGAGGAATTCATTGAAGACAGCCCCTGGTCTATCATACCTCAGATAAGAAACACCGAAAGGCCGGATAAAACGGCAGCCCACCTTCTGGAAGGCGGTGCGGCAATTATCGTGGACGGCACTCCGGTGGTACTGCTGCTGCCCACAACCTTCTGGCAGTTTCTCCACTCCCCGGATGATCACTATGAACGGGTCTACACAACTTTTTTGCTCAGGGCTCTTCGTCTGCTGGCTTTGGTAACGGCACTGACCCTGCCCTCCTTTTACATAGCAATAACCTCCTACCATCACGAGATGATACCCCAGGGTGTATTGGAGGTTATTATTGCGTCCCGCAGGGGCGTACCCTTTCCCGTACTGGTGGAAGCCTTTATCATGGAGTTTATTCTGGAGATAATCCGGGAAGCGGGTGTACGCCTCCCGAGGAACGTCGGGCAGGCGATAAGCATAGTAGGAGCCCTTGTTCTCGGGCAGGCAGCCATCCAGAGCAAGCTTGCCAGCCCCATCACGGTGACGGTGGTATCCCTTACGGCAGTCTCCAATTTTGCCATTCCTTCGTTCAGCGCTGCCCTTACCATAAGGTTCATGCGGTTCGGGCTCATGATCGTATCCGGAACCTTCGGGATATTCGGGTTTATATCGGTAATATTTGTTATCATGGTTCATTTATGCTCCCTGCGCTCCTTCGGCGTACCGTTCCTTGCTCCCCTCACCCCGCTCATCCCGGCAGACCTTAGGGATTCCCAGGTACGGCTTCCTATGTGGCTTTTGTCAAGACGGCCAAAGACGTTCGGACCAAAGGACCAGACAAGGCAGAAATCCGGATTGAAACCGGGGCCATATCAAAAAGACGGCCAGCCCAAGGGGGAGGATAAGGATGCTTGACAAAGGCAAGATATCCAGCAGGCAGTTAACATTACTGGTATTTACATTCATCAGTTCTACAGCAACGTTATTTCTCCCGGCATTCCTTGCGGATGATGCAAAGCAGGATGCCTGGATTTCTTTGCTGCCCGCAGGAGTGGTAGGAGTATTAACAGCCCTTGTGGTTACAGCCCTCGCCCGTAAGTTTCCGGGTAAAACCCTGACAGAGTATGTTACCATCCTGCTCGGTCCTGTTTTGGGAAAATGCATAGGTATCCTTTACCTATGGTTCTATCTGCATATGACCTCCATAGTAGTCCGGGAGGTTGTCTTTACAGTAATAAGCTCCCTTCTTCCCAGGACTCCCCTTGAGGCGGTTACCATAATAATTATCATAGTATGTGCGTACACGGTAAGGCAGGGCATTGAGGTTATAGCCCGGACAAACGTTCTCAGCGTGACCTTCAGTTATGTATCAATAGCCTTGATCCTGGTGCTTTCGGCAAGCAACCTGGATATTGGAAACGTCACTCCGGTATTGAGCCGGGGAATCGGCCCTGTCCTGAGGGCCTCTGTAACGCCATCCGGCTGGTTCGGTGAAGTGGTGGGCGTTGCCTTCCTTATTCCGTTCGTTAACTCCCAGGACCAGGCACGCAGGGCTGCCCTGATCGGAGTTGTCTGGTCCGCGCTGACCCTGATGTTTTTAGTGCTGGTAACCCTTATGGCGCTTGGACCCGGAATGGCTGCCCTGTTCCTGTTCCCTACTCTGAGGGTAGTCCGTTTGATCAATGTTGCTGAATTTTTCCAGCGTACCGAAGCCATATTTCTGATACCGTGGATAATATCAAACTATATCAAGATATGCGTTTTCTACTATATAATAACGAAGATAACCTCCGACCTGTTCAAACCCAGGGACAGCTTAAGCTTGACCCTGCCCTTGGGTATAATAGTAGGATCGATGTCTTTGTATATTTTCAGGAACAACGTAGATTTGGTGGAGTTTCTGGACAGGGTGTGGGGGATATATTCGTTACCCTTTGAGCTTGGCATTCCCCTTCTGTTATTGATATTTGCTTCATTGAGAAAAACAGGAAAGAGGGTATAGGGTTGAGACGTTTAATCATCATGGTAATAATATCTATATCAATGACAGTCCTTTCCGGATGCTGGGACAGGATGGAGATAGGCAGCATCACCTTTCCCGTCGCCATGGCAATGGACCGGAACGCGCAGACAGGCATGATAGACCTCTACGCACAGGTTGTAAAGACTTCCGTTGGTCCGGAGGGACAGATGGTAAAAACCTTCGAAACTCTGGAGTCCAGCGGCCGGACCCTGTCGCAGGCCATGTACAGGATGACCGACCGCGCCGAGCAGCGGATTTCCTGGAAACACATTAATGTCATTGTCATAAGCGAAAACTTTGCCCGGCATGGTCTTGCCGAAGTTATGGACCTTCTGTCCCGTTTTACGCAAATCCGTGATACCAGCTATCTGCTTGTAACGGATGAAAACCTGAAGGAGCTTTTACAGGGAAACCCGAAGGTAGATATAGGTATCCCTACCCCCCTGGCGGCAATAACGATATCGGGTGAGAGAACGGCAAAAACCAAGGTCGTTTCCCTTAAGGATTTTTTCTCGGCGTATCTTAGTGAAGGCCGCGAACCCGTGATCCCAAAGGTCAGCATAGCGCAAAGAGAGGGTGATAGAATACAGCTTGAGTTCAATGAATTAGGTGTATTCAAACGCGACAAGCTTGTCGGGTTCATAACACAGGAAGAGACCATGGGTTTATTGTGGGTGGTCCAGAAAACCACCTCAGGAAACCTCATGATTCCATGTTCCAGCGGAAAAAATGGGATAATCTCAATAAACCCGTTGCAAACAAGGTCCAGAATAATTCCTGATATCACCGACAAGCTCCGTATCACGATAGAAGTCAAAGCCGAATACAGCCTTATAGAAATGACATGCCCGGTTGTTATGACTACCAACAATGTCAATGAAATAAACCGTAAGGTTGAAGAGTATGTCAAGAAGCGCATCGAGCAAACTATAGAAAGAACCAGGAAGGAATTCAATTTAGATGTTTTCGGGTTCGGCGAAAGGGTGTACCGGAAGTACCCGCAGTACTGGTACGAAAACAAGGATAACTGGATGGAGATATATAAAGGCACGGAGTTCAAAATCACTGTGCAAGCGCAGATGCGGCGCACCGGAGAGACATCCGACAGCCTGGTGTTTGAGTTCAGAAGGGGTGAATAGGCTTTGCTTGAGATATTCACAGCTTTATTGCTGGTTTTCGGAATCGCTGCGGGGATAGATGTACCCTTCCTGATCAAGGCAAAGAAATGGAAGGACCTGAAAATCTACATAGTCCTTTGGTTTATCGGGTTTATTCTGAATGTACTCGCACGCATATTTGATATAGATTTTGCCGCTATGTCCGACTGGTTCGTTAAGACCATAGGCTACACCTAATAGAGGTCTTCTCTCCTGTCCGAAAACACCGGAATCCTGTTCCTGACATCATCGACCAGGCCGAGGTCAATCTTGACGTTGACGATACACTCCTTGTCCCCCGCCTGGGCTATGACTTCTCCCCAGGGGTCCACCACCATGGAGCGGCCGAAGAAACTATCTCTGCCGCTTCTGCCCACCCTGTTGGCAGCCACAACGTAGAGCTGGTTCTCAATAGCCCTAGCCCTGAGCAGTGTCACCCAGTGCTCCTGCCGGGGGAACGGCCACTGTGCGGGAACAAATACAACCCTGGCTCCCTTCAGGGCCAGGCTCCTCATCAGCTCTGGGAAACGCAGGTCATAGCAAATCAGTATGCCGCAGCTTATATCATCGAGCCGGAAAAGCCCAAGCTCTTCTCCGGGAGATAAAAACCTGTCTTCTTCCATCAAACCGAAAAGGTGTATCTTGCTGTACTGTGAGATTACTTCCCCTTTCCTGCCTACAATATAGGAAGTATTGTATACCCTGTCGTCCCTCATATCTGCCACCGAGCCTGCTATGATATTTATGCCGGTTTCCCTGGCCAATCCTTTGACCATCGGCAGGGTCGGGTCCCCATTCCTGTCGCAGATGGACTTCAAGCTATCGAAACTATAGCCGGTATTCCACATTTCGGGCATTATAATTACATCGGGGTTTGTCTCGGCAGCTCTTTCAATCAGCTTCAAAGCCGTACTCCTGTTTTTTTCCGGACATCCCGCCTCCACGTTCATCTGAATGAGCGAAACAAGCATCCTCCCCATATAAATTACCTCCAATCCGAATATTTAAGTATGACCATTGATGCTGCATATCCCCCGGCCAGCCCTCCGATATGGGCAAAATTGTCTATCCCCGGGTACGTAAACCCGATGAACAGGTTAATTCCAATTATAGTAGCAATATTGCCTATAAATCCTCTGTTGAGCACCCCCGGCCTTGCCTTTCCAAAATAGAGCAGTGCGCCCAGCAAACCGAATATTGCCCCCGATGCCCCTGCAGAAACCGCCTTTGTAAATAAAAAACTGGATACGCTTCCGCATAACCCCGCCGCAAAGTAAATGATAATAAACTTCACTCTGCCGAATATAATTTCAGACAGGCTTCCCAGCTGGTATAGCGCATAGGAATTAAAGCTGAGGTGTACCAGGCCGACGTGCAAAAACATTGGTGTAACCAGCCTCCAGTATTGCCCCTGTGCTATTAACGGACTGTACATGGCGCCGAATCTTATCAGGACACTGCTGTTGGTGGATCCCCCTGCCATCGTCATAAGCATCCAGAGGATGAAGTTTACCGACAGTATGGCATAGGTGACCATTGGAACGGGCTTTTTCCGGGTTCTCTTTGGAACTTCAGCCTCCAGGTCCTTCGGCCTGTATTCATCCAATACCCTGGAATCCGAAAGCTTTTTGAGAACTCCATCGACCGTTTCATTTCCGCTGCTCCCAATGACAGCCGACCGGTCAAGGTCAACCCGGATTTCAGCAATCTGAAGCCTGGAACTGCTGCTGTATGTTGAATGATCCGCTCCCGGTTCATCTTTAGCCCCGACGTGAATGGCACTGAGATCGGCCTTTCTACATCCGGTCGTATCCATGAATCTCATCAATCCCGGCAGCAGGCCTTCAATATACGAAGTTAATGAGACCTCAAAATCAAAAAAGACTACCTCAAGCCTCTCCCCTCTTTTCTCAACCAGAGCACAGGCAGGTTTATCCGCATTGATCTTCAGTATGGAAAAACCGTGATCGGAAATCAGTTCATACGCCGCTGCGTTCACATATTTATTCGCTATATCGGGTTCCAACTCAGCCACACCTCTAATCTCTACCTGACCCTTAGTTTCTCTTCTCCCTTTTCATTACCCTTATTATTTTTATTATTCTTACCGGCTGTCTTGCTTTTTATTTTTTTAACAATGTCGGGTATCATATCGATCAGCCTTTCGATTCCTCCAGCTCCGTTGAGCGGAACTACCGAAATGTCCCCTTCCCGAACTACAATAACAGCAGTAGGGGAAATCTTGGCTCCAAGTCCGGCTGCGCCTCCCTGGCGGCCTGCACTCTTCGCATCTTCACCCCCGCCGGCGCCCGTGCCCATACCGAAGGTAACGTTTATTACAGGAATCAGGGTGACGTCACCGACTTCAATAGCTTCGCCCACCACGGCCTTGGTGGTAAGAAAGCTTTCCATCTCATCAAATATTGCCTTTAGGTTCTCTTTTAAATCCATATTCTTTACCTCCCTATGGGAAAAGGGGTCAGGCTTGAAATATTCCCTTATTCCCTTATTCTCTTATTAGTTGGTAGTTCGTAGTTGACCACTGCCGACTGGTCACTGGCAACTACGATAAGGAATGTCCCCAATAAAGTTTGGAAAGCAGCCGCTCCTTTGTGAAGACGGCCAAAACCTTCAAAATTACCATAATCACCGCAGCCGGTATTAGTATCCCTTCAAAATGTAGATCAACCTCCAGTGTTTCCCCGGAGAAATCCGGCTGAAACTCAACGTTGCCGTTCAGAAAGGCAGGTATACAGTAAACCATTCCGCACAACATGCCCGTATATGCCGGGTCCTCAAAGCCTACCCTTAACTTTGCCTGATAACTCTTAGCTACGGCAGTGCCATAAACTCCCTTCCCCACCCGCAGCATAAACCTGACATACTGCTTGCTCCTGAAGGGACTTTTTTCTCTGCCCGCTCTCTCCTTCTCCTTTTTTCCCCTATCCGCGGTGCCCCTCACCCTGTTGTAAACCCTGGCACCGAAAAACCTGGCTGTGGTACAGCTGTTTTCTATTTCCCTGTCGTAGTTATAGCAAACCATCCCCCATGCGTAGGACGCATGGATTTTCAGGCAAAACCGGCTGGAATTACTAAGCCCCAGACGGAATCTTACCGGCAGAACCGGTATTATCAATAGAAAAGCCCAAAGAACCATAGAAACCACCCTTACATCCACGGAAGCATATCTTCTGTTATATGTATTATTCTTTACATTATGCCAAAAACCTCTTTTATTGTCTTTAATTCCAGCATCCTGATGCACAGTTTTCATTCCACAAGGAAGGGCTTGCCCCTGGACCCCTCGCTATTGCAGGCTTAAGTCTTTTTTCCAAAACGGCCGGTACAGCGCATAAATCAAACCCAGAATCCTCTCATCTCCTGTCAAGGGCATAATACTAACCACATCCATGACAAAATTCTCCGCGACATACAGGCAAATCCTTGAAGTCCCGCAGTAATCAGTTGTTCCCTGGAACGGTACCATATCTTCATCGTTAGGTTTGATATCCTGAGGCACCGGTTTTGCATGCCTTCCGGTGGTGTTCCCTATACGGTTTACCAGGCTCTTTCCGGTATCAAACCCAAAAACCCTTATTCTATCCAGCTGCAAAGGGTCGTCTCCAATTTTTGCGGCACCATGGGCTGTGGTTACCGCCATATCAATCCCTTCGGCCTTAAGAACACCCCTTAAAGCGCTGGAATGCCTGCCGAAGGGATAACAGAAAAACCTTACAGGCTTATCAAGCAGTTCTTCCAGAACCTCTCTGGCCCCTGCCACCTGAGCCCTCATCCTCGCACTGTCCATGTCCGACAGGTTGTACAGGTGTGACGCGCTGTGATTTTGTATGTCAAACACACCGCTGTGCTGCATCTCAACCAGCATCTCTCCGTCAAGATATCCATAACTGCCGATATAATCGGTTATCATAAACACCGTGGCACAATACCCATACTCGCTCAATATTCCGAATGCATGGGAATAATTGCTTAAATAACCATCGTCAAAGGTTATCAGTACCGGATTCTCCGGGAGCCCTTCCCCACCCGAAAAATATTCATGCAGTTGCTCAAAGGTTATTGAGTTGTACCCCATATACTTTAATGTTCTTATATGGTCTTCAAATCTGTCAACAGGTACATTAAGGGCATCCTCTTCTCCGCCCTCATCAACGATGTTATGGTACATCAGGATTGGAACAGGCTGATTCAAACCATTGGCGAATGCCGGAACCACTCCGGAGACCGACAGGACAACAATCAATACAGCTGCTGCTATTTTTTTCAATACCGCTACCTCCCACAGGTATTGCAGGAGAACTGGCCCCTGCAGCTTCAACCCGGTTTATTGTCATCTAGTATTCTTAACCTAAACCCCTTGTTAAATACCTGTGGCCTGGTACAATATGATCAGAGCGATATCAATATCCACCTCTTGAATAAAGTATCTATAACAAACACCAGAGTACAAAACCCTGGTGTTTGTTATGAGCATACAATACATAATAAGATTTATATGTTTGAAACACTCTTTTTAGTCATATAAATATTCTAATCCCTTAGTACACATGTTCATTGAATCTCTTTTACTATGCTTTCAAATAATTTTTCGCCATAGTCTCCTTTAACTAAAGGCCATACCTGCTCTCTGGTCTTCTTTGCAAAGGCTGCAAGCTCAGCGTCGGTAAACTCAACAATCTTTATTCCTTCAGCTGCAAGCTTACCTTCAAATTCTTTTTCCTGTTGCTCAGCGTCTCTGAAACGTTTTTCTTCCATTGCCTTAGCTGCATCCAGGAGAGCTTTCTGTTGCTCAGGTGATAGCTTGTTAAACTCCTCTTTATTTACATACATATACCACATTTCAAAGTGGTCATTCAATGGCAGATACCATTTAACTAAATCTTTAAAGTTCGAGTAATAACCTTCGGCTCCAGCACCGATAGCCCCCTCAACAATACCGGTCTGCATAGCAGTAAATGTCTCGGCAAATGGCAGAGGTGTCGCTATATACCCCAAGGCTTCAGCAGTTTTTTCAAAGGACTTTATTGGAGGAACCCTTATCTTTATATTCTTTGGAACGTCAGCATTTCCAGGTTCCTTGGGTTCTTTTACTAGAGCAATTCCTCCAAAATATAGTGGGTAAACGGCAATAAGCTTCATTCCATTCTTATCAAGTATTTCGGCCATTGCAGTATTTAATTTGCTGTCGCTGGCGTATACCTTACGCGCCTGATTCCAGTTTTCAACAAGGTATGGAGCACTTGTAATGCCGAAGCTCTTATCCAAGTTTGTCCCTACCGGGGCCACTTGCATATGAATATCACCTATGCTAACACGTTCCTGAACAACTGTATAGTCTCCTAATTGGCTGGCAGGATAAATTTCGAGCTTTAAACTGCCATTACTTCTGTTCTCCACATCTTTTGCAAAGGCCTGAAAATCCAGGTCTGAAACAGAGCCAGCCGGCCTTATATGGGCGAATTTCCAGACTTTTACTTCATTTTCTTTATTATCACCTGTCCCAGATGGAGAACATGCTGCAAGGCTTGCTGCTAAGAATATAACGCAAATAACTAGGCTTATGCTTTTCAACCCTTTCATTTTTGCTCCTCCTTTATTTTTTATTTGATGCGTTTTTATACAAAGGCAAACTTTCCGCCCAAGCCTTTCTCTACTGCTTTCTGGAGCACTACAGTTGCTACTGCAATGTCCATAGCACCTGTACCTATTGGTATGCAAAGAATACGATCATTTTCATTTGTTCGTCCTGGCTTTAACCCGGCAGCAAGTTCACCTATTGTAGCATAAATGTCCTTTTCTGTGATTTTTCCCGCTGCATTAAGTTCTGCAAGGGCTCCTCTATGTAGGGTCTGTCCTATATGGTCAACGATAATCTTATCGGCATTCAGTATGAATGCATCTTCGCATTCCTGGTAAGAGCCCATTGGGAATAAAACCATTCCCGGTTTAATCCACTCGTCTTTGACAAACTTATCTTTAGATTGGGTAACACAAACAACTGCATCTCCCTTTGCCGCCTCTTCAGGTGTGTCGGCAATTATAATTTCCCCTTTTACTACATCCTTCATATTGTTCGCAAACTTCAAACTTGCTTCTCTGTTAATGTCAAAGACTCTTAGTTCCTCGATATCAAACACTTCAGAAATTGCCATGGTCTGGGTATGTCCCTGCATTCCCGCTCCGAACAAGCCTATACGGATTGAATTTTTGTTATGCATGTACTTTAAGGCAACTGCCGTTTGAGCACCTGTACGAAGATTGGTAATGTGTTCTCCATCCATAACTGCCCTAAAATGCCCAATCTTGGGGTCTATCAGAAGTATCAGGGAAGTAATATACGGAAAACCAAGCCTCTTTCGCTCGCCTAAGAATCCACCGGCCCACTTAATACCTGCAGTATCCAGCCAGCCTACATAAGCGGGCATGGCATTCATAAACCCTTGATATGGGGGATATGGAGCTGTTTCCCCTAAATCGAGATTTACTTTAGTAGGATTAATAGTTGTACCTTCACCAAATCCCTTAAATGTCTTGTCAACTATCTCCACTACATCTTTCATCGTTATAACCTGATTTACGTCTTCCTGGCTTAATAATACTGTGTCAATTTTACCTGGCATTTTTATTCCCCCTTGTACGATATTTTTTTATATAAATTCTTTGAAACTGCTATCTCAAAGAATTTATAAGCTATTAAACTGAATTGCTTTTTCTTGGGTCTTACATGAAACCCAAAAGCTTTGGCAGAAAAAGTGATAAATCCGGCCAGAAGGTAGTAAGAAATACAATTGGTATATATGCAAATGCGAGGAATAGTAATGTAGGCCTTAATATATCATTGAATTCGCACTTGCCAAGACGCATCCCCAGGTACAAAATGCTTGCGTAAGGTGGTGTAACTCCTCCCATAGCTAGGTTCACTCCCATTATGGCTGCAAAATGAATAGGATGGATGCCCAATTCCTTGACCAGGGGAAGAAGCAGGGGCGCAACTAATATCATCCCGGTGGCATCGTTCACTATCATGCCAACAAGGAAAAGGAACAGATTTATAATTATTAGCATGAGCGTCCTGTTCTGAGTAAAATCAAAGAATAATTTTACAATAGCCTGGGGCACCTGGAGCATAACGTATGTCTGGCTCAGCATAAGACAGAATACAATCATTGTCATAATAGCACCTATAGAAGTAGACGATTCAAATGTCATCTTATAGAAGTTTTTGCGGTTTAGTGATCTATAGATCAGGAATCCCACTGGGATTGAATAAAAAGCTGCAACACCCGCAGCCTCCGTTGGGGTAAAAACTCCGCCGTATATACCACCGAGTATAATTATAGGCATTAATAGAGCAGGCAGTGCGTACCAAGTACGCGTTACGATTTGTTTGAGTTTCTCTGCAGGAGGCATAGGGGGTTCCAGAACTAGGTCAAACTTTCTTGCCCAAATCAAATTCATTACCGAAAGTGCAATTGTAATAGCAACTCCGGGCCCTATTGTTGCAAGGAAACAGGCTAAAATCGATGTCTCGGTGACCCATCCATATAGAATCATAATAACGCTTGGAGGGATTAAAAGACCTAATATTGATGAGACTGTTATAAGAGAGGTTGCATATCCTCTTGGATAACCCTGTTCAACCATTCTTGGGATCATAACCGGGGCTGTTGCAGCAACACCTGTAAAGCCACTCCCTGAAATTGCACCTATGAGAGCACAGGTTACAACACTTATGACACCAAGCCCTCCCTTTATCCTTCCAACAAAGGAATCGACAAAGTCAAGAAGACGCTTTGCTATACCGCTTTCACCCATTAAAGTCCCTGCCAGGATAAAAAGCGGACTGGCGAGAAGTACAGGGCTTATCATTTGGTTAAACCCCCAAAGCATCATGCTCTTCATGGAGACTCCACCGAATATACTCATAAAAAGAAGTGCTCCTCCAAAACAGTAAGGAAGCGGTACACTCATTATTAGGAGAATAACAAGTAGGATAACGTCGAGAAGAACAATTGTCAGCATTTTAACTCCTCCTTATCGCTTGTAAGAGAGCTATTTCCAAAATCTTTTATATAACCAACCAGTTCGATGACAGCATATACAAGCATTAGAATTAGCCCAATGAACATTGCGCTTTCTCCGAAGAACATTGGGATATACAAAAGATCGCTCAGCTTCCAACGTGTCAGAGAATATACAAAGAACCAATAAGCCCAATATGACAGCCACAAGGATACAATAAGCGATATTAGACCTTTTACTATTTTAAAAAGCATCATCGTCCTTGGACGCTTGATATATACCGTAAGTACGCCGCATTCTATGTGGTTTCTCTGCTGTGAGGCATTGGCGCCACCCAGCATATAAAGCCATATGATGGGGAAAAGGAGCATTTCTTCAATTCCCATAAGCGGAGCTTTAAAAACATACCTTAAAATAACCTGAAATACAACTAGTCCGGTTATAAGAAGCGCCAGGACAAAGGTTACTCCTCTTTGTATAGAGAGTAGTCTGTCAAGTATCCTTTGTATCCAGTTCCTAGGTTTCATTTTTCTACCTCCTTTTTGAGAGCATCAAGATTCAGTAATTAATTTTTTCATTGTGCTAAGGTCCTCTATGATATAATCAACCGCTAGCTCCTCATTTCCTTCAATTAAGGCTTTTATGAATTTATTGTGGATTTTTGAAAGACGTATCTCGGTAGTTCTTCTATCTTCATTCATACATCCATCCAAGTATCTTTTCAAATAGTATACATATCCTCTATGGCTTTCGTTTCTGAGCAATTTAATAAGTTCATAAATAATCTCATTACCGGATAAATGCGCAATATATAGATGGATATCCATACCGGTTTTACATACTTCAGATACATCCTCTTTCTCATAGTCTTCGCTTAACTTTTTATCAAGCTCGGTAAGGTATTTAATGTCATCAGGTTTAATATGTTTTATTGCCTGCCTTACCGCTACCGGCTCAAGAAGCATCCTCACATCATAGATTTCTTTCATTCTTTTAATAGATAAAGGTGAGATCTGCATTCCTTTCTTAGGTATCACCTTTAACAAGCCCTGTCCGTTCAAAATGTTTATTGCTTCCCTTACAGGTGTTCTGCTTGTATTCAGTTCCTCTACAATCTCCTTTTCTGATACGAGCTGTCCTGGCTGATATTCACAGGATAATATTTTGTTCTTAATCACATCGTATACTACCTTGGTGCTTGTCTTCATTGCCATCTTTTGTTTTGCCCCCCTCATCAAATTAGTTTTGATTCACTTTTTATTCTATATAATTTAACAGGCTTTCTTTATCCATTCCGTTAATACCTAGCTTCTCTAAAGTCCTCCCTTCTGCCCTAAGGTCTCTCTCTAAAAGCATTGAAGCCAGTTCTACTGTCATATCCATAACCGGTGTCTTAACATTTACTATTTTCGCTAACTCGGTCATAGGTACAAGCCCCATAGGCACATCCTCTGTTAAAAACCTCATTTCAATCTTCCCAGGGCCATTAACAATTGCATACGCTTTTACATTTCTTACTATTTCGTATAAACTATCACCTGATGCACCATAGTAAGTATACAAACTTTCCTTGATGTCCTTAGCATTTATTCCTAAAGCTCTGCATATTTCCATTCTCTCAGCATCTAACTTTTCTATTAATCTGCCGATGCTTGGGGTAATGCTGTCATAGTAGTACTTGAAATTTCCTTTGGTTGCTTCTATCCATCCGGTATTTAAAAGTACGGGAAGGGGATGTATTACCGCATTCATATTACTCATATCAGATACTAAAACATTCTCTTCCTTAACAAGCTGAGGGTAGGGTTCACTTAAAAGGCTTATTATTTCATCAGCATCAGATGAAGGGAGAGCTGCAAGAGGCATAGTCTTTTTTATACCACTGATAACCCCAATCCCTGGTTCCTCGACTCTGGAAGCATAGAAAAGACTGTTTGTCTCAGCCAGCTTTATCTTGGCCTTACAATTTTTCTCCTTCAGCACCCTCTTAAATTCAAGTACTCCGCCTGTTGAACCCGGGCACAATACAACTACCTGTCCATCCTTAAGTTCAAGAGCCAAATTTTCTGCTATATATTCATGCGCAAAAGCAGGAAGGACTACAAGTATTACATCTGCACCTTCTACAGCCTGTTTTATGTTTGTAGTAATGTTATCAATTCTTGCAAGCCCATTAAGTGAGACGCCTTTTAACTCAATGCCTCCTTTTTCCTTTATAGGTTCAATCACGCTCTCATACCTGTCATACAAACTGGTCTCATATCCCTTTAACTTAAGGTATGCAGCTACACATTGCCCCCCATTTCCTGCACCTAATACTGCATATTTAACATTTTTCATTTTTCTTTCCTCCACAAGATTATTTACTGTTGCTTCCAAAGATTTTCTTCTCAATCTTCCTTGCTGTTGGAGTATTGGATATTCCTGCGCCAAGTGTATCCTTTAATGAACTATCCATGAGTCTTCCTACTTCGTCAAGCGCCCCTATCATTTCATCTGCCGGGATAACACTGTCAACTCCTGCAAGGGCCATTTCTGCACAAATTATGGCATTCACTGCGGCTATTGTATTTCTTTGGATGCAAGGAATTTCAACCATACCTGCCACTGGGTCACAGACCATCCCAAGTATGTTGCCAAAAGCCAGTGAAACCGCACTTAAAATCTGGTCGTAGTCCCCGTCAAACATATCTACAATTACTGCTGCTGCGATTGCTGACGCCGAACCACATTCTCCCTGGCATCCACATACTGCGCCGGATATGCTTGCATTCTCAGCAATGATAATACCTATCCCTGCACCTGTAAAAAGTGATTGTATAACCTTATCCTCCGGTATCCCGTTAGTCTCTGCTACCGTTATTACCGCAGCAGGTACTGTACCTGCCGAGCCTGCCGTTGGGCAGGCAACAACCTTCCCCATTGACCCGTTAACTTCCATAACAGCCAGTGCGTTTCTTATTACCTTAGACAGGGTAGTACCGCAAATGCTTCTTTCAGACTTTACAAACCGGTCCATCTTCGCTGCATTGCCCTTAAATATGTTTCCTAAAAGTTCATTTTCTTTCTCAAGGCCCTTTTGTATAGACTCTTTCATTGTGAGGTAAGCCTCTCTCATTTGTTCAAATACCTGCTCTTCGGTCCTCCCTGACTTTTCCGCATCAAAGCTAATGACAATGTCACTAATCCTGCAATTATTCTCTTTAGATTTTTCCACAAGTTCTTTGCATGTTTTATAAAAATGTTTTCCCTGTGTACTCAGCGGCATCACCGCTTTAAGCAGGAATACTTCTTTTATACGGGTGTTATTTTTGATTTTTTCTAATGTGGAAGTATCTATTGCTTTCCCATTTTCCAGTTTGAATGCAAAACATCCGTCTTTGACCATAAAGCTAGTAATATTTAACTTCTCATCTAAAACATCTGCTACTGATTTCTCAAACTCAGACCTGCCTGCTATAGTCAGCCCTATTAGGCAGTCCTGCTTCCCATCAATATCTACTCTATAACCGTTTACTTCTTCAATGTATATGTTGCCTCCACCTATTGTTGCAGACCTCATGACTTGCTTATTACCCTTATTGTCTACAAGCTCTATTATGATTGTGCTTGGATGAGCATTTTGAAGCTCTACCTTATCAATTCTAACTTCAATGCCCCTATCTTCAGCTATCTCGATAGATTTTCTTATACGTTCATCGTCAACCCCTATTCCCATAACGCCTGCTACAACTGCTACGTCGGTCTTATGAAATGAATATGTGCTGGCCAGGGAGCCATGGAAAAGCACCGTTATTTCTTTAGGGTCAAAGCCGCAAAGCTGCCCTGCAATCAGGCCTATTCTTACAGCGCCCGCAGTATGCGAACTTGAGGGTCCTATCATTATTGGACCGATAATATCAAAGACATCAAAGTTATTTGAATATGTCATTTTTTCACCTTGCCTTGTTTAGAATTTTTATATTAGATCAAATTTAACTACACCTTCCGTATCCTTTAATTTGTTGTATACAAATTTGGCGGTACCTATATCCAGTGAACCCATACCTATTAAGCATGCACATATCAATTCATCAGCATTTTCTCTTCCTGCTTTCTTCCCCGATGCAATATATCCTAACTCTGAATAAATATCTTTTTCACTTATCCTTCCGTCTTTAACCAGCTTCAAAAGTTCTCCCCTGTGGGCATTCTGTGCCCAGCTGTCTACAACAAGTTTGTCGCAAGTTAATGGGATTTGCTCATCCAGCTCCTGATATGAACCTACCGATACTACCAATGCTCCTTTTTTTAACCACTCCTTCATTACCAAAGGCTCATCTGCTATAGTTGCAGTTATTACTATATCTGAGTCATCAACTGCTTCTTTATTTGACTTAACCGCCCTTACATTAAGCCCGAGCAGCTCATTCATTTCCTTTGCACATTTAACTGCTGCTTCTTCTCTGATATCTGCTACTCTAATTTCCTTGATGTCTATAACCTCATTTAACGCCAGGATGTGCATCCTTCCCTGAAGTCCGGCTCCTATTATTCCGACTACTGCCGAATCTTTTCTCGCGAGATACTTTACTGCAACAGCGGTAGCAGCGCCTGTCCTTATCGCCGTAATATATGTACCATCAACAACTGCAATTGGACAGCCTGTTTCAGGCTCAGTCAGTATTATTGTGGCGTGTATGAAGGGTAGCCCCTTTTCGGGATTCTTAGTATAGCCAGAAGCAAATTTTACCCCCATTGCTTTTAGGGAATCCACATACGCAGGCATGGAATTAGCTGAGCCGAAGAAATGAGGCCATTCCCCATTTATCCCCATATTCAGATTTATTTTTGCAGGCATGACCACTTTATCAAGGCCGTGGTCCTTATAGACCTGCTCTACTACATCAACTGCCTCCTTTGCACTTAATACTTTTTTCACCTGATCGCCGCTTATTAGAATAATACTCAATACCTTATACCTCCTTTTCATATATGTATACGTCAAGTATACATATTGGGCAAAAATTATTTTGTTCCGGATTTAGGATTGGAACAATTAATCATCATGGGACTATCGTTATGTATACATGAAGTATACTTATGCGGTACTTGAAGTATATATTCTGCATGATTTCTTATATTCCTTCTTAAACAATTTAAATAATAAAAAAAATTAATCCACATATCGTCTGTTATCTGTCTTATAGGAGCTTTTTTGTTAATTTTTGTTAATTTTTGTTAAATAGCCTGTCTGCTTCCACTATACATTTAGAAAGAAGTCCCGTTCGACAAGTATTGGCTATTTCCCGTACCCCGCAATGTGAATAAATCTTATCCCCCTCCAGTTATAAAACACCAGGGGATAGTTATCCCTATCGATTGTATGGCAGGATATCAGTATCCTGTTAAGATCATTCGGCTCCGGATTGGAAACAACCACAAGGGAATGGTTATAGTTGCTTGAATAGGAAAAATCCAGTTGGATAATGTCTCCGGGCCTTAGGTCGGAGGGCAGTACTTCCTTACCCTGTGGGCCCACACCCCTGTTGTTTATCAGAAACTTGTAGAAAAACTCCACCCCGGTCCATGACGGCGACCGGTTATTGAGACTGTGATAATACCAGCCGGTCCACTTCCTTTCATTCATGGGGCACCCTCCGGCGTGGACAACCTGTGAACAGAAATTTGTACAATCTCCACCGAGGTCTTCAAAATCATAGTACCTGGGGTTGCGGCCCAGGGCCCACCGGTGTGCATAGCGTACTGCAGCTTCCCGGTCATATGCATGTATCCTGGATTTGCTGTCCCCCTCTCTGGCAAATATAGCGTCCGGAACGTTGAATCCCAGGTTCAGTATGGATTTTCTGCTTTTTAGGAAAGTACCCAGTTCGTCCTTGTACCTGTGGTCGATTATGCGCCATTTGCCCAGGCGCTTTATTAGTTTTATCCGATGCATAAGCCCTTTCATAGAAGACCGGGTATTTGCAGTTACAGCAAATACTACTCTATGGTTCTCTTCAACGTCCACCCACGCCCTGCGGCACCTTATCCGAACGGTTATAAAGTTCAGCTCCAGCTCCCATTCATTGTATGTTAATCCCTTTGCCCTGGCAATCTCCAGCTCTTTGACGCAGCGGCGCTCTTCGTCCTCCATCCTTTCTCCCTCGCAAAAGCTTTCAAAGCCCATCCCGCATTTCTGTGAAAGCGCCTGGTATCTCCGCCTGAAATACTGCTCAACAATCTCGCGTATTATGCCCGCGTCGTCCATCAATCTTCCCTCCTTGCCTTCTCTACAAAATATGCACAAAAAGAGGGAAAAATGTTATACCTGCCAAACAAAAATACCCCTTCCGGGGTATTCAACGATTATAGTTTTTTACCACAATTTGAGCAAAAATCAGCACCTATCTGGTTCAGCGTTCCGCAGTCTTCACATACTTCACCGTTAGAAACCTCTACCTTGTACCCATCCTTATCCTCGACAACCCTGCTTGTCCTTTCAAGCTTCCTTCCGCAGTGATGGCAGTACTGTTGGGTGGCATTTACAATTTCGCCGCAGTCCCTGCAGATGCTGCCTCCTTTAAGATGTGCAGTCTTCTGGTTGAGCTTCTTGATTTTATACTCAATCTCGTCAATAAGCTGGCATTTATCCGTCACATCAGGCGATTTTGGGTTTCCCGCTTTGTAATTCTCATAAACCGCTTTTCCTATCTCTTCATACAGTTTATTAATCCTATCCTTTTCGGCCGCAATATCAAGTTTAACTTTAGTCACTTCGAACACTTCACTCGATTTTTGGGAAAGTATTTTTGTTCCCTGAGACACCTTTTTGCCTATATCATCCCATATACTCATCAGTCTTCCCCCTATATATTAATCTATCTACTATTATTATACACTACAACAGCTTCTTGGCAAATATGCCCGTTAAGCCGCCTTTGCCGACGCGCTTGCCGATCGTTTCTAAGGAGGCGGTATACAAACCTTTCTGCTTCATCCGCTCGAAATACTGGGCTCCGGAAAAGGTATACTTTTCGTTTCTGCCTTCCTTATCCTTGATCCTATCCCCGGTATATTTGATAAAATCCCCCGAAGCGGTTTCCTCATCCAGTCTCAGCAAGGGCATTGATAGCACGTACCTGACCGCATTATGCCCCGCCAGCGTTCCGGTAAGTATTGCTTCGGTATGGCCGACCAGGGGGCCCGCCTTTTCCCCTGCGCAGAACAGGTTCTTCCCGCTGCTTACCTGCATTGTGTCCTCCCGTATGACCATAGCGGTCATTCTTACAGAATTACCTTTTCCCCCTGCATATGGATCCTCGTACCTGACCCTCTCAAAGCCCGGTATCTTCCTGAGCTTTTCCAGCGGAAACCATGGTGCCATCATCTTTGCGTGGCCGGTATCCAGTAGTACAATGTTGTTCATGTAATCCTCTGTCCCGTACTGCTGGCAAACCTTCCTGCCCAGTGAACCCTCTGTTATCAAATCCTTGGGGATAGGTACCACAGCAATGCCCTTTCTGTCCAGCCTCTCCACAATATCCCGCGAAAGGGAATCCTTGAGCAGTTTGCACGAACCGCTTACCGCACCCTCGGTACCATCCGGTTGAACCGCCGCAAACTCTTCGATGCCCGCTTCCTCGCACAGACTGACCCTTCCCCCGAAGGCCGGACATCTTATTATGCACATCACGCACCCCCGTCCCCTTGCCTTGCAGCTCTTTACAGGGCCTGCGCTTCCGGTGGCATCGATAAATACATCTCCGGCAAATTCCCTGCCGTCCGAGGATTTGACTTTAAGGATCTTTCCATTATCAACGCTCACCTTGCTGACCCTTGTCTGGTATTCCACCGTTACGCCCGCTGCCTGCAGCGCCCTTTCTACCTCCCTTAATACCCGTGTGATATCATAAAGGCTTGCATGCTTATGGCCGGGAAAATCAACGTTCGTGTGCCTGGCCGCCCTGTCGCAAGCCTTTATCAGCTCTCCTCCGCCCATGAAAATCAATTCTTCCGCGGCCGTCAGCCTGCCGTTATTCCTCATTATTCCGCCTACCAAGCCTGTACCTAAAAGCATGTCGGTCCTTTCGAGCAGCTGGGTCTCCGCCCCAGCCCTGGATGCGGCATATGCTGCAGCACACCCTGCCCAACCGCCTCCAACAACAACTACCCTGGCCACCCTATCCCTCTTTCCCTCTGATAAGATTTTCCGTCTGCCGGACCAGTGAATACATCCGCTATATTTAGGCTGACCATTCCGGGTGTTAATTATCCATCTGGGACATTCCGTCAGGACCCGGTTGTTTCTTTCAATCCGGCTGTGTTCATGTTCATGATAGTTACAGCCGATATTACGAGTACCATCCCAATAAACTGTGTAGGCGCCAGCGTTTCGCTGAGGACCAGTACCCCCATTGACACGGTTACGACCGGTTCAAAGGTGCTCAGGATGGAAGCCCTGGAGGAACCTACCTCCCGTACGCCAAGATAAAACATTATTGAAGAGATAACCGTTGAAAAAACAGCGATTATTATTATGGAGGCCCATACCCAGGGAGAGACGCGGACTTGCAACTGCCCGGTCAGCGCCCCTGTAACGGCCATGGACACAGCGGCAAAGGTTGCCAGATAAGTCGTCACCGTTACAGAATCCAAACCATCCAGTATCTTTGCGTATTTGCTGCCGAGCAGTATAATATACGCACTGTAGAACACTGATGCACACAGCGAGATAAGCACCCCTATCCAGTTGATATACATACCCCTGGCCCACATCATAAGAACGCTCCCCGTCATTGCCATAACCAAAGCCACAACCTGTTTTGCAGCAGCCCGCTCCTTCAATACCAAGAGCATAAAAGCGTTTACTATAACCGGATACAGGTAGAAAATCATAGAGCTTAAAGATACCGGGATATAGTTTATTGCGGAGAAATAACACATAGATACGATGAAATATATTACTCCTCCTATTATGAACAAAGCCAGCCCCTGATGTACGGTGACCTTGACCTTCTGTCTTCTCACGGGGACAAGATTAAAAGCCCATAGAATTGCAGCAGCTATTGAAAACCTCATTGTAAGAACAAACAAAGCGTTTGCCCCTTCATCATAGGCCAGCTTGGCCATTACACCCATTATTCCGAACAATGCCGCTGAAACCAGGACCAAAACACTGCCCCTCAGCTTGCCGTCCATAGATGTCCCCCCGTCAAACCAGTCTTTTACAGCAGCGTCCCGGCTTCCAGCGGGCTAAGGTAAAGGGGATGCTTTCTGCACAGGTCCTTAACCCTTGCCGAATACCTGCCGTACTCAGCACTATCTTTGATGTTTTTAAGCACGTCACAAATTATTGAAGCTATCTCATCTACGTCTTCCTCTACGAATCCCCTTGACGTAACGGCAGCCAGGCCAATTCTTATTCCGCTTGTCACCGCCGGCGGGTTGGGATCATAGGGTATCATGTTCTTGTTAACGGTAATTCCTACCCTGTGCAGCGCATCCTCCGCTTCCTGTCCGGTAACTCCCAGACCCCTCAGGTCCACGAGCATCAGGTGGTTATCCGTTCCCCCGGACACTATTCTGAAACCGCAGTTGTGCAGGTTGGATGCCATCCTTCTGGCGTTTTTCAAAATCTGCTGCTGATACTCCCTGAATTCTTTGGTCTTGGCTATCTTGAAAGTTACAGCCTTTGCGAGTACGTTCTGGAGTATCGGTCCTCCCTGGGTACCCGGGAAAATGGCTTTATCAACCTTTTCCGCAAATTCTTTCTTGCACAGGATGATTCCCCCCCGTGCACCCCTCATGGTCTTGGTTGTAGTGCTGGTCACAATATGGGCGTGGGGTACGGGATTGGGGTGCAGACCGGCAGCAACCAGGCCGGCGATATGGGCCATATCCACCATAAAATAAGCACCTACCTTGTCTGCGATCCCTCTGAATCTTGCAAAATCTATTTGTCTGGAGTATGCGCTTGCTCCAGCTATTATTACCTTAGGTTTATACTCGCCGGCCAGTTTTTCAACTTCTTCGTAATCAATAAGTTCGGTTTCCCTGTTCACACTATAAGCAACAGCGTTGTAAAACCTTCCTACTATACTGACTTTGCTGCCATGGGACAGATGCCCGCCGTGCTGCAAATTCATACCCAGTATAGTATCACCGGGTTTCACAAGAGCCATCAGGGCTGCCAGGTTGGCGTTAACCCCGGAATGGGGCTGCAGGTTCGCATGTTCAGCGCCGAAAACATCCTTAGCCCTTTGTATCCCAAGCTTTTCAATCTCGTCTATATATTCGCAGCCCCCATGATACCTGTTGCCGGGATATCCCTCTGCATATTTATTTGTAAGAATCGAGCCCTGGGCTTCGAGAATGGCCTCATATACAAAATTCTCAGAGGCAACCAGCTCGATAGTGGTAATCTCCCTCTCCAGTTCTTTCTCCAGCCAGCATGCAACTTCCGGGTCGACAATCCGCAGTTTGTTCATAAACTTAACCTCCACAACAATATTTTGTTCTAAACAGTATTTTATTTTTATTCTATCTCATTTACAATAGCAGTTGGCAAAATAATAAGTCCATCGGGTCATTCCGTCCGGAAGCGATTCTGTTGCCGCTCATAAGCCCTGCTGGTATAATAGACTTGGTTCGTAGTTCAGTTTCTAGTTCTTAGTTGTCAGTTCTCAGTCTCCAGGGTTAGTCTTACAGGCTTTTTCCCTTAAGCTTTACCCTATACACTGATAACTGGGAACTGGCATCTGACAACTGATTTCTCACGTCTGTCATCTGGCAACTGGCAACTGATAACTGATAACTTCTGAAAGGGAGGATTCTAATGTCGTTGGAATTTGAAATATCCGAAAGTTTTGCGAAGGAACTTGACGGTTCCGATACCCTTGCCCGTTTCAGACAAAGGTTTTACATTCCGGCGGGCAAAATATACATGGACGGCAACTCACTGGGCCTATTATCGAAGGATGCGGAAGCTTCCTTGTTAAGAGTTCTTGATGAGTTCAAACAGCTCGGCATCGACGGCTGGATGGAGGGCAGCCCTCCATGGTATACTCTGGCTGAAGAGCTGGGAAGAAAACAGGCCTCCTTGGTCGGTGCCCGGCCGGATGAAGTGGTGGTACACTCATCAAACACAGTAAACCTGCACAATCTCGTATCCACCTTTTTCGAGCCCGGCAGTGGCAGAAACAAAATCCTTATAGATGAGCTGAACTTCCCATCGGATAAATACGCTGTGGACAGCCAGCTTTCCCTGCATGGCCTCGACCCCGAACGCCACAGGGTAATGGTAAAGAGCAGGGATGGTATGACCCTTCAGGAAGAAGACATAGTGGACGCAATGGATGACGATGTGGCCCTTGCCCTGTTGCCATCGGTACTTTACCGGAGCGGGCAGCTGCTCGATATCGAATATCTTACCGGTGAAGCCCATAAGCGGGGTATTATAATAGGCTTTGACTGCTGCCATTCGGTCGGAGCTGTGCCCCATAGTTTTGCCGACTGGGATGTGGACTTCGCCTTCTGGTGCAACTATAAATATATGAACAGCGGCCCCGGAGGCACCGCGAGCCTGTACGTCAACAGGAAACATTTCGGCAGGGTTCCCGGTTTGTGCGGCTGGTGGGGGTACAACAAGGATAAACAGTTCAACATGGACCTTGATTTTGAACCCGCAGGCACCGCCGGAGCGTGGCAGATAGGGACGGTGCACCTGTTCAGCACCGCCCCCCTGGAAGGCTCTCTTGATATATTCCTTGAGGCCGGTATCCAAAACATCAGGGAGAAATCCCTGAAGCAGACGGAATATCTGATGTACCTGATCGACGGGCTTCTCTCCGGCGAACCGTATAATTACTCCATAGGGACACCCAGGGAACAAAAGCGCAGGGGAGGGCACGTAGCCCTGCAGCACGATACCGAAGCGATCAGAATAAACGCAGCCCTTAAGAAACGCGGAGTAATACCGGACTTCCGCTTCCCGAACGTTATCCGTCTTGCGCCGATAGCCCTGTACACATCCTACCACGAGATATGGCAGGTTGTTATGCACCTCAGGGAGATTATTGAGCTTAAGGAATACGAGAGGTTTCCAAAAACGAGGGGCACTGTAGCATAATTAAACGGACACATTCTTAGATGCCAGATCACAGTTCACAGAACACAGGTATTCGGGTCAGGCCTTTGGGTTTTTACCCTATAACCTTGCCTTGACGTCTGTCATCTGTCATCTGTCATCTGTTAACTGGTAACTATACTCTGGCAACTGATAACTGGCAACTAATAAAAGGTGTGTCCCTGTTCTTTAATCCCTACTTTACTGCCTTTATTCTATTTCCAATGACATCCCACATGCCCTTATCCTCCAGCCCTATTCTCCATAGGGCTATCCCGGCAGTATTAAACTCCTTCGCTATGTTAAGCTTGTAATCGAGGCTGTACTTGCTCTCAAACCAGACTTCATGCATTTTTCCATTATCATCCTTGTACTTGTAGTAGGGCACCTTTGCGGTATTGTCCCACTGTATATCCACCCGCCTTGAGGCAGCGGTCTCTATCGCCTGTGAATAGGAGATGTATCTCGGCCCCTTTTGCCCTACCGTCCAGTCAAAGCCATATCCCGGTATGCCGATAAGCACCTTGCTTGCCGGAATCTCCTTCACGGTATACCTCATGACATCCCTGACCCAGTTATAGGATGCCACGGGGCCCGGACCGCTTGAATACCCGTGCTCGTCGTAAGTCATTATAGCCACATAATCGGAATACTTCCCTATCTCTTTGTAATCAAAGGGCCCTGACCATGAGTTTGAACGGTTGTCTCCGGTCTTTGCGGGAACACTGACCGTGACCTTGTAGCCCTGGGGTGAGAGCCTTTCATACAACTCCTTCATCAAACTTGAGAACCTGTCCCTGTCCTCCAGAGGTATGTTTTCTATGTCGATATTAACACCATCATATTTATACTCTTTGATTTTTTTCTCTATCTCATCAATAAACACTTTCCTGCTTTCAGCGGTTTTTAACATTTGGCGGGCAAGCTCCTTTCCGTTGGCCTGTCCACCATAAAGCAGGTTGTGAACCAGCATGAGCACCTCTATGTTCTGGCTGTGGGCCTTGTTAATAACCCCTTTCAGGTCCTCATCCGTAAACCCGTCATAGGGGTGGTGCTCCTGCAGCTTGCTCCCGTCCTCAGGGGATAGCCTGTACCAGAACGGCGCAACCGCGCTTATCAGCTTCGCGTTGTTAACCATGCCGCTGTAGGAACTGGGATGGCCGTATTCCTTATCCACATAAAACCCCAGTACATACTGCTCGCCTAGCCAGGAAGCCTCATTCTTTCTCCCCGAACTGCCGCGTTCTTCCGGCTGGGATGGTCGGTCAGCCCCTTGCGGCTGGGTTTTGCCTTGCTCTTCCTGGTTGGGCACACCGCTTTCCTCCGTATCTTCGCCGGTACCTTTTTCTAACGGTGCTGCCAAAGCGACCTTTGGCTGTTCGATGTGAGCGTCTATAAATTCCGGGATATACGGGCTGTGACCCAGGTTGGTTTTATCCGTTTTCTCTCCGGTATTTGTCATTAAGCCTGGATAGGATAGAAATACCGCTGCAAGAACAACAAGAAAAATTCCCAGAACAACTGCTCTGTTTTTATGTATGACCATGAGGCACCCCCTGATTTTTTTTGCTGCACTTAAATTTTAACATTGCAGCACAACCCTTTCACTGCACAAAAGATGGCAGCAAAATGGTTAAAAGGATTCTAAGTATTAAAGTGGAAATAATATTATTAATCATAGTTAGTTGGTAGTTCGTGGGATTTAGATCGCAGTCGGCAGATCGCAGATCGCAAGAGCTAGATTTAGTTCGTAGTTGGTAGTTCGTAGTTCGTAGTTTACAGGTCACAGTTCACAGGTATCTGAGGTTTGCCTTTTAGGTTGTTACTCTATAGCCTACTCTGACGTCTGTCATCTATGATCTGTCGACTGTCAACTGATTTCTGACGTCTGTCATCTGGTAACTGGTAACTGATAACTGATTACGAGGAGGGTTGTATCTGTGGATATTGTGAGCGCATGTTTGTGCGGGGTCAACTGCAAGTACAGCGGAGGCAACAATTTTAATCCGAAAATATATAAAGAGATGCTGTCAGGCAAGCTTTTGCCTGTATGCCCTGAACTCCTTGGCGGACTTGGCATTCCCCGCAGTCCCTGCGAAATATCGGAAGGGAAGGTGATTAATAAAGAAGGTAATGACGTTACGCAGAATTTTATTGAAGGAGCGGAAAAAACCCTGGAGATAGCAAAAACCGCCGGCGCCAAAAGGGCAATTCTAAAGCAGAGGAGCCCGTCGTGCGGGAACGGGAAAATCTATGACGGAACTTTCTGCGGCCGGTTAATCGAGGGCTATGGAATAACTGCAAAAATTTTGAAGGATAACGGAATCGAAGTCATCTCGGAGGAAGAATTCTAACAGACGGGTCCGGCCAGAATCCTGTTGGCGCAGTTAATATAGCCTTCTATCAGCCTCATTAAACCCGGGTGGTTGTTTACTATGCTGTATGCACTCAGAGCATCCTCCTTGTTAAAACCCATCACATTTGACAACTCGCCCGGAGTGCTCTTTTTTGCAACAACCATAAAAACCAGGGCCTTCAGCAGGACGTCATACTGCACTCTGTGCCCGCATATTGCAGCCAGGTCCAGATCCGTCAGCTTCACAATAAAACTGTAGTATACGTCCACAAGTATCTGCTGCAGTAATTTCCTCTCCACCTGATAATAAAAGGCAAGGCTCTCCAGTGCCTCATCGGGGTCATTATTCAATGCATAGGCGGTGACAACGCTGTCCAGCAGATCGTTAATAACCTCGGCACGGGGCTCCATCCAGGTCCTCCTCCCTCTTGGCATGGATTATTGTACGTTTATTATGTATTATTATTTGTATCCTTTTTTTATCTATTCATGACAATAACCAGCGGTTTGAGGCAGGAAAAGCACAAAATTATTAAATAATACACTTAATAATTTAATTATACTATCTTTATTGATTTATTCTCCCGGATACAATATAATTCCAATAGAGGTGATTTGTTTGAGTACAAGCGATAAGATTCGTATCCTGTTAATTAGACGGAAAATGACCATGCAGGAACTTGCCTATAAGTTAGAAACTTCCCCACAGAATTTAAGCAACAAATTAAGTAGTGTCCCCTGAAAAACAGGGGCTTTGAGCCTTGAAAAATCAACATCTCAGCAGGATTTTTGCGGTAAAATGTCGAATATATACAATATACAACAAATAAGTTAAATCCTGAGAGGTGTTTGCTAATGTTAAGATGGACTACCCCGAAATCGCAGCTAATCAAATTTCAATGGTTGAACTGCTGCTGCCTCCGGAAATATTAAAATTACCGTCGGATCTTGCTAAGGTAGACCAAATCCTTAATGATGAAAGGTTTGAAGAACCTTTTATCGAGAGATTCAATGTGACTATCGGTAGAGGTTCAGTGCCAATTCGGCCATATATAAGGCTTATGGTGTTAAAGTATTCAAATGAGTGGGGTTACGAAACTCTTGAAAAGAAAGTAAATGATAGTATCACTCTCAAGAAATTCTGCCGCATCCCCCTGGATAAACCCGCACCGGATAGTACAACATTGATAAAGCTAAACCAAAAGTACGGTGAAGACGTCATAAAGGATTTGAATCAAATGCTTATGAAACAACTCACCGAAAGAAAGATTATTCGTGGCAGGAAGCTTCGTGTAGATACTACCGTGGTAGAATCAAACACCCACTACCCTACGGATGCAAACCTCTTGAAGGATTGCGTTGATGCTGTTGCCAAGACTGTTAAAAAAGTAAAGTCGGTGAGCAAGGAAGCAACCAATGGTTTCCGCAGTGGTACCCGAAAGGCGAAACAGCAGCTTTTAAAAGTGGTGAAAGTATTAAACCGCCGGGCCGGGAAATCACATCAGGAAGTAAAAGATATTGTTGATGAAATGATCCAAACAGCCAAGGAAAGCCAGAAAGCAGGGCGCAAAGTTTTGGATAACCTTAATAAAAAAGGCAGTGAAGAATATCGAAAACTAAGCAATAAGCTATCCGATATCCTTGATACAGTTGGTGAAATCATCAAGCAAACTGAGGAAGTACAATCGGGCAATACGCATATTAAGAACCGCATCGTAAGCATTCATGACAAGGAAGCCAGGCCTATCAAAAAGGGGAAGCTCCGAGCAAAGGTTGAGTTTGGATACAAAGCCCAAATTGAAGAATGCGAAAAAGGCTTTGTATCCAACTATGCAGTCTACAAGGGTAATCCTGCAGATGAGACGCTTCTGATGGATGCTGTAGAGCGTCATGAGGAAACCTTTGGGCACGTACCTGATGCTGTAACTACTGACCGGGGATATGGCTCTAAAACTAATGAGAGTAAACTTAAAGAAGCAGGGGTAAAGAAAGTAGCCATACCTGCAAAGGGAAAGAAATCCAAAGCCCGGGCGGAACGGAAAAAAGCCGATGGTTTAAAAGACTGGTACACTGGAGAGCAGGGTCAGAAGCAAAAATCAGTCTTCTCAAACGCAAATACGGGCTTGACCGTAGTCTTTCCCGTGGGTACAGTGGAACAAGCACCTGGGTAGGTTGGGGTATTTTGACCCATAACCTGTTTAATGCAGTAAAATATGCGTAATATCGGGGATAGTGACCACGAATAACCGATATGAAATTGTCAAGGAACTAAAATTTTTTATTCAACCCCTGAGGGTTTTATCAAAAAATCATTTTTCAGGGGACACTAAGTAGAAATAATTTCAACGAAAAAGAGCTTATCAACATAGCCGCTGCATTAGGATGCACCCTTGATATTGCTTTCACTCTGAATGATACAGGCGAAAGGGTTTGATAATATGAAAGAAATAAACGTTACTGTGAAACCTTTTGTAAAATGGGCAGGCGGCAAGAGTCAGCTTTTATCTAGCATACGAACAAAATATCCCGTAGACTTAGGTCAAAAAACAAATAAGTTCTGTGAACCATTCGTTGGCGGTGGTGCTGTTTTGTTTGACATTCTTTCAAACTATAAGTTGAAAGAAATTTTGATTAATGACATTAACGCAGAACTTATTAATACATATAGACAAATACAGAATCACGTCACCGATTTGCTAGAGCAACTTGAAGATATGCAAAATATTTTTTGGCCGCTTAATAAAGAAGACCGTAAAAAAATGTATCTTAAAAAACGGGAAAGATTCAATTTTTTAAAGGTGAATGGTGATGAAAGAGTTAATGTTGAAAAAGCAGCTTTGTTTATCTTTTTAAATAAGACCTGTTTTAATGGCTTGTTTCGAGTAAACAAGAATGGACTTTTTAATGTTCCGATGGGAGCGTATAAGAAGCCGCTTATATGTGATAAAGAAAACCTTTTGGTAGTCCATAAATTATTGCAAGGAATAAAAATCTTTTGCGGTGACTACAGAAACTGTCTGAAGTTTATAGATGAAAACACATTTGTATACATTGATCCTCCTTATCGTCCACTTACTGAAACTGCCAGCTTTACCGCTTATTCAGAAAATATGTTTGATGATAGTGAACAAATTGCTCTTGGGAGATTTGTGGATCAAATTCATGAGAAAGGTGCAAAAATCGTTGTCAGCAATTCAGACCCCAAAAATGCTGATCAAAACGATGACTTCTTCGATAAATTATATAGTAAATACAAAATAGAACGTGTGTCTGCAAAGCGAATGATAAACTGCAACGGCGAAAATAGAGGTAATATCAACGAATTACTGATCAGTAATTATTGTGTGTAACATGGGAAAAATACAGTGATATCTAATTCCTAAGATTGTTTTAAAAACTCAACTAAGTCAAAGCAGTATATTGATGAACAAAAGCAGCAAATTAAAATTTATATAGAATAAGGTGAACTGCGATGAAAATGATTGATAAATATGCCGAAATGGGCATTCTTTCTGAAAATGCCGCTTTTGAATACTTGATGACTCATCTTAAGGATACGATACGTACTTATGACTTTTTTGTAGCATGGGAAAAGGTGCTTGGAAATGTATCTCAAGTAGAAGTCGCTCTTAATATTTTGAATAGTTTAATTGGTAAAGACGATATAGAAAACAAGTTGAAAGAGCTTATAAAATCCTATACTGAAATTGTACCGGCTATACCTTTACTTATAGCTGTTCGGGGCACAACTATAAAGGTTGCCGACCTGGGCGGCGATGTAGAATATTCCTTTGCAAAGCGTAAAAGCTATACCGCTGAGGAAGTCGAAAAAATTGTTTATTTTGCGAGCAAATGTGGACTGCTCAAAATTTTATCCGATAAAAGTGTGAGAAATCTTGTCGATTATTGTATTGGAGTTGAGGTTGGTCTTGATACCAACGCCCGTAAAAACCGCAGTGGCGCTGCTATGGAGAACCTGACGGAAGTGTATGTAAAGGCAATCTGTGATAAACATGGTTACAACTATATATGTCAGGCAACGATAGCAAAAATTAAAGCCGAGTTTGGCAGAGACGTACCCGTCGATAAATCGGATAGGCATTTTGATTTTGCCATTAGCGCTGGAAAAAATATCTATTTATTGGAAGTAAATTATTACAGTGGCGGTGGATCAAAACTCAAGTCTGTTGCTGGTGAATTTAAGAGTCTGTTTGAACTGGTAAAACGAGAGCCGAATGTCGGATTTGTATGGGTTACCGATGGCCCTGGCTGGCAAACAGCGAAACGTCCTCTACTTGAAACATTTAATGCAACCGATTATGTTATAAACATAAAGATGATAGAGAACGGCCTGCTGGAAGAAATCATTGTAAAGGGTTTATGATATGGAAAAGAAAAAAGAGATTAAATGGAATCCAGATAACTTTGAACTACAAACGACAACGGTATGGTCATTCCCAGAACGAGGCAACTGGGCGACGCACAATGCTAAATACAGGGGCAACTGGTCACCCTATATCCCCCGAAACCTCATTTTGCGCTATTCAAAAGAAGGAGATTTGGTCTTAGATCAGTTTTCCGGTGGAGGTACAACATTGGTAGAAGCAAAACTGTTGAACCGAAACATTATAGGAGTAGATATCAACCCTGCATCTATCAAGTTGTGTGAAAAAGCCGTAGACTTTGAATGGGAAAATTGTGGCGAGGTAAGTATCCGGCAGGGTGACGCCAGAGCCCTTGATTTTATATCCGATGAAAGCATTGATTTTATCTGTACCCATCCACCCTACGCCAATATAATTCAGTATAGTGAAGATATTGAAGGAGATTTATCCCGTTTAAAAGTACCGAACTTTTTAGAAGAGATAAAAAAGGTGGCTGCTGAATGCCACCGGGTTTTGAAAAAGGACAAGTTTTGTGCTATTTTGATGGGCGATACACGGCAAAAGGGACATATTGTCCCCATGAGTTTTGAGGTAATGAAAGTCTTTGAAACCACAGGATTTAAGACAAAAGAAATCATCATCAAGGAACAGCACAACTGCCAGGCAACTGGCTATTGGAAAAACCAAAGTTTTAAGTACAACTTTTTGCTTATTGCACACGAGTATTTGTTTGTGTTCAGAAAACAAAGGGGGTATTCGTAGGATAAAGATGAATTGTTAACTATGTGCGAAGATTTAATTAATAATATCCAATTTGATGGTACTGCATTAAAAGCCAACAAGTATAATAGGAGTGATTTTAAATGCTGGTAGGCATCCTAGTGTCCATACTGCTTGCGGTATTGGGCTTACTTATAAAGCACTTCAAATGCGATTGGCTGATCTCCGGTTACAACACTATGCCGGAGTACAAGAAAAAAAATGTAGATGTTGACGGTCTTAGAAGATTTGTTGGGAACAACCTCCTGTTCATGTCGGTTATCCTGCTGCAGGCGTTTTATTCAAATCATACCGGCCGCTCGACTCTATTTGTTTTAATGCTTGCAGTATTCATGGGGTATGCTTTATATACTGCTTTCAAGGCCCAAACCTTTGATAAAAACCCCAGGAGCAAAAACGAGAAACGGGTACTGTTCCTGGTTATGGGTATCGTTTCAGTGATTCTGCTTGGATCATTTGGAATGGTACTTTACGGGGGCAGAGCGCCGGAAATACTGGTAACCTCCGAATACCTGGAAATTGGAGGAATGTATGGGGTGAGACAACCCATGAAGGATATTGCTGAAGTTGCATTGAAAGACAGTATTCCGCAAATCACACGGAAGATCAACGGATATAATGCAGGAGGCATCAAGAAAGGGGCCTTTTATCTCGAAGGCCTTGGCCGGGGGACACTTTTCCTCCAATCGTCGGATGGACCGTTTATATTTATAACCACCGGTGACAGTTTCATAATAATTAATTTTAGGGACAGCAGAAAAACTGAGGAATTGTATAACAATATTCAAAGCAATAGATAGCCCTTGTTAATTGAATACTATTCTTCTCTATTCGTCATAGGAGAAAAGTTCATCAACGGTTGTCTCAAGGGCCTTGGCTATGTCAAAGGCCAGCTTTAAGGATGGATTGTACTTCCCCTTTTCCAGGTGCACAATGGTTTCTCTCCTGACATTCACCATGTTCGCCAGGTCCTCCTGGGTTAGACCCAGTCTGGCTCTGAATTCCTTCATCCTTGTAGCCAAAATGGGCATTTCATTCACCTGCCCCATCGTAAATTTGCAGCGAAAAGGTGAATGTCAAATTATTAATATTTTCTACCAGCCTTTCATCGTATTTAACACGAGCGAACCCAAAAAAACCGAAGAAACCAAAGAAACCGTAAAACCCGATATTTGACGTGAACAGACCAAGGAGGCCTAAAAGCCCAAGTAGGCCAAGATATTTCAACCAGTTTTTATTCATATTGCAACCTCCCATGTTATATAATTTTAACTTTATGTTATAAATATATAACATATTAAGCCTCAAGTCAACAACAATTTTATTGACGTACGTTAATGCGTACGATATAATTTGCATAGGAGGTGGAACCTGTGAAAACCATTAATATTACAAGGGCAAGACAGGATTTATACAATCTCGTGGATGAAACGCTCAAGACGAGCCAACCGATACAGATATTGGGGAAACGCGGAGATGCTGTTTTAATCTCTTTAGAAGATTGGAATGCAATACAGGAAACCTTATATCTGTTATCAATTCCGAACATGAGGGAACAGTTGCTTGAGGGAATAAAAACTCCGCTCGATGAGTGTGTGGAGGATATAGGATGGGATATAAATTAGTTTTCACTAAGCGTGCGGAAAATGATGCGAGAAAGCTGGAACAGGCCGGACTGGAAAAAAAAGCTATAGATCTGCTGAAAATAATTAAAAACAACCCCTATCAAACCCCTCCACCATACGAAAAGCTGTCCGGTGACTTGAAAGGTATGTATTCCAGAAGGATTAATATTCAGCACAGACTTATATACGCAGTTTTTAGCAATAGTACAAACCAAAAGGATTCAAATGGAGTTTTATATGAGGGAATAGTGAAAGTGTTAAAGATGTGGACGCATTACGAATAGTTCGTCAAAGGTTGTCCAAGGGCCTTGGTTAAGCCCGAAGTCAACCGCGAAAATAAAAACCGCTTCCCGAAATGGGAAACGGTTTTATGGTCGGAGTGAGAGGATTTGAACCTCCGGCCTCTGCGTCCCGAACGCAGCGCTCTACCAAGCTGAGCCACACCCCGAAAAGGAAGGATATAAAGCCTTACTTAAAGTAGTATAACTTAATTCACATAAAAAATCAATATTTTGCTCATCAATAACTTTAATTGCCAGGCCGTCCGTGCCCGGGCCCTTACATAGAATGGATTGAAACGCAGACTATATCTTAAACCCCTGGATAAATTCGATTTCTGCGCCGTTTGGGTCCAGCACAAAGATGAATCTTTCCCCTCCCGGCGTCTCGACTGGTCCGCGCACCACCGGAATATCCTTCTCCTTAAGCACTTCCATAGTTTTGTCCAGGTCCTCTACTTCAAAACCGATAGATACAAGCTGAACGCTATCTTCGCTGCAGGCATTCTTCATATGCCCGGACGCAATCAGCTCGATTTTGTTACCGTTTTTGTCCTCCAAAAAAACGATGTCAACACCTTTTTGCGGGCTAAATCTCAGCACTTCCTTGAGCATCAAAACTCCTGTGTAAAACTCAAGGGATTCTTCCATGTCCTTAACCTTTACCGTAGCAAATGCGTACTTCATAAAATAATCCTCCCTTCAGGCTTGAATTACTATCGCCTCCACTTAAACCGAACTATTTACTGTGCAGCCCATTTTTCAACAGACGTTATTTGTCCATTTTTGTAAATCCAGCGTTGGTAAAATGGCTTGTATCCACCTTCTGGGTTTAAGCCACGGTTCCAAATAACAAGGCTCCCAGGTTTATCATCAACCAATTCCCCAACAGCAAACTCGTAATTGTCCCACTCAAGCTGTTTAAGCTGTCCCTTATCCGCATCATATAAATACGCTCCATAATACATCCCCATGGACCCGCCACCCCACAGCACAACGATCAGGACAGGGTGTTCAGCTCCCACATGGTAAGTCCCCACAACTGAAATGGCTCCCTTTTCTTTATCAAGTAGGACCTGGCCATCTGCGGAATACACTGTTAAAGGCCCTCCGAGTTTTTCATTTAATACCTCGGGAGGTAGTGACGATGGTGGTCCAAGAATTATCTCTTCCTTACCGTCACCGGTCAAATCCGCCAGTAACTGTTGACGATCCATTGTTGACTCCGGTAACACATTATTAACTGCGTTGTTCTGGTTCTTATCGTTATTTACAGGTTCTTGTTGTGAAGGATTAGCATTACATCCAGCAAGAAGAAAGACCATAAAAAGCCCTAAAACAAGAAGGAAACCTAAACGTCTCATTCGCACACCTCCAACAGTCCCAATCTATATTTTACCATAAGCGATTGCTGTATCTCAATAAAGTTGCTTATGCCCTTCGGAGTGTGAACCAGTTTTCCGACAGGGCAGTGAATTTGTCCGGTACATAGGTGCTATAATCCCAACGGCTTTCGTACAAACGGCCTTCGACTTTTTCTTCCATTCCTTCAATTTGTATGACCAAAGTTTTCCTGGGAGCCCTCTTTTCTTCTTTTTGAACTTTCTCCGGCTGTTTTTGGCCCGGTTCTTTTTGTATTTCCCAGGGCATTTGGCACGGTGATTTCGTGGAGCCGATCAACCAGATACGTGCGCGGACCATTCCACAGAAACTCGCTTTGCTGCCAGGAAGTGAAGGCTTTACCTCGGCCAGGGAGATGAGCATGCTGGTAAACCTGCTCAACCAGTTGCGGCAAAAGGCGCTCTGCACTATGAAAGGCGCCCGATGCTACCAGTTGTTTGTGCGCACTCTCTCGACTCCTCCCCATATACCGATAAAAGAGTTCATTGATAAACGACAGGTGGACATAGTGGACATATAGGTATGTAGAAATATATACCCACCTGGGCCAGGTATCCGCTTAGTCTTGGGATTCTGAGAGTATGAGGATGTTCATGCTTGAATTATTCACTTACTTTTTCCCACCTTTGAATCACATCTTCTACGTAATACGTAAGCTGTACCCTTACACGCACCTGATATTTCAAGTCCCCTTTTTCCCATACTACTTTCATCTTATCAAATTAATAATATAATTATATTAGTTTTTGTGGTAAGATAATAATAGGGGAAAAATACTGAGAATATTGTAAAGGCTTTTATTCTTCCAGAGTGTTCAGAAAGGAAGAGACATGAGCTTGTAAAATGCTTAAAGGCTTGCAAAAGCTTTTATAAATATAATAACAGAGTATCTTGACTTAAAACAGATTAAGGTGGTGATCTTCAATGCTTGCATTAAAAGGTTATTTTAATGGAAAAGAGTTTATACCTTTAGAAAAAGTTAATATAAAACCTAATCAAAAGGTTATCATTACAATACTTGACGAGTATATAAGCCCAAATGAGAAGCCAGAGAAGCCTTATAAGAAATATATAGGTAAGCTGAGTGCAGAAAGTTTTGATGAAATAAATGAGGCTTTAAAGGAAACAGAAAAGGTTGATTTAAATGAATGGTAATCTAATTGATACGAATGTAATCATAAAATTACTCAACGGTGATCAGGCAACAGTTGATATGTTCGAAACTCTTATTGATATAAAAATATCCTCAGTGACAGCTGGGGAGTTGTATTACGGAGCCCGAAAATCCAGTAAAGTAAAAGAGAATTTGGAACTTTTCAAAGGTTTTCTGTCTGAATATCATATAATTGAAATTGATGAAAGCGTTAGTAATGTTTATGGTGAGCTTAAGGCAAACCTTGTTAAACAAGGCATAAATATTCCTGAAAATGATATTTGGATTGCTGCAACAGCTATTTACAATAACTTAACTTTAGTCACCTACGATGAACATTTTAAGAAGATTAACAGTTTGTCTTTATTAAAAACATAATTTACCTAACATAATTGTGAACCTCCCCCACCTACGCTTCGCTAAGAGGAGGAGGTTTTAGAGAGCATAACCATCACAAGGTATGGGCGGTAACCCGATTGGGTTAACCGCACCCGCGAAGGGTGCCAGCCTTAGTCTTCACCTAGATAATCATACTTTTACTTTCAATAAGGGAATATTTCAAGCCTGACCCCTTTTCCTAGTGTATCTCAACAATAGTTACCCCGTCGCCTCCTTCACCAAAGACACCCTTCCTAAACGATGCCACATGCTGGTGCGACTTGAGAAGCTGCTGTATACCGCTCCTCAGCACCCCGGTCCCCTTCCCGTGAATTATGGTCACCTGCTTCAATCCCGACAGGCTTGCGTCGTCCAGGTACTTGTCCACGTTCATCAAGGCGTCGTCCAGAACCTGCCCCCTTACATCCAGTTCCGGTGAAAACGTACTGGCCTTTGAAACGGGCCGCCTTGGTGAGCTAAGAATTTCCTGCGGTTTCTCCTCTTCAACCTTTTGTATATTAGTAGTGCTCACCTTTATCTTCATGATTCCCACCTGAACCAGAACTTCATTTTCATCCGTTTTCTCAATGACCGTTCCCTTTTGTCCCAGGCTTACAACCTTAACAGGGTCGCCCGGTTTTATATCCTGAGGGGGCTTGCTGCTGCCTCCCTCCCTCAAACCCCTGCTCAGGGCTTCTTCAAGCTTCTCAATATCCCATTTTATCCTTTTCCTGACTTCATCGATTCTCTTGTTCCTCTGTCTTGCTTCCACATCATTAAGGTTTCTCAGTTCCTTTATCAGTTGATTTGACTCTTCCCTTGCCTGTTCCAGTATGGTCCTTGCTTCCTTCCGGGCCTCGTCCAGGATTTTCTCTCTTTTTTCCTCAAGTTTCCCGATTTTCGCGTTGTACTCTGCCTTTATCCTTTCTACCTCGTGTCTAATATTTTCAGCCCATTCCTTTTCCTGCTCGGCCGCCTTTTTGTTCCTCTCCAGGTCGCCGATAAGGTCTTCAAACCTAACCTCTTCCCCCGAAAGGAAATCCGCAGCCCTGTTGATAATATCCTCATTCAGGCCCAACCTCCTGGATATCTCAAAAGCGTTGGATTTCCCCGGTATTCCTATGGTCAGACGGTACGTCGGACTCAGGGTTTCTACATTGAATTCAACGCTTGCATTTTCCACCCTTTCCTCGGACAATGCGTACTGCTTGAGTTCACTGTAATGGGTGGTCGCTATGGTTTTTATGCTTTTCCTGTTCAGAAAATCCAGTATGGACATTGCCAGGGCAGCGCCTTCGGTCGGGTCGGTTCCCGCCCCCAGTTCGTCCAGGAGGACGAGGCTGTCCCTTGACACATGCCTTAATATATCAACAATATTTGTCATATGGGAGGAAAATGTGCTGAGGCTCTGTTCTATGCTCTGCTCATCTCCTATATCCGCAAAGACATCCGAAAACATCGTAAGCTCGGTACCCTCCTGGCAGGGTACGTGCAGCCCCGACTGCGCCATCAGTATTACCAATCCTACCGTCTTCAGGGTTACGGTCTTTCCGCCGGTGTTAGGCCCGGTGATTACGAGTATGTCAAAGTCCTTGCCGAGGTGTACGCTGACCGGCACCACGGTATCCCGGGGTATCAGCGGGTGCCTGGCCTTCATAATGTTGATGTATCCTTCGGTGTTGTATATAGGCCTGCTGCCGTCCAGCTCCAACCCGAATTTAGCCCGCGCGAATATATAGTCCAGCTCTATCAGGGTTTCCATATCAGAATACAGGTCGTCCAGGATCTCGCTGACCATCAGTGTCAAGGCAGACAGTATCCTCTCAATCTCTATCTTCTCCTTTGCGCCGAGCTCCCGAAGCCTGTTGTTCAACTCCACAACCGCCATCGGCTCTATGAATAGTGTGGCCCCGGTAGACGACTGGTCGTGGACTATACCCGGCACGCTGCCCCTATACTCCTGTTTTACGGGAATGACGTACCTGTCTCCCCTGGTAGTAACGATAGCATCCTGCAGAAATTTTTGAAATTTGCCCGATGAGATAAAGGAGTTCATCTTACTCCTGATTTCCTCATTTGCCGAGGCTATCTGCCGCCTTATGCTTCTCAGGGCAGGGCTGGCATCGTCGGATAGCTGGCCCGGACCCTCTATACAGCGGAATATTTCTCTCTCGGTTTGGGGATGGGAAACCAGCCGGGCAGCCATCTCGGTAATGGTTTCATAGTTTACGCCCTCCTTTTCCCTCTCAGCAACCATATAATTCTTCATATTGCGTACAGCCCTGAGCAGGTCCCCCACATGCAATAGCTGCTCTGTGTCCAGGATTCCCCCGGCTTCAACCCTCCGGAAAATGTTGAAAAGGTCCCGTACCCCCGCAAGGGGAGGTTCACCCTTTTTTATTACTAGGTAAGACGCTTCGGCGGTTTCCTGCTGAAGCCTCTCCACCTCTTCCAGATCCTTGGAAGGCATAATGCCCAGGCATCTCTTCATTCCTGCCTCGGAAGAGGCCATGTCCGAAAGCCTCCGGGCAATTTTATCGAACTCCAGTACCCTTAGTGTTCTATCCTTCATGTGTCTACCCCCTATTCAACACCTCTATAAAAGTGTCCCCTTGTCATTCCGCCTTCAACCATATCCGCTGCCAGATCCCGGTCATATTCTCCACCCCTCAATGCATCCTTATAGTTCTTGATTAGCCGCAGGAAAGTCCCGGGGTTTTCGACGGTATGAACCATTCTAGTGCCTCCGGCTCCTGAGTTAACTATATCACCGGTTTTATCCAGCATAAACACCGGCTGTGAGTTGAGGATCTCAACCCTGCCCGTTCCATCCAAACCTAGGGGAAATACCATGTTCTTCCTGTCTTTCAGGCCATATGGTATTCCTTTTTCCAATCCTTTGAGCAGAGGATATTCGATGGTCATCAGCCGCAGCCTGCCGTGTATGATTATCTCACACAGTGAACCGCAGCCTCTCGTCAAATCCTTTATCTGCGCAAAATTCAGTTCAGGGGATAATGTCATGCTTGCGCAGCCCCATTCCAACAGCTGGCCTATAGTAACACTGTTAAAGATATTTAAGGCGTCTCCCCCGTGAATCCTGATTCCGCCGGCGTGTTTTTTGCACATTACTATCTGGCCGGGGTTTGAAACTTCGATTCCCTCTACAAAGTCCTTGCATTCATTAAGCAGGCCCAGTATCCCCTCCGCGTCTTTCTCCCTTGTAACCGTAGGCAGCTTAACAAATACATTCTCCATCCTGCCGATACTTCCAAGCTCTTCAATCAGTTCCGGCGAATATCTCAGGTATATCCTGTCAACACCTATATCCTTAAGATCATCAAGCAGGCTTACATCTCCGGTCTCGACCGCCAGGTAGGGAATACCGCTTCCGGGCGCTTTAACGCACTTATTGTTTAACTCTGCCATGTTTCGTTGAGCGTCCACACATCTATCCCCCCTACCTGCTGAGGTCCTTTTTCTGCCAAGCCTGTTCAGCGCTTCCCTCCGCAAAGCGTTCAATTCAGATACCGGAATGTATGCTCCCCGGTCCATGTCAACCTGTATCCCGGTGACAGTATAGGGTGTTCCCCCTGTGCGGCTCAGCTGTTCCTCTATCCTTGCTTTGCCCAGGGGTAAGTTTACCGCCTCCTCCACGAGTTTCCTGCCCTTTATAGATTCGGAATTCCCGTCTTCATCCCATACGTATATCTCTGCAGGCTCTCCTATCCTGAGGCGTACGGCCAGATTCACCGGCACCTTTACATTCTCCCCCGCATAGCTTGCCGTAAGGCTTTCCATCAGTTCCCTGTCAAAGGTTTTGTACACCCTGTCCCCTTTCTTCAGCCGCCCGCTGAAAGCCAGCGCCACAATCTCCCCCGGAGCCCCTTTGTCCCTGTTTTCCCCGTTCACCATTATTGCTGAGACCCTTGTACCTGAGCTCTTTCCGCCTGTTTCAACTTCAATCCCGTCGCCAACGTTGAGGCTGTCCTCAAGCCTTACCTCCACCGTACCGTTTTTTCCATCCTGTCCGACAACTCTGCCCAGAGGAAATCCCCGGCTGTCCGGGCGGTCAATGCTCAGCATTTCTTCTGTGCAGACATCAAACATATAACCTTCAGTGAAACCCCTGTAGAATACCTTGCCAATTTTCCTTCTGCCTTCCTCGACACCGGTAATTCTCCCGGACCTGCTATATTCATCGATCGCCCTCCGGTACACCGAAGTCACGGCTGCAACGTACTCAGGCCTTTTCATCCTTCCTTCGATCTTAAAAGAGCGGATCCGGGCATCCATCAGCCTGCCTATATTCTCAAGGGTGAAAAGGTCCTTTGGGCTGAGCAGGTACCCCTCACGGTAAACCCTTTTCAAATTTCCCCTGTCTACTAATGAATATCTCAACCGGCACGGCTGGGCACATCTCCCCCTGTTGCCGCTCCTGCCCCCGATAACGCTGCTCATCAGGCATTGTCCCGAATAACACATGCAGAGAGCTCCTTGAACGAATACCTCCAGTTCCACGTTTGACCGTCTGCTGATACGCGCGATCTCCCCGGCCGTGAGCTCCCGGGCCAGTACGACACGGGAAATCCCCATATCTTCCAGCATTTTTACTCCATTCAAATCGTATATAGTCATCTGGGTGCTCGCATGTACCCGAATGCCGGGAAAAGCTCTGCTTATTAGTGAAGCAGCGCCCATGTCCTGTACTATTATTGCGTCTGCGCCTATATTATATAGAAAGGCGGCATATTCCAGCGCCTCTTCGAATTCCCTGTTGGTGAGCAGGATATTCAGGGTTACATACACCCTTTTCCCCCTCACATGGGCATAATCAATTGCCGCCCTCAGACCCTCATCATCAAAGTTCGAAGCATATTGGCGCGCGTTGAACCTTTTACCACCTAGGTATACCGCATCGGCTCCATTCTGTATGGCCGCGACAAAGGCTTCCATCGATCCGGCCGGACTCAACAGTTCAGGCATATAGGCCATAATAACCATTTCCCTTCGTAGAATTCAATATATATTATATCAATTCCGGCAAGACTTTAACAAACCTCAATATAGCAACTGTTTCTTGTTAATAATTATGCACAAATTCTGCATAAGCTAGACTATTTATACGATTTTGGTCCATTTCGCTATAAACAGCCATAATATGGTCAGATTGTATCTTCCATTCTATCAAACCCTACATTTTATCTCTAATTTTCCATATTGTTATTTGTAAGTTTATATAGTATAATCAATAAAAATGCATGAAGAAGCAGGCTATATAAAGAAGCGGTAAATTCCATAATATTACTTCTTTATGCCTATATAACAATAAGGGGGTAGCAAGATGAGGAGAAAGTCTTTGTTTCTGCTGGTTTCACTATTAGCCTTAGCCTTAGTTGTAGCAGGGTGTTCGACACAACAGGCAGCAGATGCACCAAAGGAAGACGACGTAATTAAGATCGGAGTTTTCGAACCCATGACCGGTGCAAACGCAGCAGGCGGAGCACTTGAGGTTGAAGGAGCAAAACTTGCCAACAAGCTGTATCCCGAAGTGCTTGGCAAGAAAGTCGAGCTGGTGATTGTTGACAATAAATCGGACAAGGTTGAAGCAGCAAACGCAGCGGCTCTACTTGTCGAGAAGGAAAAAGTTGCGGCAATCATTGGCAGCTGGGGAAGCTCTCTTTCCATGGCAGCCGGTGATATAGTAAGGGGACGGGTTCCTGCTGTCGGCGCTTCATGTACAAATCCCCTGGTTACAAAGGGAAATGACTGGTACTTCAGGGTATGCTTCATAGATCCCTTCCAGGGCAAGGTTATGGCGAACTATGCTTACAGCAAGCTTGGCGCCAGGAAGACCGCAATAATCCAGGAAGTGTCCAATGACTACGCGATAGGTCTTGCAAAGTTCTACACCGACGCATTCAAGGAATTGACCGGAGACGACAATTCAATAGTAACGGTAACAAACTACAATACCGGTGACCTGGACTTCACAGCACAGCTTACAAACATCAAAGCTACAAACCCCGACGTAATATTTGCACCCGGTAACTTCACAGAATCTGCACTAATAATAAAACAGGCAAGAAGTTTAGGTATAACTACACCATTTATAGGCGGAGATACCTTTGAAACTCCTGAATTCGTAGAAATCGGCGGAGACGCGGTGGAAGGCGCAGTGTTCTCAACTTTCTTCACCTCAGAAAAACCTATTACCAAAGAATCCGAAAAATTCCTTGCCGAATACAGGAAGGAGTACAACAAGGAGCCCGCAGCGGTTACAGCCCTAGCATACGACGCATATCTCGTTATACTTGACGCAATTGAGCGGGCCGGAACAACCGACCCGGTAGCGCTAAGGGATGCAATCGCACAGACCCAGGGCTTTGAAGGAGCTGCCGGTATAATAAGCCTTGATGAAAACGGAGACGCAGTTAAAAACGCCGTTATCAAACAGGTAAAAGACGGCCAGTTCGTATACCTCGACACTATTGAACCTAAATAATAGTAATAATAGTAGAAATTGTTAACAAAATACGCTTCCTTCCCGCAGGAGGGAAGCGTATTTTTGCGAATACTGTTTGGGTGGTGTGTTTATGGCTTTAAAACTATTTCTGCAGGACATACTGGATGTAATGACTCCTGAAATGTTCCTGCAGCACTTGACAAACGGAATATCCCTTGGAAGCCTATATGCCCTGGTAGCCATCGGTTACACGATGGTTTACGGCATTTTAAGGCTTATAAATTTTGCCCATGGAGATATCTTCATGATGGCAACCTATTTTACCTTTTACAGCATCGTCATGTTCAGCATTCCCTGGTATGTTACGTTTATCCTGGTTATTATTATGACCGGCGCCCTTGGCATGGTTGTGGAAGCCTCGGCTTACCGGCCCCTAAGGGACGCCCCACGGATATCGATCCTTATTTCCGCAATAGGTGCATCTTTTTTGTTGGAAAACCTGGCAATAGTAATATTCGGCGGAAGGCCAAAAGCCTTTCCGGCTCCCGAGCTTTTCACCAAGGTCTTTATGGTTGGATCCGTTTCGGTTCAGAGGCTTACTATTATTATTCCCGTTGTAGCCGTTGTCCTGCTCTTTGCATTGCTGTACCTAATCAACAATACGAAAAGCGGTATGGCGATGAGGGCTGTGTCAAAGGACCATGAAACTGCGCGGTTGATGGG
Source organism: Bacillota bacterium (assembly GCA_013540605.1). Lineage (GTDB taxonomy): Bacteria > Bacillota > Clostridia > Ch29 > Ch29 > Ch29. The sequence continues at coordinate 96,413 of JABVCK010000015.1, forward strand.
CGTTGATATTGATAGAACCATATCGTTAACCTTTGGGATAGGCTCGATGCTTGCCGCGGTCGGAGGCATGATGTGGGGGCTTAAGTTTCCCCAAATTGCTCCGCTGATGGGCGTGATACCCGGGCTTAAATGCTTTATCGCTGCGGTCGTCGGAGGCATAGGAAACATTAAAGGAGCGGTAATCGGAGGTTTTATCCTGGGTATTGGAGAGATAATGCTGGTTGCTTTACTCCCGAGCTTAACCGGTTATAGAGACGCCTTCGCCTTTATTTTGTTGATAATGATACTTCTGTTTAAGCCTACAGGCATCATGGGAGAAAAAATAACGGAGAAGGTGTAGCCTATGAAGAAGAGAAATATAATACTCACCTTAGTCGCAGTTTTGCTGGCGTTATTGTTTTTATGGTTTGCCAAAGAAAATTTTGATGCGTACAAAGTCAGGATACTGAACCTCTGTGCAATATATACAATACTTGGCCTTAGTATGAACCTGATAAACGGGTTCACCGGCCAGTTTGCCCTGGGCCATGCAGGCTTTATGGCTATCGGAGCTTATACCACCGCGCTCCTGACTATGCCGGTAGCGGTCAAGCAGCAGAATTTCTTCCTGGCACCTATCGTAGAACCGCTGAAAGACTTGACAGTTCCCTTTTTTCCGGCTTTGCTGTTAGGTGGAATTTTCGCTGCGGTAGTGGGGTTTTTGATTGGGGCTCCTGCCTTGAGGTTGAAGGGTGACTATCTGGCAATAGCAACCCTTGGATTTTCAGAGATTATAAGAATCGTTATAACCAATGCCCAGAGGGTAACCAACGGCGCCCTTGGCCTTAAAGGCATTCCGAATACCACCAACCTGTGGTGGAGCTATGGCACAGCAGTAGTTACCGCCGTGTTTATTATTCTATTGATAAACAGCAGTTACGGGCGGGCATTCAAAGCAATACGAGAGGACGAAATCGCCGCTGAAAGCATGGGAATCAGCCTGTTCAAGCACAAGGTTATGGCTTTCACTATAGGCGCATTCTTCGCGGGCGTAGGCGGCGGGCTGTTGGGCAATCTTCTTGGAACCATAGACCCCCTTATGTTCAGGTTCTTCTTGACATTCAACATCCTGCTAATAATTGTATTGGGCGGCATGGGGAGTATAACCGGCACCATAATCTCCGCCTTTATCGTAACAATAGGCCTTGAGTGGCTGAGATTCCTGGACCAGTCCATCAATCTGGGTTTTGTAGTAATTCCGGGCATCTCAGGTCTCCGTATGGTTGTCTTTTCAGTTCTCCTCATGATTGTGGTTCTGTTCTTCCGGCACGGAATAATGGGTACAAATGAATTCAGTTGGGATAAGCTAATCAACAGGTTAAACAAAAGACCTCTTGTTAAAGGAGGTACAAAATAATGAAGCAGCTGAGAATCGATAATATAACAAAACAGTTCGGAGGACTCACCGCTGTAAAGGACTTCAGTCTGGAGCTCAATAACGGTGAAATAATCGCCCTTATAGGACCCAACGGTGCTGGTAAAACAACGGCGTTTAACATGGTAACGGGCGTATACAGACCAACCAAGGGTAAGATTTACTTTAAGGATACAGATATAACCGGCCTAAGGCCCGACCAGATAACCAGACTTGGAATAGCAAGGACATTCCAGAATATAAGGCTCTTTAAGGACCTCAGTGTTCTTGACAATGTACTGATAGCAAATCACCTTCATATTAAATCCAACTTCATAGAAGCAACCTTCAGGCTTCCGAGGTATTGGAAGGAAGATAGGCAGATGCGTGAAAAATCCCTATCGCTGATAGAAAAAGTTGGCCTTATTGATCTGCGTAATGAAAAAGCCAGTTCTCTCCCCTACGGAATGCAGAGAAGGCTGGAGATTGCAAGGGCTTTAGCCACAAACCCCGAGGTACTGCTTCTTGACGAGCCTGCAGCGGGAATGAATCCAAAGGAAACCGAAAACCTTACAGAGTTTATCAAGCAGATCAGGGATGAGTATAATCTCAGTATATTTATGATAGAACATCATATGGAAGTCGTTATGGGAATATCCGAAAGGATATATGTCTTGGATTACGGTGTAATAATCGCCGAAGGCAGCCCCTATGAGATACAGAATAACCCGAGGGTAATTGAAGCCTATCTGGGGGTGAGTGAAGATGCTTAAAATAGATAGCCTTGTCGTATCCTACGGTGGAATAGAAGCCCTTAAGGGAATAAGTCTTGAGGTCGAAGCGGGTAAAATAGTAACTCTGATCGGTGCAAACGGTGCGGGTAAAAGCACCACTTTAAGATCCATAGTGGGTCTGGTTAAACCGAAGAGTGGGTCTATAACCTATAAAGGAAAAAATCTCCTGACCGAAAAGACGCAAAACATTGTCAGAAATGGCATCACCCTTGTACCGGAAGGCCGAAGGGTGTTCCCCAACCTAACGGTACTGGAAAACCTGAAGATCGGGTCTTTCACAAGGACCGACGACACAAACATTAAACAAGATCTTGAGTGGGTCTACTCACTGTTTCCTATACTGAAGGAAAGAAGCTGGCAGCTTGCGGGAACCCTTTCGGGCGGAGAGCAGCAGATGCTTGCGGTAGGCAGGGCATTGATGTCAAGGCCCCAACTATTGATGATGGATGAGCCCTCATTGGGACTTGCTCCGCTGATCGTCAGAGGTATATTTGAGATTATTAAGGAGATTCACAGGCAGGGGGTTACCATACTGCTGATAGAGCAAAACGCGAATGCTGCTCTGCATATTGCCGACTTCGGTTATGTAATGGAAACCGGCAGGATTACACTGACCGGTACCGGCAAAGAACTCCTGGCCAATGAAGAAGTCAAGATGGCATACCTTGGCAAGAAGGCGGAAAAATAGACGACTGCTCTGTTTTTTAATTCTTTGGACAGGAGCCCCGGTAAGTTCTCGGGGCTCCTGTCTGCATTTTTTACATGGAACCTATATCCTCCCATGATTTCTGCAGAAGTAATACTATAGCAAGGGCATCCGGCTTTTCCTCGGTCTCAATGTAAGCCTTCAGCCGCACAAAGTTATTCTCCATATCGTTAATATAGTCATGGTCTATATCCAGCTGCAAAATAGGCTTGATTCTTTCCCACGTCTTTTTTGTGTTTTCCAGTCTTTCCGCGGCTGCCTCCCAGTCTTCCTGCCTTATACTCTCCTCAAGTCTTCCAAGATGTTTTGAAAAGCCGCTGCTTGAATCGATCGGACGTTTCACCGGAGCACAGGAATTAACTGACAGCAAAATAATAGAAAATAGTATGATAAGGCTTCCGTATCTTCTCATTGTCAAACCTCCTCTGTCAATTAGAGACGGGTATTATAAAATAAGCCCCATCCCCCTTAATGTCTACGTATAAGTAGCCTTCGGTATCCAGTTGGGCCAGAGAGATTATACCTATATCCTTAATGTTCTGTTTAGCCAGTTGGTGCATTAACCATGCCTCAGAAAGGCTTAAGGAGCGTAATGCATCTTTGAGCAATATACCGTCCAGTACCCGGATAATTATTCAAAAAGCAAACAGGGACTTCAAACTGTCCCTGTTTGCCTCTTTTAGAACACTGCTTTAATCTCACCTATAACGTCTTTATGATGGTTTTTAATCTTAACCACCCACCGGTCCGCGAGCTTCTCCAGTTCTTCCCCGGTGAGCAATCCTAGCCGTCTTAGCAATTCCACTATTACAGGGTCTATTGCCCGGTAATTACCGTCTTCTATTTTGATTGCAATGCCAAGGCCCGCCCCTGTTACAGCAGCGCAGTAGACCCCTTCCGAACCCAGCTTTGCGATTATCCTCCCGTTGGTTACCTCAATCAACTCTGTATCAAGCCTTCCTGTGCCTGCAACATAGAAGGGGTTTTTTGACATGGCTGATGCAACAGTTTTTAGGGCGTCCCTTCTCTTGCTGCCGCCGGCGGTCTCCGGGTCTGCCAGCAGCGAATAGGCCTTTGCCATATTGTAAACGGGGAGACCGAACACCGGAACCCCGCATCCGTCAATACCAATTTTTATGCTTTCTATCTCTATTCCGGAAACATCTTTTACAACATCCAGCATCTCTTTCTGAACAGGGTGCTCCGGCTGTACGTATCCATCTACCACATAGCCCCTGATAAGGGCCAGTGCAATCATGCTGCTGTGCTTACCCGAACAGGGATTGTGCACCTGTTCATATGGCATGTTTTGCTGAAGAAGCTTTCTGGCAGCCGCCGGATGCATTGGTTTTGCGGCACCGCAGTCGAGCTTATCAATTCCACAGCCCATTTTCTTGAATATCCGTCCGACCGCGTCTATATGCCTTTCCTCTCCACCATGGGATGAGGTCATGACCGCAATCTCTTCTTCGCTGAAGCCAAACCTTTCCACCCCTCCCGCTTCAATCATCGGGAGTACCTGAAAGGGTTTGGCTGCGGACCTCCAGTATGTATAACCGGACGCATCCCCCGCACTATATACAATTCTGCCGCTCCGGTCTACTACCACAAGGTTGCCCCTATGGACAGACTCGATTTCACCGCCTCTGGTTACGTGGGTTAGTACGACTGACAATCCTTATCCCTCCGTCGGAGCCGGTTATAAGCACTATTTATTATCAAAGGTCCTGAGAAATTCATCAAGCTCCTCCCTCAACCTTCTCTCTTCACTTTTCATCCGGCTTATCATGTTTTCAAGGTCTTTGTTCTGTTCTTCAATAAATTCAACTCTTTCGGCCATATCCTTGACCTCTTTTTGCGCTTTGAGCCATTCATTGTATATGTTTGATGCTTCTTCCTGGGAGTTGGCAAGCTGCTGTTTCAGGTCTTCAACTTCTCCATTAAGCCTGGATATCTCTTCCTTCGCCTTCCGCAGCTGGTATCTGGAATCCTCAAGCTCCTTGCCGGGTTTCTTCGCTTCTTTTTTTATCACCTCCAGCTCCTGCTGGAGTTTGAAGTATTCGTCGGCAATGTTGAGCGAAGTCAGAATAGCTACCATCAGGTTATTCAGCATACCGTTCTTCTTATGGAGCTCTCTCATCTTCTTGTCCACATACATAGCTACGCTTTGGATATGTTCTTCCGAATCATAACCGACCATGGTATATTCATTTCCCATAATGTTGACGGTAACCTTAACCCTTTTGTCTTCCTGCATATTAATTCCCCCAGTATTTTCTAAACAATATTATAGCATATCCTGAATCCTGTAGCTAATATTTGTTCAAAGAATAAAATATGTAATAAAAAAAGCGCCTTCGCTAGCGGCGCTGCTCAAGGAACTTCCACATCAAGGCAATCCTATTCTATTTCTCTATCGTTTCATAAAACTTGATTATAAGCCTGTCCAACTCCTGGCTGCACTTCAGTACAGTTTCATCGCTTATGTCCTGCTCTTCAATCAAAAAACTCAGCTTTTCTTTGAGACGTTTAATGGCCTCTTCCAAATCCATACACATCCTTCGCTTCGCTCCTTACATCTTAAAAAAATAATTCACCTCACCTCGATGTGTGCAATTATATAATGTGAAATAATGTTCTATATACAATATTACTGCATGAATATTAAATATCCTCCCTTATTTTTCAACATTCCTTCCCAAAAAACCGACAGGAAGTATCAAATTAACTCGAATTTGATACTTCCTGTCGAATCCTACTCGTTTACCTCAGCTTGGCTCCAAACAAATCCATAAGGCTGTCAAGTATATCTTTCACTATTCTATTGGCATCCTCATCAACCAGCGTTCTTTCCTTCGATCTAAGTGTGATAGAATATGCAACGCTTTTCTTCCCATCGGGTATTTGCTTACCCGTATATACATCGAAGAGTTCCAGTTTCTCTACCAGTTCTCCCCCGGTTTCTTCAATAGCCTCAGCTATACGGCCTACTTCAGTTTCCTTATCGACCAGAACGGCTATATCCCTTGTAATTGCCGGGTACTTTGGCAGAGGCGAATATTTTATTTCGCTCTGTGACGCCTCCATAAGAAGGCTGAAGTCAATCTCTCCCATGTACACCCTTGTGTCGATCTGGTAGGCTTTCGCAACATCCGGGTGGGCTTCTCCTATGATGCCCGCCACCTCTTCTCCGATAACCACTTCCGCAGTCCTGCCGGGATGGTAGGACGGGTGCTGTGCCCTGCGGAAAGAATAGTCACGTATCTTTAGTTCGTCAAGAAGAACCTCTACCCTCCCCTTCAGAGAGTAGAAATCCTCATCCCCATAGATGCCCAGGCTTATAGTCAGCTTTTCGTCAGGGAGCTGTTTGAGCGGGATTTCCCGGGGAATGAACCTTGGCGCAATCTCATATAGGCCCGCACCCTTTATTCCCCTGTTGTAGTTGATTGAGAGCACATTCAGCATGGAGGACAGCAAAGTAGTCCTCATAATGCTGTATTCTTCCCCAAGGGGATTTTTTATTTCTACCGTTCTCCTTAGATGGTGTTCTTCAGGCAGCCTGAGCTTGTCAAAGACTCCCGGGCTTTCAAAGGAGTATGTCTGGATCTCGTACAACCCCAAACCGCACAAAACGTCTTTGATCTGGTCTTCCAGCTTTTCCTTTAATGTTTTCTTCCCCTGAACCCAGCTGCCTTCCATTATCGTCTTCGGCACATTGTTATATCCATATAACCTGGCAATCTCCTCCGCAATGTCGTAGTCAACCTCAATGTCCTGGCGGAAGGCAGGGACAGTGATACTCAGCATTCCGTTATCAGCCTTGACTGCCATCTCCAGCCTCTCCAGCATATCCTTCATCTCTTCGGCAGTAATGTCAATCCCTATCAGCCTGTTTATCCTGTCGCTGCTTACCTCCACATGTTTTGTTTTAACCGGCTCCGGGTATATGTCTATGACACCCTCAACCACCTCTCCGGCTCCCAGCTGTTCCATGAGCATTACGGCTCTGTTGGCAGCGGTTTCGGCTAATCCTGGGTAAACACCCCGTACGAACCTGAAGGATGCTTCACTCCACAATCCAAGCCTCTTACAGGTCATCCTTACGTTATACCCGTTAAATGACGCGGATTCCAACAGGACTGTCCTGGTTCCCCGGGTTATCTCGGAGAATTCTCCGCCCATAGCCCCGGCAATGCCAACGGGAACTTGTTCATCAGCGATAACCAGGTCCTCTGCGCCTAAGATTCTTTTCTTGCCATCCAGTGTGACCATCTCTTCCCTGTCCTTCGCCCTTCTCACTATAATCTCGCGGCCTCCAACCTTATCAAGGTCAAAGGCGTGCAGCGGCTGGCCGGTTTCCAGCATAACGTAATTTGTTATATCCACTATGTTGTTGATTGGCCTCATACCTGCCTGTATGAGCCTCTTTTGCATCCACTGGGGGGACGGCTCTATTTTTATATTGTCGATGACCCTTGCCACATACCTGTAGCACAGTTCCGGTTCCTCTATGGTTATACCCTTAACATAATCATTAATATTTCCCTTTGTTTTCCGTATCTCGATAACCGGCTTGCGATAAGGAACCTTCAATACAGCTCCAGCTTCCCTTGCTATACCTATGATGCTCAGGCAGTCCGGCCTGTTTGTTGTTATTTCAAACTCTATAACCTTTTCTTCCAGGTTCAGCACCTTTGTTATATCCGTACCGGGTGCATGCTCGCCATCCAGAATATAGATGCCTTCCTTCTTATCTTCGGATAGGCTGTTGAGGTCCATCGCAAGTTCAAGGGCTGAACACATCATCCCCTGGGATTCCTCTCCGCGCATTTTACTCGTCTTAATCTCCATGCCACCGGGCAGCACCGCACCGTCAAGGGCAATGGGTACATAGTGTCCCGCCTTCACATTCTGCGCCCCGGTTATTATCTGCAGCACCCTATCACCCACATCAACCATCGCTATAAGCAGCCTGTCCGCATTCGGATGGGGTTTCATTTCTATTACCTTCCCGACAACCACATTGCTGATCTCCTGGCTTGCGTCCAGGATGAGTTCCACCTTGGTTCCCGACATGGTCAGAGTATCAGCCAGGGTTTTTACATCCATATCTATATCCACATAATCCTTCAGCCAATTTACCGGTACCAGCATCCTTAATCCCTCCTTTAGAACTGCCTTAAGAATCTTATATCATTTTCGAACAAAAGCCTCATATCGTCTATCCCATACTTCATATTAGTCAGACGGTCAAGACCCATTCCGAAAGCAAAGCCTGAATACCTCTGCGGGTCTATACCGCATCTTTCCAATACCTTCGGATGTGTCATTCCTGCACCCGAGAGCTCAATCCAGCCTGTATCCTTGCATACCCTGCACCCCTTACCTCCACAGACAAAACAAGTTGCATCTATCTCTGCGGATGGCTCCGTAAAGGGAAAATGGCTGGGCCGAAACTTGGTTTCAATGTGTTCCCCAAAGAGCTGCTTTACGAACAGGTCAAAGGTTCCCTTAAGGTCGCCGAGGGTTATGCCTTCATCAACAACCAGTCCTTCAACCTGATGGAAAACAGGAGAGTGCGTAGCATCGACATCATCGGAGCGGTAAACCCTTCCCGGAATGATCACCCTTATCGGCGGCTTGGTCTTCTCCATCGTCCTCGGCTCATCCGGCGACGTATGGGTGCGCAATACGATATCATCGGTTATATAGAAAGTATCCTGGACGTCCCTTGCCGGATGGTTCTCGGGAATGTTGAGGGCTGTAAAATTGTAGTATGCCCATTCCACTTCCGGGCCCTCCACAACGCTGAACCCCAGCCCCATGAAAATCCTCTTGATTTCGTCCAGGGTCTTTGTCAGGGGATGTTTTTTACCCCTAAGCAGCCTCTTCCCCGGGATTGTGATATCGATTTCTTCCTCTTTCAGTCTCTCTTCTCTCTGAGCGCGCAGTATTACTTCCTTCTGTTGACTCAACAGGCCCTCAATCCTATCCTTCGCTTCGTTGACCAGTTTGCCCATCAACGGCCTGTCTTCGGGGGGTAAATCCCCCATACTTCTCAGGAAGACGGTTAGTTCCCCTTTCTTACCGAGATATTTTACCCTGCAGACCTCCAACTGATTCATATCAGTCGATTTGCTGACTTCCTGCAAAGCGTTTTGAAGTATTGCTTTCAGATTCTCTTGCATTTCCACAGCTCCTTTCGTCGGAGACATTCCTCCCACTGAGGCATGTCTCCTCTCATTATAATAATTCTGGTGTAAATAAAAAAACTTCGTCCAAGGGACGAAGCTGTACTCCGTGGTTCCACCCTACTTCACCGTAAAAACGGTCTCGTTGAAATAAGTCGTGCAATGTAACGTTTGCCCAACGTTAAGGCCTATTATCCATAAGGAATTCAGCCTTACCGCTCGGAAGGGAACTTCAAAGGATACCTTCATGGGAAATGCTTTCAGCCGGTGACACTTCCTCTCTGCCATGCGAAACCCTTCTACTTTCCTTCTTCATCGCGTTATCTATATATTCAAACAAGCTATTACTGCGTAATCAGACTGCGATATATCAAATATGCAACAATAGAACCGGTAGCCTCAAACATTTTCCAGAAGACTTCTGCCGATAGCATCAATAAGACCACCCCTTGCTTTACAACAGGTTTGCCTGCTTTTGTAAATCATTATAACACAGGCAATTCAGCATTACAAGGGATTTTATTATGTCAACCGTTGTTCCACAGCCTTATACAGAACTACTGCGCTTGCTACCGCAGCGTTTAATGACTCCGCCTTTCCCTGCATCGGGATCCGCACGCATTCGTCGCAGCGCTCCATAATACCGTCAGAAACGCCATGGGCTTCACTTCCTATTACTACTGCCGTGCTGCCGGTATAATCCACTTCAAAATAATATTTGCTGCCTTCCAGGCCCGTTGCAACCACAGCAACCCCGTGCCTGTGGAGCAGTTCAATCAGACTTGCGGCGTCATCCGCATGAATAATAGGGGTGCTGAATACAGATCCCATGGTACTGCGTACGGTCTTGGGGTTGTACAGGTCGGCGGTGCCCTTCAGCAGTATCACTCCATCAGCCCCCGCTGCATCTGCAGTCCTGATAATGGTACCCAGGTTTCCCGGGTCCTGTATACCGTCAACTATTACAACAAGTATGTTTTCGCCGCTTATGACGCTCTCTATTTCATACTGTATTATATCCAAAACTGCCATAATATACTGGGGACTCCCGGTATCGGCAATACTATCAAAAACCTCCCTGCTGACCTCTATGACCGGTATGCCTTTTTCTTCAAGCCTGCGAATCAGATCTTCCCCGCCGGCAAATTCCAATACATCCCTGCTGAATAACGCTTCCCTGACAGGCGCCCCGTTATCCAGCACCTGCTCCACACCTCTTATGCCTTCAATGAAGTACTGCTTAAACTTCTTTCTTCCCGCCCGCGAATGGAGCTTCTTTACTTTTTTTATTATGGGGTTGCTTTGGCTGGATATCAAATACAACACCCTCTTCTAGTGCAGGTTTTCAAGCCGCGTAAGGTCTTCGTTGCTTCCTATAACCACAAGGATGTCGTTATCCTGTATCACCTCATCCGCCCTGGGTGAAATATTTATCTCCTCATCCCGCTTGATCGCCATTATATTAATACCGTATTTGACCCTCATATCAAGCTCCTTAAGGGTTTTCCCTTCCCATTCGGGCAGGGAAGCAATTTCTACTATACTGTAATCCGGAGCCAGTTCTATAAAATCCAAAACATTAGATGATACAAGGTTATGGGCAAGCCGCACTCCCATATCCCTTTCCGGGAACACAACCCTGTCAGCCCCGATCTTATACAGGACCTTTGCATGAAGCTCACTCTGGGCTTTGGCCACAACGTATTTCACACCCAGTTCCTTTACGATCAGCGTAACCAGAATGCTCGCCTGTATACTGGAGCCTATGGCTACCACAGCCACATCAAAGTTTCGAAGGCCTAAGGCTCTCAACGAGTTTTCATCGGTGGCATCGGCCTGGACCGCATGGGTTACGGAATCTGAAATGTCCTGTATAATATCTTCGTTTTCATCTACAGCCAGCACATCATGCCCAAGGGAATACAAAGTTCTGGCCAGGCTTGACCCAAACCTTCCTAGCCCCAGAATAACAAACTGTTTCAAATCCAATCACCTTCCCTATCCCACTAGAATCTTCTCTTCCGGATACCTGAGTTTTCCTCTGCTTCTCCTCTGTCTTTGCGCTAAAGCAAACGCAATGGTTAAGGGTCCAACCCTCCCGGCGTACATGGTAATTATTATCATGACCTTGCCAATAGGAGATAAGTGCGGTGTTATTCCTAGTGAAAGGCCGACCGTGCCAAAGGCTGAAGTAGTTTCAAAAAACACTTCGATAAAGCTGGCTGCTTCGGTTAAGCTGAGTATTGTCACGGTAAGAATTATAAGCAGCATTGATATTATTGCCACCGATAAGGACCGGTATATAATATCCTTTGTAATCCTCCTGTTATAAATCTCGGTATCCTCTCTTCCCTTTATAACAGATACTACAGTCCAGATAAGGACACCCGCCGTGGTTGTTTTTATCCCCCCTGCGGTGGAGCCGGGAGAACCCCCTATGAACATAAGGACAATGCTCAGGAATTTTGATGCGTTTGTCAGGTCAGCGGTTGACAGAGTGTTAAATCCGGCTGTTCTCGGTGCCGCAGAATGAAAAAACGATGAAAGAACTTTCGCTGCAAAGGGCAACGGTTTCAAGGTCGCCGGGTTTGTGTATTCAAAAACAAAAATCAGCACCGTTCCCAAAGCAAGCAGTATCCCTGTTATTGACAGGACCAGCTTGGTATGGAGCGAGAGCCTTCTAAAGCGGCGCAACTGTGTTACCTCTGCCAATACGGAGAAACCAAGGCCGCCGGTTATAAACAACGTGACCACCACGCCGCTGACCACAAAGTCGCTCACATAGGGCGTCAGGCTCCTGTATTCCCCGATGATGTCAAAACCGGCGTTGCAGAACGCTGAAACCGCATGGAAAATTCCATAGTATATCCCCCTGGCAAATCCAAGTTCGGGGACAAACCGTATAGACAACAGGATAGCACCTATGCCCTCTATCATAAGAGTCCCAAGGATTATATATTTGGTAAGCCTAACCACGCCCTGAAGGGTATACTGGTTCAGCTGTTCCTGGATTACCAGCCTCTCCCTGAGGTTGATCCTTTTTCCCAGAGCCATGAAAATCATGGTTGCGACCGTCATGAATCCGAGCCCTCCGGCTTGAATCAGCATCATCACAACAGCCTGTCCGAAGGTCGACCAGTAAGTGCCCGTATCCACCACGACCAAACCGGTTACACAAACGGCAGAGGTTGCAGTAAACAAAGCGTTTAAAAAACCGGCGTTTTCCCCGCTTCTGGTGGATATTGGCAGCATTAAAAGGAACGTACCGAGAAGAATGACGGCTGCAAATCCAAGGACAAGGATTTGCGGAGGCTCCAGTCTCAGCCTGCCGTTTTTCAACCTTTCAGGACCATCTTTATCATATTCATGCCGATTTGTTATGATAACCACCTCTAATCATACATGAAGCTGTTCCCATTCGTCATTTTCTTATTATATCATTTCGATATGGCATTTAACAGAACAAAAGTGAACCTTAGGTTCACTTTTGTTCTATTTGGCTATTTGATTCTTTACAACATCCACAAGCTGGCTGAACCCTTCGGCATCATTCACCGCCATATCCGCAAGCATTTTTCTGTTCACTTCCACCCCGGCATCCTTCAGACCGCTGATAAATCTGCTGTAGGAAAGCCCGTTCGCCCTGGAAGCTGCATTAATCCTTGCGATCCACAGTTTTCTATAGTCTCTTTTCTTTAGCTTTCTACCGACATAAGCATACATAAGGGATTTCATTACAGCCTGATTTGCCGTCTTGAAGAGCTTGCTCTTAGCTCCCCTGTATCCCTTAGCGAGTTTCAATATCTTCCTATGCTTCTTCTTTGCATTTATTGCCCTTTTTACTCTAGCCATAATCTATCCTCCTCGTTCTTCTCTTTATGCGTACGGTAATAATCTTTTGATGTTCTTTTCCTCTGCCCTGCTTGCATAGGTTGCTTTTCTAAGGTTCTTCTTCCTCTTCGCAGACTTCTTCGTTAGAATATGGCTTTTATAGGCTTTCGCCCTTTTAACCTTACCATTCTTGGTGAGCTTGAACCTTTTTGCCGCTCCCCTGTGTGTTTTCATTTTTGGCATCTCGTATACCTCCTAGTTATAAGTCTACTTGGGTGTTATTATCATTATCATATTTTTACCCTCAAGTTTGGGTTTCTTTTCGATAACGGCCAGACCTTCAAGGTCACGAGCAAACTTTTCCATTATTTCCTGGCCAATTTCAGCATGGCTAAGTTGTCTTCCTCTGAACCTGATACTAACCTTGACCTTGTCCCCGTTGTTCAAGAATTTCTCAGCGTTCCTCTTCTTTACGTTAAGGTCATGGTCTTCAATGGTGGGAGAAAGCCTAACCTCTTTGATACTGACTACTTTTTGGTTTTTTCTGGCTTCCCTTTCCTTTTTGCTCATTTCGTACTTATACTTGCCAAAATCCATGATTCTGCAAACCGGTGGTTTGGCCTGGGGAGCAATCTTGACCAGGTCCAGCTGCCGGTCATAGGCTATCTTTTGAGCCTCCTTTGCCGACATTATTCCCAACTGTTCACCATTTGCATCAATCAGCCTTACTTCTCGGTCTCTAATTTGCTCATTGACCTGTAACTCCTTAGTAATATGAAATCACCTCCTGATTTTGTTTTTCCCTTCCGCAGATCGTAGTTCGTAGTTCGTAGATCACATCACGGTTCATAGATCACGGTTCACAGTTACCAGGGTAAGGCTTAAAGGTTTTCCCATAAGCACTTCCCTGACGTCTGTCATCTGATAACTGGTAACCTATAGAATATCCTGGCAAAGCTCTCCGCAAGCACCCTGACGTCTGTCATCTGATAACTGGTAACTATACTCTCGTAACTGGTCACTGAAACTCTGGTAACTAAAAACGGATAGGCAAGACCTATCCGCATAAATCAACAATAGCATTCCCGTTGATTTAACCCTGGAACCGAAGGCACAGGGTGAGAAGCGGAAGGCTTCTACTTTGTTTTCGGTATTATTATAGCATCCAATGTATCACTTGTCAAACTTTTCAAAGGTTCCCCGGACACAGGCTTTACCGTTTTCCACCAATATTTTCCCTTTACCTATTACCATGTCTATGCTCAGGTCCTCTTTGTTGAGAATAACAATATCCGCATCCATGCCTGTATTGATTCTGCCCTTTTCTCGGGAGTTTGACAGTTAAGTGAATAAAAAAAGCATATAAGCCTTGAAATGGCTTTATTTTTTTGTCAAATTTTCAAAATTTATATTGCACAATGTTTAACAATGCGTTATAATAACTATATATTGCAGAAGAGGTGATGCCATGAGACTCCAAATATCCCGAACGAAAAATGCTGCTTCCTTTTATGTGGTCAAGTCCGTTTATGCAAACGGCAAACGCACTAACAAGATCCATGAAAAGCTTGGAACCTACGA
>JABVCK010000016.1 GCA_013540605.1 Bacillota bacterium
GTTTCAGTCGTAAATTTAAGCTTGCATTTAGCAGATGGTCTTTAAGTGGGCTTAAGCCTAAAAAGCGAGTTTCACTCGCACAAAATTTATTTTGTAACCCACCTGCTTCAGCAGGTGGTAGTTTAGTTTAGATAGTATACTAACCGATAGTTTTTAAATCAGATTGATTATCTGGTCTAGCTTTTTAAATCTCTAAAAGCTAGACCAGATAAAACCGTATTTTAGGTATTAAACCTAAAGGAGTGTGCTTATATAATGAACATTTCAAAATATCGTTGGATAAAAGTACTGCTTCTTGTTTCAGCAGTTATAATAATATTTGTATTGCAGATAGGCTTGCAAAAAAGCCCCAAAACATCTCAATATAATGAACGGATTAATTATAAAATTTTGGATGAAGCCGGCAAACCATCCTTTTATACTATAACAAGCATAGATAAAGTAAAACTATTTTTGCAAATTACTCCGTTTTTAGAAAAAGAGCGTCCTGTATTATATACAATCTTCATGAATGGTAAGCAAATAGAATGTAAATGGAACAATGAACTGTCGCTTTTCCATAGGCGAATAATTTATCCAGGGAAAAGTGAAACCCTTGAGATTATTATAGAAGATATTCCTGAAGGTTTAAATACATTCCATTTTGGTGAGGTATATTATCCTGACAAAACAGATTGGAATGATAAAGATAATCGATTCAACTGGGAGTACTCGCTTAATTTGTCTCCTTTCTCTGTAGTCTCTGGAAAGTCTTCTTCCTGGAGTGAGGAAACGAAGTTTTTTCACCATGATGGTTTATTATTTAATGCTTCAGGTAAAAAAACTACTGCTGGTATCCATGGCAGTTTATCTATGGAAAAAGATAGAATATCTTATTCCCACGTGTATGATATCAAAGAAATTAATAAATTATATTACCACTGGAAAAACTCTGATGTCGAACCTAGACGGGTGAGGCTTTCTTTATTGAGGGATTGGCAACAAATACCCTGGCCTGATTCTGGAGAATTATTCATCGATATTCTTGCAAATCCTGACGATATGTTAATAAAAGAGATAGATATATCAAAGTTAGCTAAAGATAAAGAAAATCAATTAACTATTATAGCTTTCTTAAATCCTGATGTTTCTTTTTGGTATTTTGATGACAAATCCAATGATTTGGAAGCCAACCATTACGGAGCTATAGCTTTTGCTACATTACGAGATAAAATATTCAAGTAAGCGAAACAGGCAATCAAAAATAAACGATATTGATAACGATCAAATATCCGTCGATGTTGCATAATAACACTGCCTGAAAAAAACAGCATCATTTGTTTACTGGTTAGGTTAGAAGGAAGGGATAGGCATGAAGAAGCTAATAGTATTAACAATTATTTCCTTTAAATGCTTATTTTTGTTTATTGTAATATACTAGCATTTATTGCTAGTATATTACAATAAATTATATAATTTAAGAAGAACCAAAAAAAGTTCAATTTTGATTCAGCAATAAGAAAACAAATCTAAGGATGTGGTCTGTTTGATTAAGAGGGGCTTCTGCTTATTTCTTGTTACGTTTATAGTGTTCTCATTTATGCGGGTTGATGCCAAAGAGGAAAATATACAAAAATACCAAGCTGTTTCCCAGACCTTGTCTATAATCGATGATAGCTATAAAGAAGTTTATGGCATAGCGGATGACGATCTTTATTATTATTTTTGGACAGGAAGCGGAATTCTAAAAATCTCTAAAAATATTTTTGAAGAAGAATCCTTTACGCGTGCTCGTGCAGGAGATGGTTATACAATAGACCTTTCTCAATACAGCTCAGAAGATTACAGATTTATAAACTGTTTTACCAGTTCGATTCAAGAAAAAGACATTAAGGGAATATTTACTGATTCCAATAATGTGCTATGGATCATTCAATATGATAAGATATCGCAAATGATAGATAACGTAATGCATGACATATCTGCCGATGGTATAAGTAATTATAAGTGTGTAAAGGAAGGCATAGGCTGGATAGAAGATAACAAGCTCAAGGTATGGACGGATAATGAACAGCCCAAAATTTACGAGATAAAGGATGAAGCGATATCTGATTTTACTTCTTTCAACGAAGGATATATTGTTATCACAGAATCAAACAGAATATATGAAATAGGAGATAGCATTGAACTCATAAAGGATTATAGCGATATTGCCTCCCACCGGAATGAAATATTTTGTGATGGGGGAAAAAGTATTTGGGCAGCCTTGAGTTATGATGTGTATAGAGATGAAGATTTGCCTGTATCCAGCTATTCGGGCCAGTTGATAAACATAATCGATGATAAAAAGTTCAGTTATGAGGGTTTTATATCTAAGACAGAATTTACAAGCGATAAAGGCCTATACTGGCTGAATGCATGGAATAATCCTACAGGCGGTCCTGCCAAAAGCACTTTGTATTATATATCTCCTGAAGGGGATATGTCCCAGATCGGAGGAGGCATTGTCAATGATTTTGAGTTGACCAGGGATGATACTGTTTATTACATCGAGAGAGCTGGTTCTGGAGAATACAATCGTGTGTTTGACAATATAATATTCAAAAAAAATCCCAAAGGCGAAACCGCTTTAATCAAAGACTATATAGGGGGTCAATTATATCTGGATAGAAATGATAACGTCTTTATATATGGTTTTAGTGGTATAAGCCATAGTGTTGGTAATGGTGAATCCATAAGCTATGATGGCATTTCAAGATTAGAGGATGAAAATCATATAATAAATTATTCCTTCCGTTACACGCTGCCCAAAATAGGTCAGCCGATAACAAAAGCAGCCAGAAGTACAGCCAGAGTTTTTATAAACTCAATAGAAATACCCTGCATAGATATTCTGGGGGGAAAATGCATCATGATAAAAGACCTTAAGAGATGCGGTTTTCAAGCCGATTGGGATGCAGAAAAACGAATGATATATTTGGAAAGGGAGGATGGGTATATAGATGGGAGTATTTCCGCCTCCGCAAACGAAGGAATAACTAGCGATACTCAATACGACGTACTATATACCGATATAAGAGCATACATCCTCAAAGATAAACATTATTATCAGATACCATCCTTCAATATTGATGGGAATACTGCTATTTGTATTGGAAGCTTAGAGCTGTTGGGGAATATTACATGTGATGTTGAAAACGACCAAATATCCATCGATGTTCCATAATAAAATAATACTGCCTGAAAAGAAAACGGCATCATTTGTTTACTGGTCAGAAAGGAAGGGATAGGCATGAAGAACAAGCTGATAGTATTAACAATTGCACTCTTACCAATTGCAATAATAGTTGGGCTATATATTTATTTTTATAATGCTACTTTCGAACGTATGGATAAATTAAATCTAAAGATACCAAAAGAATTAATTGTAAGAGAAAATAGAGTATATGTTAATGAAAGCACAAAAAGGATAACAATAAAAGATAACCACTTGATTAAAAAGTTATATAATCAGATGTCAAACTATAATAATATCAGAAAGTTCAAAGAGAGGCCTGTGAATTATTTTTCGTCTCTAATTAATGTTAGTGCAAGATATGAAAATGATAATGAAGAAATAACAAAATATAGCAGTAATTTAGAAATCGGCTATCTTTACGGTTTTTCAATAAGTGCTGATGGAACTGTAATGTTTCAACTAGTTGAGCCTGATGATAATGGCGATGATAATTATTACTATATCCAGACAAAAATTAGTCAACAATTGGTGGATGAACTATTTAGTATTATAAGAGAAGGTCAGACAAAGAACTAAGGGTTTGTCTGCCCTGTGTCCTTGTCTGCGCAAGAGTAAAAGGAATAAGAGATGGCGAAGTAAGGGACGGCTGGGACAAAGAACCGTCAGACTGTGTGAAAAGCAGGGGAAACAATTAACATAAATCCACAAAAATGATATAATTTAACTATAAATACAAAAGAAAAAGGGTGGGTTTATGGGGTATATAGAAGGTCAAGATAGGAATCAGATAATACTTTTACCGGAATGCATAGACGATTATATAAGTGAAGATAGCGCTGTCCGTGTTATAGATGAGTATGTAGAGCAGTTAGACATGGAAGCACTAGGCTTCGATAAAGCAGTCTGTGCTCCTACAGGCAGGCCGCCATATAACCCTAAGGACTTACTCAAGCTTTACCTTTATGGCTACCTTAACAGGATACGTTCCTCCCGTAGGCTCGAACAAGAAGCAATAAGGAATATTGAGGCAATTTGGCTTTTAAAGAAACTAAGGCCTGACTTTAAGACCATAGCTGATTTCAGGAAGGATAACAAAAGAGCTTTAAAAGCAGTATTCAGAGATTTTACAAAGCTATGCGACGAATGGGGGTTATTCGGCAAGGAGCTGGTAGCCATAGACGGATCTAAGTTTCGTGCATGTAATTCCAAAAGGAACAACTACAGTGCAAAAAAGCTGGAAAGGCATATTAAATATATCGACGAAAAGATAGATAAATACATGCAGGAGCTGGATGAAGGCGATACAGCTGAAGCCCACGATCGGAGGCCCACTGCCGATGAGATAAAAGAAAGACTTAAAGAACTTCGAGAACGCAAGCAAAAATATGAAGGGTATAAAAAGAGGCTTGAAGAAACTGGCGAGAACGAGATATCCACCACCGATCCGGATGCCAGGCTCATGTGCAACAACAATAATAACGTGGATGTAAGTTACAACGTTCAGACGAGTGTAGATTCCAAGCATAAATTAATTGCAGATTTCAAGGTTACACAAAAACCCAATGACCAAGGTGAACTGGATAATATGGCTCTTAGGACAAAGAAGTTGTTTGGCGGGTGTGACTTTGAGGCACTGGCAGACAAAGGCTATTACAAGGCTGAAGATCTTAAGAAATGCGTAGAAAACGGGATTACTCCCTATGTAACCAGGCAGGTATATTCCAATGGGACAGGAGACAGAGACTTTTATGCTGACCGGTTCCAGTATGAAAAAGAACGCAACATATACATTTGTCCTGCCGGGAAAGAACTTCATTATGCAAGAGACAGGGAAACCAAGGGTAAGGGTGTAATCGGCCATGAATACAGGAACTATGAAGCTTGTAAACATTGTGAGTTCAAGGACCGATGCACAAAGAGTAAAAAAGGCAGGGTTATATGCCGACATGTGGACCAGGATTTTCTAGATACTATTGATTTACAGACCGAGCTAAATATGGACAAATACAAACTTCGGCAGATGATAGCAGAACACCCCTTTGGCACCATCAAACGGGGGTGGGGAGCTTATTATTTCCTCACAAAAGGGAGAATATCAGTGACTGCTGAAATTTCCATCTCATTTCTGGCATACAACCTGAAACGAGTAATAAACATCTTTGGAGCAGAAGAAGTTTTGAGAATGTTAAGAGAAAAAAAGAAACCAGTACTAGCATAAAGTACTGATTTTCTGGGACTTTAATAAAAATAAAGATTAACAGTCTTGCAGGCTTAGGTGGGAAAGGAATGTATAGCTGTGATGAATGGATTTTCACACAGTCTGCCGTCCCTTGTCCCACTTGTCCCACGTCCCTTGTCCCGCTTAATGCACAGGCTTGAACCGCCTGAGTCTTAAGGCGTTGCTTACAACGGATACCGAACTCATGGCCATGGCGGCGGCGGCAAACATGGGGTTCAGCAGGGGGCCGCCAAAGGCGTAAAGCAGTCCTGCTGCTATGGGAATACCGATGGTGTTGTAGGCGAAAGCCCAGAACAGATTCTCCTTAATATTTCTAATCGTCTTTTTGCTTAGCTGTACAGCAGTGACCACATCCACCAGATCGCTGCGCATGAGGACTATGTCTGCGGATTCCATGGCCACATCGGTGCCCGAGCCTATGGCAATGCCGATATCCGCCTGGGCCAGGGCCGGGGCGTCGTTGACGCCGTCGCCGACCATGGCGACCTTTTTCCCTTTCTCCTGCAGCCTCTTTATTTCATTGGCCTTGTCTTCCGGAAGGACCTCCGCCAGTACGATGTCGATCCCTACCTGCTTTGCGATGGCCTGCGCCGTCCTTTGGTTGTCCCCGGTGATCATGGCTACTTCCAGCCCAATGTCGTGAAGCTTTCGGATAGCCTGCCGGCTGGTTTCCTTGACAACGTCAGCCACCGCAACAATCCCGGCCAGCTCGCCGTTGACCGCAATATACATGGGCGTTTTTCCTTCCTCCGCCAGCCGGTCTGCCTCAGCCTCCATATCTACCGCAATATTCTTTTCCATCATCAGCTTTTTATTACCCAGTAGGATGTCTGCGTCGCCTATGGCTGCCTCGATACCGTGGCCGGGTATCGACATAAAGTCATCCACCGGTTTAAGGGTCAGGCCCTTATCCTGGGCAGCCTTTACAATGGCTTCTCCCAGCGGGTGCTCAGACCCCTTCTCCGCTGAAGCCGCCAGCATCAGCAGGCTGTCTTCGTCACCTCTGGCAAGGATATCCGTAACCCTCGGTTTTCCTTCGGTTATGGTCCCGGTCTTGTCGAATACGATGGTTTGAACTCTGTGCGCCGTTTCAAGGGCTTCACCCCCCTTAATCAGCACGCCGTACTCGGCGCCCTTCCCCGTACCCACCATAATGGCCGTCGGCGTGGCAAGGCCAAGGGCGCACGGGCAGGCGATGACCAGCACCGAGATAAAGATGCTCAAGGCAAAGGTGGCGGTATTGCCGCGGAAATACCACAGTGCGGAAGAGATTACCGCAATGGCTATGACCGCAGGCACGAAATAACCGGATATGATATCCGCCATTTTGGCTATAGGGGCCTTGGACCCCTGGGCCTCTTCCACCAGTTTGATAATCTGGGACAGCACAGTATCTTTTCCCACTTTGGTGGCCTGGAATTTGATGACGCCGTTCTTATTGATGCTGCCGCCGGTCACGCCGTCGCCCGCGCTTTTCTCCACCGGAATGCTTTCCCCTGTGAGCATGGACTCGTCAACGGCGGTGTATCCGTCCACCACCACCCCGTCCACCGGTATCCTTTCCCCGGGTTTAACCAGGATGATGTCGCCCACTTCCACCTCCTCTATGGGCAGGACGATTTCATTTCCATCCTGGATTACAACGGCTGTTTTGGGCTGGAGTCCCATCAGCTGTTTAATGGCTTCGGAGGTCTTCCCCTTTGACACCGATTCCAGGTATTTGCCTAGGAGTATCAGCGTGATAATTACACCGGCCGTCTCAAAGTAAAGGGCCCTAGTCATGCCGTGATTTCCGTTCATGATTTCGTAAACCGCATAGATGCCGTAAACAAAGGCGGCACTGGTGCCTATGGCAATAAGGGAATCCATATTGGGGCTCCCTTTAATTAGTGTCCTGAACCCCACGGTGTAGAACTTATACCCTGCCAATACTGCAGGTATGGTCAGGGCCAGCTGGGCCAGCGCGAAATTCAGCGGATGGGAATGGGGGTCAATGACCCCGGGCAGGGGCGCCCCCAGCATATGTCCCATTGCAATATAAAGAACGGGGATTGTAAAAATAGCTGCAACGATGAATTTTTTCTTCAATAGTTCAATCTCTTTTTGTCTCCTCTCCTTTTCCGCGTCTGTGCCATGGTCCATCTCAAGCTCCAGAGGCTGGTATCCCGCTCTTTCAATGGTCTGCTTCAACTGGGAGACCCGTATCAGACTGCTGTTATACTTCACAACCGCCTTTTCCGAAGCAAAATTCACACCGGCGCTTTCTACCCCTTCCAATTTTTTCAGCGCCCTTTCAACAGCGGAGGAGCAGGCTGCACACGTCATGCCTGCGATAGGAATAGTCACTTCTCTGATGGTCGCCTCTTCCTCCAATCCGTATCCTGCCTTTTCAACCCTGTCGATAAGCGCCTCCAGCGATGTTTTTTCAGGGTCATACCGGAGCGCCAGCCTCTCTGCCGCAAAATTGACATCGGCCTTCAGCACTCCGTCAGCTTTGCGGAGGCTTTTCTCAACGGCAGCGGCGCAAGCTGCGCAGGACAAACCGGTTACTTTCAGATTTTTGTCTACTACTGTCATGCATACTCACCCCAATTATCTTGTAAACTTTTTTATTGTTTTGAGTACTTCATCTATGGCTTCCATGTCACCGCTTAGTATCTGGTCAACAATACAGTTTTTAAAATGGCTTTCCAGAAGTATTATCTCTATAGATGCAAGGGCAGACCTTGACGCCTCTATTTGGTTGATGATGTCGTCGCAATAGGTGCCTTTTTCAATCATTTTCTTTATACCCCGAATCTGCCCTTCTATTCTGTTCAGTCTGTCAATTACCGATTTTTGAACTTTCAGTGATTTTTCTGTGGGTTGCTTATGTTTAGTATGGTGTTCATATAAATCGTTATTCATAAGGCTCCCTCCTTTTTAATCCCTCTAATGTGATTATACTATACTCCTGTAGGGTATGTAAAGAGAATCTCTCTTTTACTGCGTATAAATTTTGTGATAAAATATACAAACATGGATGATGCTAACATTGAAGGAGGAATGGAAAGTGTCATTTGAAGATATATCGGTTAAGGAGTTTATGGATAGGCTGGCATCCGATGAGCCGGCTCCCGGTGGAGGAAGCGCATCGGCCATTGCCGGGGCTATGGGGAGCTGCCTGATGGGCATGGTGTCCAATCTTACCATAGGAAGGGAGAAGTTCAGGGAATACGAAGAACATATGAAGACAGCTCTGGATAACAGTACCAGGTTAAGAGAAGAGCTTATCCAGGCGGCGGACAGGGATGCGGAGGCATTCAACAGGGTTATTGCCGCCATGAAACTGCCGAAGGGCACCGAAGAGGAAAAGAGGATAAGGACGCAAATGCTCCAGGAAGCCCTGAAGGGCGCAGCCCTAAAGCCTTTTGACGTTGCGCTCCTGTGTATCGAAGTGTTGAAGCTTGCCTGGGACCTGCACGATAAGGGAAATCCAAATGCATTGAGCGATGTGGGCGTAGGAGCCCATTTGGCTTACGCCGGGATGCAGGGGGCGATCATGAACGTGGAGATCAACCTGCCGATGATCAAGGACCCGGAGTTTGTCGATGAGTTGAAAGAGAAGGTTGAGAAGGCCAAAACCGAAGGGAATAGAGTATACAGACATATTATTGCAAACGTGAAGTTCTAAGGGGTGCTAGGATGGGCGAAAATAAACTTAAGAGTATACTGGCGAGAATAGATGGAAAGGGTTATAAAGCGTACAAAGAAATCGGCGGCGAGTACCGCATAGGGAATTTTTCGCTGATGATTGATTATGTTCAGGGGGACCCCTTCGCATCACCCAGCCTTATAAGAATCAGGGTTAACCAGGACATTGCCGGGTTTCCCCATCATCTGTTTGATACCAAGACCAGGCGTGTAGGATTTCAGGATTTCATTACAAGACAGATCGGTGCTTCAATATCAAAACTGGCCAAAGGAAACAGGGGGACCGGTAAAAGTGGCTTGATCGCCATAGACCGGTGCGGCCAGGAGATTTTAGAGCGTACATCCGTTGTGGTGAACAGACAATATATCGAAGCACGCTTATCCATCGGGCTCCCGGCAGCAGGCAGAAGAGTGCTGGGATATCATGCGGCGGAGATGCTTTTGGATGAGATACCCGCTATTGTTAACAGTGCCCTGATATATGATTCAATTGATAAGGATTCCCTTGAAAGGCAGGTATATCTTGTTGAAGATCAGGAATTCTTAAGGGCAAAGCTCGATGAGATAGGCATTGT
Source organism: Bacillota bacterium (assembly GCA_013540605.1). Taxonomy (GTDB): domain Bacteria; phylum Bacillota; class Clostridia; order Ch29; family Ch29; genus Ch29. The sequence continues at coordinate 9,725 of JABVCK010000016.1, forward strand.
CTCCTTCGTGGCCAATGGTTCGGTACTGCCCAGGGAAAGCGGGATAAGTCAAAGACCATTGAGAGGCAAGGGTGTGGTGCCCTTTGTATCCCCCCGGTCGCTGGAGGTCACTATAAATCTCCCAAACAGAGGTCCAATAACAGGTATGGGTATACCAAAGGGTATTACGCTGATAGTGGGCGGAGGCTACCATGGCAAGTCCACCCTGCTAAGGGCGATAGAAAGGGGCGTATACAAGCATATTGAGGGAGACGGCAGAGAATTTGTAATAACTTCTAAAGACGCCGTAAAGATTAGGGCTGAAGACGGGAGGATGGTTTCCAAGGTGAACATCTCCCCGTTTATAAACAACCTGCCAAATGGCGAGGATACGGTGGGCTTTACCACGATGAATGCCAGTGGCAGTACTTCCCAGGCCGCAAATATCATAGAAGCAGTCGAGGTAGGGGCAAAGGTGCTGCTGCTTGATGAGGATACAAGCGCTACAAATTTCATGATAAGAGATGGCCGGATGCAAAAGCTTGTCTCCAGGGAAAAAGAGCCGATAACGCCCTTCATTGACCGTGTAAAGCAGATGTACAATGATTTGGGGATTTCCACCGTCCTGGTCGTTGGAGGATCGGGCGATTACTTTGATGTGGCGGACAACGTGATAATGCTGGACAACTACATATCGGTGGATGTAACCCGTAAAGCAAAGGAGATAGCAGCGGAAAAGGTATATAGGCGTAGAGAGGATATACCCGGTGAATTTGGCAGCATTACCGAAAGAAAGCTTTTGCCGGAAAGCCATAGGGGCAACAGTGCAAAGATAAAGGTCAAAGGTATTGACACAATATTATATGATAGAACTGAAATTGACCTTAGCCTGCTGGAGCAGTTGGTCGATTTTAGCCAGACGTCTGCGATTGGTAATATACTGGGTTATATGGGCAAATACATTGATGGGAAACGTACTCTAAGGGAAGTTTTGGAGCGGATTTTAAAGGATATTGATGAGTATGGCCTCGATGTAATTTCCCCCTTCAAGGGCCATCCGGGCGATATGGCCCTTCCCCGGATATATGAGATAGCAGGAACTCTAAACAGGATGAGAAATGCAAGATTCTCTCAGGGATGATGCAGCTTTTGCAGAAATTGTGCGGATTAATGCCGAAAACTGACTAATTGATGAATTTTTTCTCTCTTCAATATTTAATCCTGTTAATTACTCTGGTATAATCATAAAGTAAGGCTAAAATAATCGTAAGAGGTGGACTAGGTGTTAGGAAATAAAATACGTGAAGTGCGTTTGGGTAAGAACCTGAAACTCTCTGAGTTAGCCGATAAGACCGGTCTCAGTACTAGTTACATATCACTATTGGAAAGGGATTTGACAAGCCCTTCAATTTCTTCCCTGAGGAAGATAGCAGAAGCCCTTGAGGTACCGTTGTTTCATTTCTTGATAGAAGAGAATAAGAGCAGTATAATCACGCGCAAAGACGAAAGGAAAAAACTTGCACTTCCCCAGTCAAATATTGTTTACGAGTATGTAACACCGATACCTACAGGGAATCAGGTGAAGCCAAAGCTGGAAATCATTTATACTGAGCTGGAACCGGATGCATGGAGCAGTGATGAGCCCATGAGCCATAAGGCAGATGAGTGTTTGCTTGTACTTGGCGGGGAAATTGAGGTGCACGTAGGAGCGGAGGTCTATGTTCTTAAAGAGGGGGACAGCCTGTATATTGAAGAAATGATTCCCCATAGGTTTTGCACGCTCAGCAGGGAAAAGGCAAAACTGATTTCCGCCATGGTGCCGGCAATATTCTAATTATGATCGATAGCCTAGGAAACGGAGTACTGCTGATTGCAAAATAACAAAATTAGGGGGTGTTAGGATTGGACTATGATAAGATTTCTGCTGTTTTTAACAGAAGGGGATTTAAGACAAGGGTGGTCGAGAGCATTGAAGATGCATGCAAAATAGTTCTTGAAGAGGTGCGGCCCGACCAGTCCGTAGGCGTAGGCGGGTCCGTTACGGTTAAAGAGAGCGGTCTGACCGATATGCTGCGGGAAAGGGGCAATAAGGTATACTTCCATTGGGAAGTCGAAAAATCCAAGATAGATGAAACTAGAAAGCTTGCCTCTCAAGCGGACGTTTATCTGGTTAGCTCCAACGCTGTTACCGAAGACGGAAAACTGGTAAACATAGACGGGGTTGGCAATAGAGTTGCCAGCATGTTTTACGGGCCGGATAGAGTGTATGTAATATGCGGCAAGAACAAGATAGCCAAAAACGAAGAGGAAGCAGTCCAGAGGATAAAGTCAGTGGCTTGTCCTAAGAATGCTGAGAGGCTGGACAGAAAAACCCCATGCCGCAAGACCGGCAAATGCCATGATTGCCTTACCGAGGACAGGATGTGCAGTATAAAGGTTGTATTGGAGTACTGCCCGCCCGAAAAGGAAATAAACCTTATCTTGGTTGACCAGGAATTAGGATACTAAAAGCTCCCCATGGGGAGCTTTTTTAGCTATCTGTTAGCCTATCGGGCATCAGATCATTTCTGATTATATCTTCATAGCTTTCCCTTCTGACTATCAGATCGGCTTTTCCCATGTTTACCAATACAACCGCAGGCCGGGGCAGACGGTTATAATTGCTTGACATTGAATAATTGTAGGCTCCCGTTGAAAGTACGGCGATTAAATCTCCCTTCTTTATCTTGGGCAGAGTTATGTCCCTCACAATAATATCGCTTGATTCACAGCATTTTCCTGCTAAGGTAACAACCTCTCCGGATACCCTTTTCATATTATTAGCTACTACAGCCCTGTATTTTGCCTGGTATAATGCAGGCCTTGGATTATCCGCCATTCCCCCGTCTATAAACACATATTTGCGTACGGATGGGATCTCCTTAATGGAGCCTACAGTGTAAAGGGTAGTCCCCGCGTTTCCTACTATGTATCTGCCCGGCTCTACTGCCAGCTTCGGAAGCTCAATTCCTGAACCTGAGAACTCATCCATAACAGCTTTACACATGGAAACCGCGAGTTTTTGAGGAGAAAATTCCCTGTCTTTTTCAGTATAACTTATACCAAATCCACCACCAAGGTTTAGTACCTTGACTGTGAACCCCAATTCCTTGCTTAATCTCTTTGAGAACCGAATCATAGCCTGGGTGGCGGATACAAAGGATTTAATATCAAGGATTTGGGAGCCAATATGGCAGTGTATCCCTTCTATGCGGAGATTATCAAGCGTCAATGCTTTTTTGACAGCATTAAACGCAATATCCTGGTAAACGGGAAAACCGAACTTCGAATCCAGCTGCCCGGTTTGAATGTATTTGTGTGTATCTCCCGTAACCCCGGGTGATATCCTGAGAAGAACTTTTTGGCTTTTGCCCAGAAACGCGGAAATATGGTTTATTGTCACCATTTCATTTATGTTGTCGACTACTATATATCCTACGCCTAAGTCCAGAGCCAGCTTAATTTCTTCCGGGGACTTATTATTTCCGTGGAAATATATCTTTTCCATGGGGAAGCCTGCGCTATAGGCAGTATAGAGCTCTCCACCCGACACAACATCCAGAGACATGCCTTCCTGATAAATGATTCTTGATATTGCTTTAGTCAGAAAAGCCTTACCTGCGTAAATTACTTCGCTGTTTGGATATACTTTAGAGAAAGACCTTACAAAGGTTTTGCAGTTCTCCCGGATCAACGCCTCATCCATAATATATAACGGGGTGCCGAATTCCTTAGCCAGTTCCACCGTATCGCAGCCCCCGATTTCCAGATGAAAGGAGCTGTTAATATTCATAGAACCATGCAGTTTCATATACCATCACTCCAAGCGGATATTTTAAAGTGCTGTCGCATAAAATAATAATTTATGTTTATCTTGTCTGCTTTTCTTAATGCTAGCAGAACGGAAATACCTTGTCAAGCGTATAAATATTTATGCATAACTCATAAATATTCATTCGTTTATAAAAATTTACTTTTATCACATACTAATGTAATATTATAAAAGGAGTCCGGTTATTACTGTTGAGGGGTGAAGAATGATGGACGAGATATACCTGGACAATGCAGCCACTACGAAGCCCTTTACGGAGGTTGTGGAAGTCATCGCTGATTGTCTCACGAATAAGTACGGGAATCCGTCTTCGTTACATAGAAAGGGGATTGAAGCTGAAGCTTTATTGAAGGACAGTAGAGAAGCTGTGGCCCGGGTTTTGGGAGTAGAGCCCGGGGAGATATATTTTACCTCCGGAGGCACAGAATCCAACAATGCTGCCATAAGGGGAATAGCAGACAGCTATTCGAACCGCGGTACCCATATAATAACAAGCAAGGTTGAACATCCGTCTGTTCTGAGGACGATGGAGGACCTGGAACGCAAGGGGTTCGCGGTAACGTATCTTGACGTTGACCATACAGGCTTGATTGACCTGGAACAGTTGAAAAACAGTATAAGAAAGGATACCATCCTTGTATCGATTATGGGCGTAAATAATGAAATCGGTTCGGTCCAGCCGGTGGAAAAAGCCGGGCAGATAATAAAACGGGAGAATCCGCTTGCTTTCTTCCATGTCGACGGTATACAAGCTTTCCTTAAGATACCGGTTAGACCTAAGGATATGGGCATAGACCTTTTCAGCCTGAGCGGGCATAAGTTTCATGGCCCTAAAGGGATAGGTGCATTGTACTGCCGTAAAGGGGTAAATTTGCGTCCGGTTCAAACCGGCGGGGGACAGGAGCGGGGGCTTAGGGCTGGAACAGAGAATACACCCGGTATTGCCGGCCTGGGCAAAGCGGTAGAGATATACTCGCAAAATCATTATGACTATAATTTCAGGATGAAAACATTAAAAGAGATGTTGAAGAGCGGGATAGAACAGAGGATTCCAAATATAAGGGTGAACACGCCCGGAGGCGACAACGGCGCTCCCCATATCTTAAGCATTGCGTTTCGCGGGGTAAAGGGTGAAGTGCTCCTGCATTCATTGGAAAAACACGGTATATATATATCGACGAGGTCCGCGTGCTCCTCAAAACAAAACAAAGTCAGCGGTGTTCTGTCAGCGATCGGATTAACCGGGGAAGAGATTGAAGGAACTGTCAGAATCAGCCTGTGCCCGTTTAACACTGAAGAACAGATGCTAAAAACGGTGGAAGCCTTTGACATTGAGGTGAGAAACCTACGAAAGATGTTCAGGAGGTAGAAACATGGACAAACTAATACTGATCAGGTATGGCGAGATTGCTTTAAAGGGCCATAACAGGAATTTCTTTATAAATCTGCTGACTAAGAATATAAGGAAGGCGCTAAGAGGTATTAACAATAGAATCGTTAACGATAGAGGAAGGATTCTTGTGGAACTGGCAGAAAACAGCGGTGATGCGGAACAGGCCGTGGAGCGCTTGAAAAAGGTGTTTGGAATAGTGTCGGTAAGCGTTGTAACAAAGGTTGAAAAGGAAATGGAATCAATAGAAAGAGCAGCCCTTGAGATGGTCAGCAGACTAAAAACAGCAACCTTTAAGGTGGAGGCCAGGAGGGCAGATAAAACGTTCCCATTAACTTCTCCTGAAATCTGCGGCAGGGTAGGGGCATATATACTCAGCGGATGTGAAGGCATTAGGGTTGATGTTCATAACCCAGAAACTCTAGTTAACATAGAGATCAGGGACAAGGCTTATATCTACACGGATGCTGCCATGGGACCCGGAGGCTTACCCACCGGTTCCAGCGGGAAGGGGATTTTGCTGCTGTCCGGGGGAATAGACAGCCCCGTTGCCGGATGGATGGTTGCCAAGCGTGGAGTGGAATTGCAGGCTGTTCATTTTCACAGCTTTCCTTTCACAAGCGAAAGAGCCAAACAAAAGGTGATAGATATAGCAAAGGTTCTTAGCGGGTATACCGGGGGATTGAAATTGCATATGGTCTCGCTGACCGATATTCAAAGCAGCATAAATCAGGAGTGCCCCGAGGAACAAGGTACAATCCTGACAAGGCGGTTTATGATGAGGATTGCCGCAAGGATTGCGGCCAGCGAAGGCGCCCTTGCGCTGGTTACCGGAGAAAGCCTGGGACAGGTAGCAAGCCAGACTATGGAAAGCATTTACGTCACAAACGCATCTGTGGAGCTCCCTGTATACAGGCCTCTTCTTGGAATGGACAAGGTTGAAATCATGGAAAGGGCAAGAAATATAGGAACGTACGAGATTTCCATATTGCCGTACGAGGATTGCTGTACCCTTTTCCTTCCTAAATTTCCTGAAACCAGGCCGAAGCTTGACAAAATAATGCAGTCCGAGACCCATCTGGATATAGACGGCCTGCTGGAAGAAGCATTAAAGTCAAAGGAAGTTCTGGATATTGGTTAGTGGCTGCTGCCGCACTCTCCGGTTTTACCTTTGAGTATCAGCAGTCCATGGGGCAGCGCTGGAAGAATGGCTTCAAGGTTTTCCCTTACCCCCTTTGGACTGCCAGGGAGGTTAATGACCAGTGATGTTCCCCTGATACCGGCTACAGCTCTTGACAGCATTGCCTTTGCCGTCGTCTGAAGGCTAACCAGCCTCATGGCTTCCGGTATACCCGGAACCTGTTTCTGTATAACAGCCAGGGTAGCCTCGGGGGTGACATCCCTTGGAGAGAAACCGGTACCTCCGGTTGTCAGTACCAGGTCGGCGCATTTTTCATCGGTCATTTTGATTATTGTTTCCTTTATTCGGTCGACTTCGTCGGGCACTATAGCATAATCAATAACCTCTCCACCTATTGTCTGAATTAATTCTTCTATTACTGTACCGCTGACATCTTCCCTTTCTCCGGCATATCCTTTGTCACTGACTGTAATGATGCCTACTGTAAACAAAATCATATCCTCCTTTACCTACTTCTTACACTATACTAGCACAGTTTTTTGTTGTAAGATAGGGTATAAATTAAATGTCTTGAAGGATTTCAGACTTCGATATAGAAATTAGTATATGCATTACAGTTACCGGACTATTCTGAAAAGGATGATTCGGTCTGTGATGTATTGCATATTTATTCAATACACTGTATAATTATTAATGCATGATCTGTTTTTTTGGGGGGATGGAGGTGGTTAAACGCATAAATAATTCATTTTTATAAAAAATTTTAAGGAGGGAGTATATTTTGAAAAAAGGCAGATTATTTTGGATAGTGATGATTACGGTTATGGTTTTGGCCCTTACATCGCTTTCCGTGTTTGCTGAGGGGGAAGAGACTGAAGCAGTCGAGTTCGGAATTATCTCATTATTACCACCGCTTCTGGCAATAATACTGGCCTTTGTAACAAAACAGGTAATATTGTCGCTTTTCCTGGGCATCCTTGTCGGAGCAACCATGATGAGCGGCTGGAACCCATTCTTCGGCTTCTTGAGGACACTTGATCAATACATCCTCGGATCTGCTGCAGACAGCTGGAATGCCGGAATACTCATTTTTACCCTCAGCATAGGGGGTATGATTGGAGTAATGGGAAGAATGGGAGGTACCCAGGCTGTTGCTGAAGCTTTGGCGAAAAAAGCTAAGACCGCTAAGAGCGCGCAGCTTGTAACCATGCTCCTTGGTGTATTGGTTTTCTTTGACGACTATGCGAACACCCTTATAGTCGGACCCACCATGAGACCGCTAACCGATAAAATGAAGGTCTCAAGGGAGAAACTGTCCTATATCGTAGACTCCACTGCTGCTCCGGTGGCAGGGTTAGCCCTGATCTCAACATGGATAGGATATGAGATCGGACTAATCAAGGATGCATATGCAGCAATAGGTATGGACATGAATGCTTACTGGCTGTTCATTCAGACTATACCATACCGTTTTTACTGCATACTGGCTATAGTAATGGTTTTCCTTGTAGCTTATATGAAAAGGGACTTTGGTCCTATGTACAAGGCTGAAGTGAGGGCAAGAAAAGAAGGAAAGGTTCTGGCGGATGGAGCCAAACCGATGGCTTCCGATGAGATGACAAATATGAAACTGCCGGAGAATGTTAAACTTAAGGTTTCTAACGCCGTAGTGCCCATTCTTACCCTTGTTGTGGTTGCGTTTGTCGGAATGTGGTATAACGGAGGCGGTTTGGAGCTCCCCGGCAACTTTGAAGGAATCAGGGAAGCCTTTGGTAATGCTGATGCCAGCGTTGTTCTGATTTGGGCAGCAATTACCGGTGGTCTGGTAGCTATAATAATGGCAGTAGCTCAAAAAATACTGACCCTTGGAGAAGGCTTTGACGCATGGGTGGATGGTGCGAAATCCCTGGTTATAACCGCAATCATCCTTACCTTAGCCTGGTCGCTGGGTTCGGTAACCGGTGATGTGGGTACCGCCGACTACCTTGTCGGAGTAGTAACCGAGGCACTGCCGGCAAGCTTATTGCCCCTACTTGTATTCCTGATCTCCTGTGTGATTGCCTTTGCAACAGGTACTTCATGGGGAACCATGGCGATAGTTGTGCCGTTGGCTGTTCCGCTCGCCAATGCGTATACGGCAGCGCTGATTTTACCTACCATGGGTGCTGTTTTGACGGGTTCGGTATTTGGTGACCATTGCTCACCCATATCCGATACCACGATAATGTCTTCAATGGCCTCGGCATCAGACCATATGGACCACGTAAAAACCCAGATACCATACGCTGTTACAACGGCTGTTGTTGCGGCATTATTTGGATTTATCCCGGCCGGGTTGGGCATGAATCCGATAATCTCGCTGGTTGCAGGGGCAGTGGTACTGTGGGCGATTGTCAAGTTCGTTGGCAAGAATGTGGAAGAGGAAATTGTTGAAGCTAAGGATTCAAAGGTAAAAATGTAATATAAGAGGCCAGTGGTCACTGGCCTCTTTTCATTTTCATCTCTACTCCGAATTTGAGCGCGTTATCTCCAAATTTTCTGTTCAAGTCCAGAAGAAGCTTATCAATTTTTTCACTGGTATCATAGTTTTTTTCGAAGATACTGAGCTGCTTGGTAGGGTGGGCAGTGAGGTTTGAGACGGAGATGCCGATCAGCCTCACCGGTTCATCAAAAATAATCTCTTCAAGAATACTGCAGGCAGCCTTATGTATGTTGTGAATACCATTCAGATAGCCATCTCCCGACTTGCTTCGTGTAATGGTTTTAAAGCTGGAGGTTCTTATCTTAACAGTAACGGTCCGCCCGAACAAATTTCTATCATACAACGTGGCGGCAATTTCTTTGCTGAACTCGAAGAGTATAGCTTTAAGCATTTCCCTGTTTGTGGTATCCCTTTCAAAAGTGGTTTCCCTGCCCACGGATTTTACTTCCCTATGGCTGATAACCGCTCTTTCGTCCTTTCCCCGGATTCTGTCAAAAATCTCTTTCCCCTGTTTGCCGAAAATGCTTTTCATGCGCTCTTCATTCAGGGTCAGGAGGTCTTTAATTGTGTATATTCCCAATGAATTCAGCTTATCCTGAGCTTTTTTCCCTATCCCGTATACCTTGTTAACGCTTAAAGGGTATAGTATTGCAGGGACCATCTCCGGTGCAATAACAAACAGGCCGTCGGGTTTATTCCAATCAGACGCAAGCTTTGCCAAAAACTTATTATAGCTTATTCCTGCAGAGATAGTTAGTCCGGTCGATTCTACCACCCTTTGCTTTATTTCCATGGCTATTTCCATGGCTGTTTTTGGGTTGCCGGTGGCATCCAGGAAGGCTTCGTCAATGGAGAGCCTCTCAACCAGGGCGGAGTATTCGTCAAAAATACAGAAAATTTTCTCGGAAATCTCTGCATACCTGTTATGCCTTGGCATCAAATATACTCCATCCGGACATTTTTTCTTTGCTATGAACATAGGCATTGCGGAGTGTATTCCAAACCTTCTGGCCTCGTATGAACATGTAGATACAACGCCGCGTTTGCCTGTACCGCCGACTATCACGGGTTTTCCCTTCAGCTCAGGATTGTCAAGCTGCTCAACTGAGGCAAAAAAAGCATCAATGTCAAAATGTATTATTCTTCTCTCCATAAAATCTCCTCCGGCTAATGTCAGGGGACACACCGCTGATTGCGGGTATTCCTTGCCGCGGAATGTCCCCAATATATATTTTGCCATAAAACAGCTCGAATGAAAAATATTTCTGAGGCATTCGACATCAAGCTGCATATTGCAACCGTAAAAGCCAAAACAAAACATTATTCTATGAAGGGAAATAAAATAAATTGAAGAATCATTTATAGATGAAAGGGAGGGATAAATGTGGATATCAGCTCAAGGATTTCCGGCAATACTCTTATTTGCTATATCAGGGGAGAACTTGACCACCATACCGCGAACGAAATCAGAGAGTATATAGATTACAACCTGGAAAACAATCCTGTAAAGAACCTGATAATAGACATGTCTGAATTGAGTTTTATGGACAGTTCAGGTATAGGTGTGTTGATTGGTAGATATAAAAAGGTAACTGCGCTGGGAGGTAAAACAGCCGTAGTGAATGAGAACAAGCAAATATCCAAGGTGCTTGAGGTATCCGGCATATACGATATTATTTTTTCATTCCCAAGTATCCAACAAGCCCTAAACGAGTTGTAAAGGAGAGATAACGGATGAACATTCAAAATTACATGGTCCTGGAAATACCGAGCAAATCCCAGAACGAAGCCTTTGCCAGGGTTGTGGTGGCAGCATTTGCTTCTCAGCTTGACCCGACAATCGAAGAAATTGCAGATATAAAGACCTCGGTATCCGAGGCAGTGACAAATGCAATCATTCATGGCTATGAGAATTCAGACGGTATCGTCTATATTAAATGCAGCATGGGGGAAGATGATATACAGATTGAAGTTACCGATGAAGGTAAGGGCATCGAGGATATAGAGCAAGCAAGGCAGCCCCTCTACACTTCAAAGCCGGAGTTGGAGCGTTCAGGCATGGGGTTTACCGTAATGGAGACATTTATGGATGAAGTGGAGGTATACTCAACCAAAGGTAAGGGGACCACAGTAGTAATGAGGAAAAGATTTACCTCTTTAAAAAACAATAAGGGGTAAGTGATGATGAAGGACAATAATGAAATTTTAAACCACCAGGAAACCCTTGAGTTAATAAAAAGGGCCCAGGATGGAGATAAGGAAGCTCAGTCCGTTTTAGTCAAAAGTAATATCGGTTTGATTAAAAGTATTGTCAAACGTTTCCTTAACCGTGGATATGAGTATGAGGATTTGTTCCAGCTCGGCAGTATAGGCTTGCTTAAGGCCATAAAGAACTTTGATATAAGATACAATGTCAAGTTTTCAACCTATGCGGTACCCATGATAGTAGGCGAGATAAAAAGATTTTTGCGGGATGATGGGATGATCAAGGTAAGCCGTTCGCTGAAGGAAATAAATGGAAAGATGAAACAGGTAAAGGAACGGCTGACTAGAGACCTTGGAAGGGAACCCTCATTGAATGAAATAAGCGGGGAATTAGGGATTCCTACAGAGGACCTCGTTATGGCGATTGATGCCATGGCAGCGCCCGAGTACCTGTATGATACCATTCACCAGGATGACGGCTCACCGGTATTTCTCATAGACAAGGTCAGTGCAGATGAAGACCATAATACGGATATGCTGGACAGGATCACGCTTAAGGAGATTATTTCCAAGCTGAAACCCCGTGAAAGACAAATAATTATGATGAGGTATTTCCAGGACAAGACACAGACACAGATAGCTGAGAAGCTCGGAATATCACAGGTGCAGGTATCGCGCATAGAGAAGAAAATAATAGAAAAAATGCGGCAATCGCTGATTTAATAAAAGGGGACACACCTTTGTCCCTGATTTTTTTTGTCTAAATGCGGTTTTTCCCGGATCTCATTTCACAGAATGGTGCAATTGTTATGCAGCTGTATTAAATAATTGAAACGGATAATACTAAAACTAAGAACGGAGGTTGTTTCATGGCGAGAAATAGTAAGATGACTATTGGTTTACTTATTGCTGTTATTTTCATACTAGCCCTATGGTCGTATATGTTTATTAGCGGATTAAGAGAAAAAGAGCCGAGCAGAGCCAAACTGGTGAACTCGCCGGAGGTTCTTCAGAACGGAGAACATCAAAAACAAGGAGGTTAGCATGAAAAAAAAGATTACGGAGTACAGTCTGCCGGTTGATACTAATCCTGGTGAAAAGGAGTTAAGGCATCTGCTTGATTTTGATACAGCGGCTGCGATTAGGGATGCCATCGAAAACAAACACAGGGAGGAACAAACGAAGTGGACAATCAGATGAAACAGCAGTATAACGATTATGTTAAACAGAAGCAACCACAGCCCGCACTGGTAAAAAACCTATTGTGGGCCTTTGTGGTCGGCGGACTGATATGTGATGTAGGGCAATTTGTCATCAATGCCTCAGTGTCCTTTGGGTTTAATAAAGAAGAGGCTTCTACCATCGGTGTAGTAGTAATGATTTTTCTTGGGGCGTTTTTGACAGGGTTGGGTGTATACGACCAAATCGGGAAAAGGGCCGGTGCCGGTTCCATCGTTCCAATTACAGGTTTTGCTAATTCCATAGTCTCCCCTGCGATGGAGTTTAAAAGGGAAGGATATGTGTTTGGAGTGGCAGCAAAAATGTTCGTCCTGGCAGGTCCTGTATTAGTTTATGGAATAGCAACCTCAGTGATAATTGGAATAATTTACGGTATTTTTTCCTGATGAGGAGAGGATAAATTTGGCAAATAACAAAGTGGGGCAGCAGACGTTAAAGCTTAATTCTCACCCGAAAATTATTGCGACGGCGTCCATTGTCGGACCTAAGGAGGGAGAAGGTCCCCTGAAGGAATACTTTGATATGGTTCTCCAGGATGACTATTTTGGCGAGAAAAGCTGGGAAAAGGCAGAAAGCAAAATACTCAGGGAAACTGTGAAGCTGGCAGTTCAGAAGGCTGGTCTGACGCCCGAAGATATACATTATATGCTGGGAGGAGATCTTCTAAACCAGATAATATCCGCTTCCTTCGCTGCAAGGGAGTTGAAGATACCATTTTTTGGCCTGTACGGGGCCTGTTCCACCATGGCAGAATCCCTTACTCTGGGTTCAATACTAATCGATGGGCAATACGCCGACTACGTGGTTGCCGTTACGTCCAGTCATTTTTCTTCTGCAGAAAGGCAGTTTAGATTTCCCCTTGAACATGGCAATCAACGGCCGCCAACCTCGCAATGGACGGTAACCGGTTCGGGAGCTATGGTTGTTGCATCCGGTGGGGAAGGTCCCTGCGTTACGTACGTGACACCGGGGAGGGTTATTGATTTGGGTATTAAGGACGCTAATAATATGGGGGCAGCAATGGCGCCCGCGGCCGCCCATACCATTGTGGCACACTTTAGGGATACGGGTTTTTTACAAAGGGATTATGATGTAATAGCAACCGGCGACCTTGGGAAAATCGGCAAAGATATAACCCAGGAAATGGTTTTGAAGGAAGGGTACGATATTTCACTTGTATATACCGACTGCGGTATCGAGGTGTTCAGCGATGATCAGGATGTAAACTCGGGAGGCAGTGGCTGCGGCTGTTCAGCAGTAGTTACCTGTGGATATTTCTATGACCGCCTGGTAAAAGGAGAAATCAAGAGGATGCTGTTGGTAGCAACGGGTGCCCTGCTGTCCCCAACCAGCAGCCAGCAGGGGGAATCAATACCCGGTATTGCCCATGCCGTTACTATTGAAAGCATGTCCAAGGGGAGGTGATGTTTTGGACTACGTAAAGGCCTTCGTTACAGGAGGAGCAATATGTGTAATAGGACAAATATTGATGGATAAAACCAACCTGACACCGGCTCATGTTCTTGTTTTCTTTGTTACGGCAGGAGCAGTATTGACTGCGGTGGGAATATATGAGCCAATAGTTCAATTTGGAGGAGCGGGTGCCACTATACCCCTTACGGGTTTCGGGTATTCCTTGGCGAAGGGAGCGATTAAAGAGGTGCAGACGGCCGGGTTAATAGGCGCGTTGACAGGGGGAGTAAAATCTACCGCCGGCGGTATTGCTGCTGCTGTTGTTTTTGGCTATTCAATGGCGGTGCTGTTCAATCCAAAATCAAAAAAATGATGGAAAGGGAAACTCAATGGATGATAAACACAGGATAATTATTGTAACAGATGGAGACAGAATAGCAAAAAGAGCGGTTGAAACGGCAGCCAGTCAAATAGGGGGACGCTGTATATCGAGGTCTGCAGGGAACCCCACGCCTTTAACGAGTACGGAGATTATAGAAATGATAAAACAGGCCCCGAGGGGTCCGGTGGTCATCATGGTAGATGACAGGGGAAAGCCGGGGACCGGAGAAGGAGAAATAATTATTCAGGAACTGTCAAAACGCAGCGATATAGAAATAATCGGGGTGGTTGCAGTTGCTTCTAATACCGAAGAGGTAGAGGGAATCGAGGTTGACTGTTCGGTGGACAACAACCTCAATATAATCAGCAGCCCCGTTGATAAACTGGGCAACCCGGTTGATGGAAAGGTGGTCACCGGCGATACGGTCGATGTACTTAACGATTTGGATGTTCCGGTTATAATCGGTGTTGGAGATCCGGGGAAAATGGATGGAAAGGATGACTGTATTCTGGGAGCGCCGGTATTAACCAAGGCATTACAGGTCATAATCGACAGGGATGGTGCGACGAGATGAAACTGGAAAAAAATATAAAGAGAAATATAGAAATACTGGACAGGGAACTGGGTATAGAAAAGAGCTTTGACATTGTCAACAGGGAGTTCCAGGTTGGAGGGAAAACAGCTTCTTTAATTTTTGTCGACGGGTTTGCCAAGGATGATGTCATGCTTTGGATAATGCAGGAACTCCAGCACCTGGGGCGGGGAGACATAGTACCGAACACGGTTAAGAAAATCGTAGAGAGCGGCATAGGGTACCTGGAGGTAGAGACCACGGACCAGTTTGAAGATGTCATGGAGAAGGTGCTTGCGGGGCCGCTGGCTTTATTGATTGACGGTATATGTGAGGCAATAATAATCGATGCCCGTGAATATCCGGTAAGGCAGCCCGAGGAATCAGAGCTTGAAAAGGTCACAAGGGGATCCAGGGACGGCCTTGTCGAGACGATTGTATTTAATACAGCCCTCATACGAAGAAGAATCAGAGACCCGAAGCTCAGGAATGAGTTGATGCAGGTGGGTACCCGCTCAAAAACGGATGTTGTGGTCTCTTACATCGAAGACATCGCAAATCCCAACCTTGTAAACCTCGTTAAGAAAAAAATCAAATCGATTGAGACGGATTCACTGGTTATGGGAGAGAAAACCCTTGAGGAGTTTATTGTGGGAAGAAGCTGGAATCCGCTGCCGCAGGCTAAATTCACGGAGCGTCCCGATGTGGCCGCTGCGCATCTGCTTGAGGGTCATATTGCAGTCATAGTCGACACCAGTCCAAGCGTAATGATACTGCCTGTGTGTATGTTTCACTTCACCCAGCATGCGGAGGATTACTATCAGAATCCTACCATAGGTACATATTTGAGGTGGGTCAGGCTTGTTTCAATGTTCCTGTCCCTTGTGCTTCCGGCCCTATGGCTGATAGCGGTAGAATACAGGGAGTCTCTTCCTCCCGCTTTGAAGTTTCTCGGTGCCAAGGGGGAGAGCGCCATACCCTTATTCATACAGTTTTTGGTACTTGAAGTCGGTATTGACATGTTGAGGCTGGCCTCAATACACACACCCAATGCTCTGACTACATCCCTGGGAATTATAGGCGCTTTGCTTTTAGGCGAGCTGGCGGTCAAGGTGGGATGGTTTGTTCCGGAAACCATTCTTTATATCGCCATTGCAGGGATTGGCTCTTTCGCCACCCCCAGTATTGAATTTGCACTGGCGATAAGGCTTTTCCGGTTGATTCTCCTAATCCTCACCGGTATGCTTAAGGGATACGGATTTTTACTGGGTTTGTTGTTCTTCATTATAATTATTACGACAACTAAGTCAATGGGAGGAGTGAGGTATACGTGGCCGCTCATTCCCTTCGATTGGAAGGCATTGTCTACGATACTATTCAGGAAGCCGGTGCCGGAGGTTAAAATGAGGCCCGATTTCTTAAGAACCATAGATAAAGATGATGCACCGGGTTAATACCTGTCTGCAAATTTAAGCGAGTACGGTGAAAACCGTACTCGCTTAAAAACCGCATTCCTTATTGTCCTGTTTGGCCTTCATTTATTGCATCCTGTCCGGTTAGCTGGTCGATAATCCCACCAGCGGTTGTTTCGGTTTCCCCATCATCAGTATCGCCGTTTTGCTCCTCAGGAGGAGGTCCAAAGGGGCTATGATACGGACAGTATTCCGTAGGCACTTCATTTACCGCATCCCTGGGAATAAGGTGTACCTTGGGGTCAGCTCCCCCTATGCTTTGCAGGAATTGCTCCGCGCTGTATGGAACCGGACGTTTGATGAATATCCTGGATTCAACCAGCGTTGGGGGGCAGAAGGGAGTAGCCAGTTTGTTGGTTGTGACATCCACATCAGCCACAACATGAACATCATCATAGTCGGTAGGCTCCGTTCCCTTTATAAATATTTCATTTCTAACCGTGTTTGCCGCGACCGAAAGGTCGGTGGGAAGCTTACCGGATTCAGTATCTATCGCAACGGTAGTTATTCCCGCAGGTTTTGGGAAGTCGACTACGGGCAAACCCTTGTGAACCTCTTCCATGACAGCCCTCCAGAGCCTTGCAGGATACGAACCGCCACCGAAACCCATTGATTTTGGCTCATCGTGGCCTATCCATACAGAAGCAACGTAATAGGGCGTATATCCTATGAACCATGCGTCGACCGAATCGGAGGTGGTACCCGTTTTCCCGGCAATTGTCATGTTGAAATTAGCGCTTGTGCCTGTACCGGCTTTGACCACTGATTTCATCATATCCGTTAATACGTAGGCGACCTCTTCACTTACCACCCGGTTATTTATAGGTTTGTTCTCCAGTATAACGTGACCATTGGCATCTTCGACCCTGACATAGGAAATCGGCTGAACCTTTACTCCTCCATTTGCTAAAGTTCCGTAAGCTGTAGCCATTTCTATGGGTGAAACTCCTTTGGTTAAGCCGCCCAAGGCAAGGGACGCAAGGTTTTTGTCATGCCTGGAGCCACTTTCCACAAAACTTGTAATTCCCAGCCTTTTTGCGTAGTCCAATGCTGTATCCATTCCGATATCATCCAGCACCTTAACTGCAATGACGTTCATGGACCATTGTATGGCTTCCCTAACGGTGCTTAGTCCCCAATAGGTGGGACGCTTAGTTGCAGAGTCAGTATACCAGTTCTTGGGAATATAAAGCTTTCCGTCGCCGGCGATATAGGCAGTGGGGACATCGTCTACAACCGTTCCGGCCGTATAACCGTTATCTATGGCGGCAGTGTATACGGTAATGGGCTTTATTGCAGACCCTGGCTGTCTATAAGATTGGGTCGCCCTATTCAGCAGGAGCTTGCCTTCCTGGCCTCTTCCTCCTACCATCGCTTTGATTTTACCGGTTTTATAGTCGATTATTACCATCGCGGCCTGGGGTTGAGGTACTCCCTTTGCATCGTCCTTTGTTTCGGGGAAATTCTTTCCATCCTTAAACACCTTTTCTACGGTTTCTTGCATCTTTACGTCAATTGTCGAATATATTTTCAGACCGCCGTTGAACAACAGGTTGTTGGCCTCATCCTTGGAGTAGTGATACTTTTGCATCAGCGCTTCCCTGACATCAACCTTTACCTTGTCGATGAAGTATGAGGAGATCGCAACCTCATCCTCTTCCTGTTCGCTTTTTTTGTATACCAGCTGCTGGTTAACAGCATTGTTATACTCTTCATCGCTAATATAGCCCTGCTTTAACATCTGTTTCAGAACAAGTTCCTGACGTTTCTTTGCATTATCAGGATGCAGATAGGGAGAATAGATACCGGGGTTGTTTGTTACGCCAGCTATCATGGCCCCCTCAGCCAGTGACAGCTCCGAAACGTTTTTCCCAAAATAGGTTGCAGCGGCAGCGTGGATGCCGTATGCGCTGTGGCCGAAATAGATAGTGTTCAGGTATGCTTCCAGTATCTGATCCTTGGTGAACACCCTTTCCAGCTTTATTGCGAGATATTGTTCCTGTATCTTTCTTTTAAACTTTTGCTCCTGGGTTAGAACTACGTTTCTTACCAGCTGCTGCGTGATGGTGCTGGCCCCTGCCACAATATCCCTGGCTTTTAGGTTCTGCACTATCACACCGAGTATTCTTTGTATATCAATGCCGAAATGCTGTCTAAACCTTTCGTCTTCAATTGCGATAAATGCATTCTGAACATAAACGGGCACATCATCAAGGCTTACCAGCGTCCTGTCAACCTCCGCGTGAATCCTGTCAACAACCTCTCCCGTGCTTTCTTCATATACGATAGAGGACTGCCTAAGCTGCAAAATATCTTCTGAGCTGATTTCAGGAGCATCCTTGATATATGCTGCGACAATGCCGGCTGCAGCGCCGGCTCCGATAAATGCTGCCAGCAGAATTACTACAATCACAAGCCTTAGTATGCTGAGTTTTTTCCTTTTATTCGTTTTATCCTTTTTTTCTTTTTGTGCCATTTAAGGTTAACCTCCTCTATAACGTCAGGAGCAATTTCGATTTATAGTACTGATTATAACACAAATACGAAAAAATAATAAATATTTATGGCAAGAGGATCGCTATATATTGTGGTGCATGTGACTATATCATTATCATTTACATAATATATTAAGGAAGGGAGTGTTTATATGAGGCGGTCTCGATTGCACTATAGGGTTGGGAAACGGGCTCTGTTCAAAAAGAAGGCAAAAAAATATATATTAGTAGCTTTGGTACTCCTAATGGTTCTGTCTTTCTGCTGGATGTTCAACAATAACATACGCCCGTTGCTGATGGCGATGTGCGAAGTAAAAGCGAGAGTCATTGCAACGCAGGCCATTAATGAAGCTGTGAGCACAGAGCTTACATATAAGATCAGGTATGACGATTTATTTATCGTAAAAACAAATAATGATAACAGGATTACTATGCTGCAGGCGAATACCATGGTTATGAACAGCATTGCAACGGAAACTGCGTTGAATATTCAGGAGCGTTTGCGGACAATCGGTACAAGAAAGGTGTCCATACCCTTAGGAAGCATGCTGGGGAGTGAGATTTTTGCAAACTACGGTCCAAGGCTAAATGTGGAAATAGTCCCTGTGGGAACGGTAGCGGTAGATTTTGCTACCGACTTTGAACAGGCAGGAATAAACCAGACAAGACACAAAATTTATCTTATAGTGAAAACACAGGTTCAGATCATTGTTCCCCTTGTCAGTAACAGGGTTGAGGTTACAAGCCGGGTTCCTGTTGCAGAAACGATTATTGTAGGCGATATTCCTCATAACTATATCTACTTACCTGAGAACGGAATTCTAAGCATTACACCCAATTCTCTTGACGATTGATGTAGAATAAACGAGCAAACAGAAGATTTCTTTTAAAAACCAATGAAAAATCCAATAAACGTAATAACTCTACGGTGGACTACATATAATAAATATGCTAATATAGGATTTGCCGCTGCGAGGAGAAAGCAGTGGCATTGGAGGAAAAAATAAGTAGTTGACACAGGAGGGAGAGCTGTGTTAATATATAAAAGTCGCTGCCGGGTGAGAAAAGGCGGCGACGTTGCACCTTTTGACAACTGAACAGTGCGAAACAAGCCAAGCAAAA
>JABVCK010000002.1 GCA_013540605.1 Bacillota bacterium
TGCTTTATTATCCCTCTTGCCATTCCACATACTTCCTGTTAATCTTTTACATTATTCTGATAGCCCTTGCTATTACTACATTAAACCATAGTTATTTTACCAAAAAAATTTATACTTTCCTAGACAATAAAAAAGCCCGTCCCATCTGAGAGATCCGGGGAGCGGGCTTTTTTTGTGTGTTTTGTAAGAGCGTCAGATCTGAGGTATTCACGCAGCTGACAATCTCCTTCAGGATGGCTTTGTCTGTTCCGAGCTGCTGCCATGATTACCGCCACCCATTACACAGTGGAGTATGACGAAGCCCGGGGCGCTTATAAGATCCGAAACATGGAGGCGCCGGTCTGTCCAGACTGTGGCCTGCTGCTCCTCTGGGGGGGAAGCATGGAAGCATGGGGACGGTTCTTTTGCTTCCGCAGATCGCAGTCGGCAGATCGCAGATATTAGATCACAGGTCGCAGGTGCTAGGTGCTAGGTACTAGATTTTAGAGCCAAAATAGAACCACGAATATTAAAGTCTAATTCCAGTTGATATCATTGTGGTCAACTGTTTCTCCGTTTGCAATTTCCTTATTGGCCTGTACAAGTCGCTCCCTTTCCACCTGGGTCAATTTTGTAAAATCACGATCCCAAGCCAAGACCATTCTTTTAATAAATTCATATGCCAGCTTCTGCTCCTGTTCCGGCAGCATATCAAGCATATCAACTATCTCTTTTGATACTGGTGACATATTATCATCTCCTTTACTTATAAATATCACCACGAGAACCTATATCTTTAATAACAAGAACTTGCTCATCATTCCCACTCAATGGTCCCGGGAGGCTTTGTGGTTATATCGTATACAACCCTGTTAATTCCCCTCACGTTGTTTATTATCCTGGAGGACATATTCTCCAATACGTCGTAGGGTATCTTTGCCCAATCCGCGGTCATCCCGTCCGAGCTTGTCACCGCCCTGATGGCCAGGACATGGTCGTAGGTTCTTTCGTCTCCCATTACCCCAACGGTTTTCACATCCAGAAGCACCGCGAAGTACTGCCAGATTTCCCTGTCCAGCCCGGCATTTTTGACCTCTTCCCGTACTATGGCGTCTGCCTCCTTCAGCATATCCAGTTTTTCCCGGGTAATATCCCCTATTAATCTTATGGCAAGTCCCGGTCCTGGGAACGGCTGGCGCCATACCAGCTCCTCGGGCATTCCCAAATCCCTGCCCACTTCCCTTACCTCATCCTTAAAAAGAGAGCGCAACGGCTCAATAAGGGATAATTTCATGTCCTCGGGCAGCCCTCCCACATTATGGTGGCTCTTTATTACCGCAGCCACCTTGTTCCCGCTCTCTATTACGTCGGGATATATGGTACCCTGCACGAGGAAGTCTGTCTTGCCAAGCCGGTTGGCTTCCTCTTCAAACACCCGGATAAATTCCTCGCCGATTATCTTCCTCTTATGCTCCGGATCCTCTACACCCTCCAACCTTCTGAGGAATCTCTCCCTGGCATCAACCTTTATAAGATTCATACCGAATTTATCCCTGAAAACCTGTACAACCTGCTTTTCCTCGTCCTTGCGCAGGAGCCCATGGTCAACAAATATGCAGGTAAGCTGGCTCCCAACGGCTTTGTTCACCAGTACCGCCGCAACCGAAGAATCAACACCCCCGCTCAACGCACAGATGACCTTTTTGTCCTTTACCTTTTGCCTTATCTCCTTCACCTGATCCTCGATAAATGTATTCATGTCCCACGAAGGAGAACACCCGCAGATATCAAACACAAAGTTCGCCAGCACATCCTTCCCGATGGGAGTATGCTCGACTTCCGGGTGGAACTGCACTGCATAAAGGCGCTTTTCCTCATTCATCATCGCTGCCACAGGACAGTTCTTTGTAAAGGCCGTTATCCTGAAACCCTCGGGCGGTGTTTCTATATAATACGTGTGGCTCATCCAGCAAACCGCCTCCGGGTCCATGTTCTTAAAGAGGTGGGAGCGTTCCTCAATGTTCATATAGGTCTTCCCGTATTCCCTGGCCGACGCGCTCCTCACTTCTCCTCCAAGCACATGCGCCATAAGCTGGGCACCGTAGCATATGCCCAACACCGGTATCCCCATTTCAAATACTTCCCTGTCGCATACCGGTGCATTATCGTCGAAAACACTGCTTGGCCCCCCGGTGAATATAATACCCCTGGGGTTTTTCTCAAGAATCTCTTCAGGAGTGATATCAAAGGTCACTACCTCGCTGTAGACCTTAAGATCCCTAACTCTTCTTGCAATAAGCTGATTGTACTGGCCTCCAAAATCGAGTACCAGTATTTTGTCCAAAGGCTGCGACATCATCATACCCCTTTCTTAGCCAATACTATAGTTGGGCGCTTCTTTGGTTATATAGACATCATGGGGATGGTTTTCCTTGAGGCCTGCGGGAGTTATTGCCATGAATTTTGTATTCTCCTTAAGCTCCTTTATGTTAGCGGTGCCGCAGTACCCCATTCCGGCCTTCAGACCACCCACAAGCTGATATACCGTTTCGGATAATGCCCCTTTATAGGGAACTCTTCCCTCAACACCCTCAGGAACCAACTTCTTAGTGTCTTCCTGGAAATATCTGTCCTTGCTGCCGGATGTCATTGCTCCAAGAGAACCCATTCCCCTGTATACCTTGAAACTTCTTCCCTGGTATATCTCTATATCTCCGGGGCTCTCCTCGGTTCCCGCAAGGAGCGATCCTATCATAACCGTATCGGCGCCGGCCGCTATGGCCTTGGTTATATCTCCGGAATACTTTATACCGCCATCCGCTATTATCGGTACACCGTATTTGGATGCGGCCCTGGCGCTGTCCATAATCGCGGTTATCTGCGGCACGCCGATTCCGGCAACAACCCTGGTGGTACATATGGATCCGGGCCCTATGCCTATCTTCACCGCATCGGCACCGGCCTTGATGAGGTCCTCTGTTCCCTCGTAGGTAGCAACATTTCCGGCCACAAGCTGCAGATCGGGATAGCCGGACTTGATTCTGTGCACAGCCTCCATGACCCCCTTTGAATGGCCGTGGGCGGTGTCGAGGACTACCACGTCAACCTTTGCTTTCACCAAGGCGTCTATCCTGTCCATCATGTCAGCGGTAACCCCTACCGCTGCACCGGCCAGCAGCCTTCCCTTCGCATCCTTTGCAGAGTTCGGGTACTGTATCGCCTTCTCGATGTCCTTTATTGTGATCAGGCCCTTCAGGTTGCCTTCCCTATCAACAATGGGAAGCTTCTCTATCTTGTATTTCTTCAGGATTTCCTGGGCCTGTTCCAGGTTGGTACCCTCCGGTGCGGTTACAAGGTTTTCGCTGGTCATGACTTCCCTGATCTTCCGGTTCATATTGGTCTCGAACCTCAAATCCCTGTTTGTCAGAATCCCTATAAGCTTACCGTTCACGGTAACCGGAACCCCTGAAATGCGGTACCTCTCCATAAGTTCAAGGGCATCGGAAATCGGGTGCTCAGGCCCGAGATGAAACGGGTCCACGATTACACCATGCTCCGACCTTTTGACCTTGTCAACCTCCGAGGCCTGGTCTTCGACGGACATATTCTTATGTATTATACCAATGCCGCCCTCTCTCGCTATTGCTATCGCCATCCTTGCCTCGGTAACCGTATCCATTCCGGCACTCAATAAGGGTATGTTGAGCTTTATCTTTTTAGTCAGATACGTCGATACGTCCACTTCCTTGGGAAGCACCTGGGATTTTGCAGGAACGAGAAGTACATCGTCAAAGGTTAAGCCTTTTTTGACTATCTTATCTTCATTCATATCTTTACATCCCCTCCGTTATTAGAATCAACCGCCAATCAATAAGTATTACTAACCGTTTTATATTCTATGTATTATAGACAAATATCATTTTTTTGTCAAATGATTTTAGCAGAAGGAATCCTTATGTTTTTGGATAATATAATATCAATTGAGGTGATGAATATGATGGTGCTAAGAGCCTTCGGCGGTTTTACGTTTGTCGTATATTTTGTTTTTATGTTGTATCTCGTTTACTTGTTCCATACACTGGCCATGTCAAACAAGCGTATTGCGGAAGCCCTGGAAAGAATTATGGAAGACATATCAAAAAAAAACAGGTAAATAGCCTGTGATTCCCCGTATTGTTTCCAATATAGGCGTTTCATGCATCGGCGAACTATAATTTCCCTAAATAAAAAAGTGCTAAAAGCGAATAATATAATCAGAAAATAACGCAAGGAGGTCGGCTAATGCAAAGGTTTACCAACTCAAGTGATATTGAGCAGCTGTCATCCAGGAACCTTTCCATTCTTGATGACCAACTGGCACAGGAATCGATCATGGCCCTTAAACTGCGCAAGTATTCCAAGCAGTGTCAGGATTCCGAACTGAAAAACCTGTGCAACCGCTTGGCAGAAAAGCACAAAGACCATTACAATACGCTGCTCAATTATATGAACTCCCACGACATAAATCGCTAAGGAGGCTGCTTCATGAACGGTGTTGACTATTTTGGAGATAGGGAGATATTAAACGACCTTCTGATTTCGGAAAAACACATTTCCAACTCCTATAACAATCATATAGGAGAGGCCACAACCCAGCCCTTCCGTAAGATCCTGGAAAACATACTTATCGATACCCATGAGATGCACTCGGAAGTCTGGGATTCAATGCTGAAGAGAGGTTGGTATAAAACCAAGAATGCAAACAGCCAGGATATAAAGATGATCAGAAAAAAATATGAGCGGATAGCAGAGGATTTATAAGATATACGAAGAGGGCAAGAAAGAGCGAGGTTTCAACCTCGCTCTTTCTTGCCCTCTTTAGTTTGCTGAATTAATTACATCTTCCATACTGTACAATCCTTTGCCCTTTCCCACGATGAACTTGGCCGCGTCAACGGCACCTATCGCAAAGGTCCTGTCGGATATTGTGCTGTGTTTTAATTCCAGCACCTCATTGCTCCCTGCGAACAAAATCACGTGTTCACTTTTTATCCCGCCGCCCCTGACGGAATGGATACCGATTTCTTTCTTATCCCTTGCCTTGCTCTCGTTTTTACGACCGAACACGGAGGATTTGCTGTTGCCCAGCACCCTGTTAATCTCTCCGGCAATCATGTATGCAGTCCCGCTGGGAGCATCCAGCTTTTTATTGTCATGCCTTTCTATCAGTTCAATATCAAAGGTTTCGTTAAGTATCGAAGCCGCTTTTTTTGCAAAATCCAGCAGTATATTGACCCCGATGGAAGTATTCGCCGAATAGAAAACCGGGATTTTTTGCGCCGCCCTTTTTATGGAATCCATTTCTTCGCCTGAATAGCCCGTAGTACCAAGCACCAGCGGGATGTTATTATTTATCCCGAAATCCAGCAACCCTTCGAGGTACGAGGGATGGGAAAAATCTATTACAACGTTGCCCTTGCCCTTCAGTTCTGAAAAGTCCTTGTACACCGGAAAGCCGTTGTTGAATTTGCCAGGACTGCGATCTATACCGGCGATGACCTGTATTTCCGGGTCCCCTTGGGCCTGTTTGGCAATTTCCTGCCCCATATGACCGTTACAGCCGCATATTATAAGTTCTATCAATGAAATGCCGCCCCCTTATATTAGAATCGGGGCTACCCTTTATGACGGGTAGCCCCTGTTTCCATTTTGTCTTACATCATATCCATTCCGCCCATTCCGCCACCGGGCATACTCATCTTTTCCTTTTCAGGAATATCAGCCACAAGGCTTTCGGTGGTCAGAACCATAGCGGCTACTGAAGCTGCGTTCTGGAGCGCCGACCTTGTAACCTTTGTGGGGTCAACAATACCGGCCTCTATCATATCCACATATTCTCCCTTGTATGCATCAAATCCCATTGCACCCTCAAGGGACTTAACCTTTTCTACTATAACCGAGCCTTCCAGACCCGCGTTGTTTGCTATTTGCCTTACCGGCTCTTCCAGGGCACGCTTTACAATCAAAGCACCTGTCTTTTCGTCGCCTACCAGGCCATCTATAAGCTTTTCAACGGAGGGAAGGGCCCTCAGCAGGGCTGTTCCGCCTCCGGGAACTATCCCTTCTTCAACCGCCGCCCTGGTTGCCGACAGGGCGTCCTCTATCCTGTGTTTCTTTTCTTTAAGCTCGGTTTCTGAAGCTGCGCCTACCTGGATAACCGCAACTCCGCCGGAGAGTTTTGCGAGCCTCTCCTGGAGCTTCTCCTTATCGAATTCGGATGTGGTTTCTTCAATCTGAACCTTTATCTGCTTAATCCTGTCCTTGATTTCCTTCTCGCTTCCTGCACCGTCCACGATTATTGTATTTTCCTTGGACACCTTAACTTGCCTTGCTCTACCCAACTGACTGATGCTGGCGTTCTTGAGCTCAAGTCCAAGCTCTTCGGAGATTACTTCCCCGCCTGTCAGGATTGCAATATCCTGGAGCATAGCCTTTCTCCTGTCACCGAATCCCGGAGCTTTGACCGCAACACAGGTAAAGGTCCCTCGAAGCTTGTTGACAACCAGTGTTGCCAGGGCTTCACCCTCAACATCCTCGGCGATGATGAGCAGTTTTTTGCCTTGCTGTACTATCTGCTCAAGTACGGGAAGGATTTCCTGGACGCTGGTTATCTTCTTGTCGACAATAAGTATATACGGGTCATCCAGCACTGCTTCCATTTTTTCGGTATCGGTTACCATATAGGCAGAAAGGTATCCCCTGTCAAACTGCATACCTTCAACAACTTCCAGTGTAGTACCCATTGTTTTGGATTCTTCAACGGTTATTACGCCGTCTTTGCCCACTTTTTCCATTGCTTCCGAGATAAGGCTTCCGATTTCTTCATCGGCAGCCGATATGGAGGCGACCTGTGCTATGGATTCCTTCTTATCAATGTTCTTGCTTTGATCCTTAAGGGCCTCAACCGCTTTATCCACCGATTTCTGGATGCCTTTTTTAAGCACCATCGGGTTGGCGCCTGCAGCTACGTTTTTAAGGCCTTCTCTTATTATTGCCTGGGCCAGAAGGGTAGCAGTCGTTGTACCGTCACCGGCAACATCGTTGGTTTTTGTAGCAACCTCTTTAACCAGCTGGGCTCCCATGTTCTCAAAGGGGTCCTCAACTTCTATTTCCCTGGCTATTGTTACACCGTCGTTTGTTATAACCGGTGTGCCGAATTTTTTGTCAAGAACTACGTTTCTTCCCTTGGGTCCAAGGGTTATCTTAACCGTATCAGCCAGTTGGTTTATCCCTCTCTCAAGAGCTCTTCTTGCATCTTCGCCAAACTTGATTTCCTTAGCCATTCTCTCTTCACTCCTTTTCTTGTTTTACTCAACTATTGCCAGGATATCGTTCTGTCTGAGAATCAGGTATTCCTGATCATCCTTCTTAATCTCCGTACCTGCGTATTTTGAATATATTACCCTGTCTCCTACCTTTACTTCCAGCGGAATCCTCTTGCCGTCCACCATCTCGCCGCTTCCTACAGCGAGCACTTCACCTTCCTGGGGTTTTTCCTTGGCGGTATCCGGCAGAACTATACCGCTCTTGGTGGTTTCCTGCTTCTCCAGAACCTTGATAACGACCCTGTCACCTAGTGGTTTAATGTTCATGAATAACCCTCCTTACTTATATATATAGTTATTTGTTTCCTGTTTATTAGCACTCACCTTTAGCGAGTGCTAATCACAGTTAATATAATATAAAAAGCCAGATGAGTAATCAAACTCAATTCTGGCTAATTTTCACATATATGCGGGTAATTTTGTCCACCATCGGCGAATAAGTCGCTATATCTTTATATATTTCTCTATTTATCCATATATTGCTTTATTTTTCATCTTGAACCGGATAATTCCCTCCCAAACAGCTCCCTTATATAATAAAACAGGTACTGCTGGGCAAAACCCGCAAGGTTCCCGAACTTCTCCGATGCATATTCCTGAATCCTGCCAAGGCCGGCATCCTCCTTAATGTAGAAGTGCTCCATGACTCTCTTTACCCATACATCAACCGGAAAAGCATCATACTTATGCATAGAAAACAGGAGTACGCAGTCGGCCACCTTGGGTCCTACCCCCCTCAGTTCCATAAGGCTTTTCCTTGCATGCACCGTATCCATTTCCCTTATCCCGTCCAGATCAACTTCACCGCCGGACACCCTGCGCGCCGCATCAATTATGTAAGGAGCCCGGAATCCGCAGCCGCAGGAACGCACCTCGTCCTCGGAGAGGGACGCTATCGTCCCGGGTCCGGGAAAACTATAGTATTCGGCCCCGCTTGCTTTGCGCCTTTCCCCGTAACAGGCGCACAAGCTCTCCACCGTACGCATTATCCTGGGTATGCGGTTGTTTGCCGATATTATGAAAGACACCAGCGTTTCCCAGATGTCCTGGTTAAGTATCCTTATCCCATACCCGAACTCAACGGCCCTCTTCAAAACCTCGTCTTCCGCCAGCCTGCTTTTGATCTGCCCGTAATCCCTGTCCAAATCAAAATACTTCCTCCAGGTACTATTGAATTCCTGTACGGTGGCTCCCTGAAGCATGATACTTGAGCTGTCCTTTCTCACCGTCAAAAGCCTCCCCATGGCAACCCCCCTATAGCTTCCATCATCCTGGCGGTGCCACCGGAAACACTGGCCGCATTCGAATACATGCATGGGCTCAAAATCTTCTGCATTTTTCAGGAGTATTCCATCACCGGTTTCAATTATCTCCAAGAAAGTGCCTCCCTTCATATGGAGATGAGAGGTCAGCTCCCACATCCCGCCTCCCACTTCTCACATCTCAATCGGGCAGCTTCATATCACCCGGCTTTATCATCCCGGTTTTCCTCATAATCTCGGAAATCAAAAGGGTCAAACCCGCCGGCGCAATGAAATGGAGCAGCAGGATTTTAAAAATAACCGCCCCGCCGGCTCCCATGACCGCTACGGTGCCGAACTGCCCAACCAGGCCGCTTGTCCCCATACCGGCGCCCACCGGATTGTTTTGCATTTGGAATACCGTTGTGGCAAAGGGGCCCAGAATGGCCGACGCCAGGGTGGGAGGTATCCATATAAGGGGGTTTTTAACGATGTTGGGAATCTGGAGCATCGAAGTACCAAGTCCCTGGGACAGCAGTCCTCCCCAGCCGTTCTCCCTGTAACTGGCCACGGCAAAGCCTATCATCTGTGTCGAGCATCCGACGGTTGCGGCGCCCGCAGCGAGCCCCCCCAGCTGGAGCATTATTGCCAGGGCCGCGCTGCTGATCGGCAGGGTGAGTATCATGCCCATCACCACAGAAATCAGTATGCCCATCGGGATGGGCCGGAGTTCCGTCGCCCACATAATCCACCTGCCCAGGCCCGTCATAACCGATGCTATGGCCGGCCCCACCGCTGCTCCGGCCAGTACCCCCGTTACTATTGTAGTGGCCGGAGTCACTATAATGTCAACCTTGGTTTCCTTTGAGACCAGCTTGCCGAATTCAGCGCCCACAACCGCCGCCACAAATGCCCCCGCAGGACCGCCCAGCTGGTTGCCCGCCATGCCGGTCAGCGTAGAAGCAAACAGCACCAGGGGCGGCGCCTGCAGACCGTAGGCAACGGCCACCGCTATGGCCGGACCTGTCATGTCCTTTGCAAGGGAATAGACCGTTTCATACAGAAAGGGGATATGCAGCTGTTCACCGATTACTTTAAGTATAAGTCCGATTATAAGCGATGCAAACAGCCCCTGGGCCATAGACCCCAGAGCTTGAACTCCGTACCTTTGCAGCGAAATTTCAATATTTTTTCTTTTCAGCAGGCCTTCCTTCTTTTCCTTCATCTAAGCTTCACCTCGCACAAAATTTCCATTGTCACCGACAATGTAAAGATAAATGTTTTTACATGTGTCTTGTCACCTATATATGATACCACTGCCCTGCCGAAAAGAAAAGCAGAAATATTAAAGGCAGGCCCTTGGGCCTGCCTTTATTCTATCCTATAATGAGTTTGCTGATGCTGTATTCTTTATAGAACACCCTGTCCCAGCATAGCGTCGGCAACCTTCTTGAAGCCCGCGATGTTGGCACCCACAATATAGTTGCCGGCCTGGTTGTATTCCTTGGCGGTTGTATCGACAGTTCTGTATATGTTGACCATTATATCCTTGAGCTTTGCATCTACCTCTTCAAAGGTCCAGGAGTATCTCATGCTGTTCTGTGACATTTCAAGACCGGAGGTTGCAACTCCACCGGCGTTGGAGGCTTTACCGGGTGCGTAAAGCACCTTGTTGGCGATGAATGCTTCTGCCGCTTCCGGAGTTGAAGGCATGTTTGCACCTTCGGCTACAGCTATTACGCCGTTGCTGATAAGGGCCTTGGCGCCTTCAATGTCAAGTTCGTTCTGGGTCGCACACGGCAGTGCTATGTCGGCTTTGATTGTCCAGATGCCCATTCGGTTGTCAACATACTTGGCGTTGGGATGATATTTGACGTATTCGCTAATCCTCTTTCTCTCAACTTCTTTGATCTGCTTGATTGCATCAAGCTTAATTCCGTCCGCATCGTATATGTATCCGTTGGAATCGCTCATCGCAACAACCTTGGCACCCAGCTGCTGGGCTTTCTCGCAGGCATAGATAGCAACGTTTCCGGAGCCGGAAATCAGAGTTACTTTTCCGTCAAAGCTGTGGCCGTGATCCCTCAGCATTTCGTCGGTAAAGTATACCAGACCGTAGCCGGTTGCTTCTTTCCTTGCAAGGCTTCCGCCAAAGGTAAGTCCCTTGCCGGTAAGCACACCATTAAAGGCGTTAACCAGCTTCTTGTACATTCCGAACATATATCCGACTTCCCTGCCCCCAACACCGATATCGCCGGCAGGAACGTCAGTATCAGCTCCAATATGCCTGAAAAGCTCCATCATAAAGCTCTGGCAGAACCTCATAACTTCTGCATCGGATTTTCCCTTCGGGTCAAAATCGGATCCGCCTTTGCCGCCGCCCATTGGTAGGCCTGTCAGTGAGTTCTTGAAAATCTGTTCAAATCCCAGAAACTTAATAATCCCTACGTTAACCGAAGGATGGAACCTTATACCGCCTTTGTACGGTCCTATTGCACTGTTGAACTGAACCCTGAAACCTCTGTTTACATGTACCTTGCCGTTATCATCAACCCATGGCACTCTGAATATTATCTGCCTCTCAGGCTCTACTATCCTCTCAACGATGCCTGCATCTACGTACTCGGGATGTCTTTCAAGAACCGGGTCAAGGGAAAACAAAACTTCTTCTACTGCCTGTAGGAATTCGGGTTCGTTGGGATTTCTTTTCTTAACGACCTCAAAAACTTCTCTTGTGACTGACATTAAATAAACCTCCTCTTTGTTAAAAAATATTCAAATAGGCTTCCTTTCCTATAATACAACACATTTTTTAATATTTCAATAAATTTTTGAAACAGTTCTCTAAAATATCCTAATCCTACACCACAATACTTTTGACCAGCACATTGACCTTCATAACATTAATAGATGTCATGTACTCCACTTCTTCTATAATGCGTCTCTGTACATCCAGCACAGTATCCCTTATGGGATGGCCGTAAGTTATTATTATCTCCAAGTCTATAATCATGCCGCCGGCCGTACTGTTAACGATAATATTTCCAGTCCTTGAAACCTTCGGTATCTTTTTTATTGCATGCTGAACCAGCGTGGTGATGACCCCGTTTGATATGGTGTATCTGCCCCTGTAGCTGTATGTCGGCCTGACTACCGACTTCTCCATAGGCTGTTCCTGGGGATTCTTTCCGAGGGATTTTATAATCTTCAGGGTATCTATAAAATACCCGGAAAAATCCTTTTTGATTTCAAAGGTAGGAACCGGTATCACATGTTTGCCTTCCCCGATTCTCTGCCTCTTCGCCAGGCTGATTTCCTCCTGGGTGGCCACATGGTGTATGTATACCCTGTCACTAACCGGAGGAAGCCCCAGCGCTTCCGTTATCCTATCCGACATCCTGTCCGAAGTGCTGAGTATAAGGACTTTTTCCGGCTTCAGGCGCGTTATGGCGTCGGCAACATCCTTCCTGTGCTGGTAGTCCATAAACAGGGCTCTTCTGACCGCGGCAACCTTTGTAGGCTCTTTCTTTGCCGAGGTGCCTGCGACTATTTTGTTCCCCTGTATCAAAAGGCCGTCGTCTATTATTACCTCTATTCCCTTTTCCTTTGCTACCATCAACGCTCTATAACTCTTACCCGTCCCGCTTGCACCAATCAGGGAAACAACCTCCATACAAACACCCCCTTCGTCAGTGGCCAGTGATTAGTGGCTAGTACCCGCGATCTGTGATCTAGCACCTGCTATCCTACTGATTCATCAAGTACGCAAGCACCATCAGGCTTTCACTAAGATATACGTTTTCAACTATGACATCGTCCGGTACGTTCAAATCCTCAGGGGCGAAATTCCATATTGCCTTTATGCCCGCATCCACCAATCTGTTGGCCACATCCTGCGCCCCTTCCTTAGGAGTACAAATAATTGCAACATTGATATTCTCTCTTGCGATAAAACCTTTCATCTCATCGATATCCATTATTTTCACTGCCCTGATGCTAATGCCTATAAGCCTGGGGTTTATATCAAACATACCCTTCAGAATGAATCCGGCTTCGGCAAAACCGCTGTAGTTCGCAATAGCCTGCCCTAGATTTCCTGCGCCGACGATTATGGTGTTGTACCTCCTGTTCAGTCCAAGAATATTTCCTATCTCTTCTCTGAGTTCCTTGACGTTGTAGCCGTATCCCTGCTGTCCGAATCCTCCGAAGCAGTTCAGGTCCTGCCTGATTTGAGAAGCGGTAAAGCCCATTATCCGTCCGAATTCCTTCGAAGAAATCCTGGTAATGCCTTTTTCCATCAGGTCTCCTAGATACCTGTAGTATTTGGGTAGTCTTCTTATTACGGCCATGGATATGTTAGGCCTTATCCTATCCATTTCTATCCCCCCTTCCAGCTATTCAATATCCATCTAATTATTTCCAAAACGTAGTTTTATTATACCACTTTGTTAAATAATTATCAATATATACCCCGCTGTATTACCAAATTTTTTGCAGCTTTATTTTGAATAGTTGATTTGCTAGAATATATATTAGGTTTTCTAGGAGTTGATGAAATTGATAATACTGGCTTGTAATAATATTACCAAAAACTATGGTGTAGAATCAATATTAAATAACATTAATTTTCAAGTAGCTGAAAAGGACAGGGTAGGAATAGTAGGGGCGAATGGTGCCGGAAAAACTACTCTTCTAAAGATTTTAGCAGGAATTGAGCAGGCCGATTCCGGTTCGGTCACCATGCCCGCATCCACAACAATCGGATATCTGAAGCAGCACCCGGACTTTGACAATAGTCAGACAGTTTGGAGCTGCCTGCTTAAAAATTTCAAGGACTTAACCGATATGGAGGAGAATATCAGGGAATTGGAGAGTAAAATGGCCTCCTCCACAGGAAATGAGCTGCACAGGCTGATGGAGGAGTACGGCAGCCTTACCGAAAAATTTGCTTCCAACGGGGGTTATGAGTATAAAAGCCTTATACGGGGCGCTTTGAACGGGCTTGGAATAGAAGAGCGCCAGTTTGAAAAGCCCCTGGGTCAGCTGAGCGGCGGTCAGCAGACCAGGATAGCACTGGCCGAACTCCTGTTAAGGAAACACACCTTGCTGCTTCTGGATGAACCTACGAATTATCTTGATATAAGGGCGGTTGAATGGCTGGAGGGTTTTCTGGCGGACTACGGCGGAGCAGTTATGGTAATCTCCCATGACCGCTTTTTTCTGGATAAAGTATGCAACAGGATATTCGAGATTCGCGAAAGAAATCTGTACGAATACCAGGGGAATTACTCCGATTTTGCAATACAGAAGGAAATCCTTCTTGAGCTTGAAATAAAGAACTACAAAATACAGCAGAGAGAAATACAAAGACAGCAGGAGATAATCAAGCAGTTGAGGTCCTTCAACAGGGAGAAATCGGTGCGCAGGGCAAACAGCAGGGAAAAACTTCTGTCAAGGATTGTCCCGGCCCAGAAACCAAGTACCGAGGACGAGAGGATCAGGATGAAGCTTGACCCGCTTGTAAAAAGCGGGATGGATGTTTTGTCTCTGGAAGGGCTTTCAATGTCGTTTAACGATATTATGCTTTTCAGCAACGTCAACCTTAGTGTATACAGAGGAGACATTGTAGGAATTATCGGTCCTAACGGCGTAGGCAAGACAACCCTCTTCAATATTATATCGGGCAGGGTGCAGCCCGTTTCCGGCATCATACGAAAGGGCCACAATGTAAATATTGAGTACTATCACCAGCAGCAGGAAAACCTGAACCTGTCCAATACCGTTTTGGACGAGGTCTGGGATGAAAATCCGAAGCTCGACAATACCCAGATACGAAATATACTGGCTGCCTTTCTTTTTAAGGGGGATGATGTTTATAAGAGGATAGAAACCTTAAGCGGCGGAGAGAGAAGCCGGGTTGCCCTTGTCAAGCTCATGCTGTCCAAGTCAAACCTGCTTCTTCTTGATGAGCCCACAAACCACCTGGATATTCAGTCCATGGAGGTCCTTGAGGATGCGCTTATCGATTATACGGGAACCGTACTGGTAATATCCCATGACAGGTATTTCCTGGATAGAGTCGCAACAAAAATCGCCGAGCTGTCTCCCGGAGGGATAAACCTTTTTCACGGCAATTACAGCTATTATAGGATGAAAAAACAGCAGCAGGAAGATGCTCTGCTCATGGCCCAGCAGGACAGCGGTCCGACTAAAACGGCCTTAAAGCAGCAAAAAAGGAAGGAAAGGGAAGAAAGGGAACAGAAAAAACTGGAAAAGAAAAGAATACAGCAGGTCGAGCAGGCTATCATTGAAACGGAAGAGAGAATTCAGGAGATTGAGCGGCATATGTGCCTGCCCGAAGTCTATTCCGACCATGAGAGAATGAACGAGCTCCATATGGAGATGTTGGGTCTGAAGGAGGCCCTTGAAGAACTGTACGGGGAATGGGAAAGCTTTGTATAATAGATCGCAGTCGGCAGATCGCAGATCGCAGGTGCTAGATGCTAGATCACAGTTCACAGTTCACAGATATCCGGGTGAGGTCTTTGGGTTTTTATACTCTATAACCTTTCCCTGACGTCTGTCATCTGACAACTGGGAACTGACAACTGATATCAGTACATGTTTTTTTCGAATTCGTGCTTGATCTGCTCGGTTGTATAGCCGGCCGACAGAAGAACCAACAGCTTTATCCGCGCCTTCCATGCGGAAAGGTCCTCGCCTAATATCACGCCCATATTTCTTAGGTGCATCTCAGCGCCGGGATAGCCGTAAGTGCCCGTCAGCAATCTGCCCACCGGTACGCGGGACGTCATGACCACCGGTATGCCTTCCCCTACGGCTCTTTTAATACCGCCAAGCATCGCCGGAGGCAGATGTCCTGCGCCCAAAGCCTCTATCACTATACCCCCGGTGCCGCTGTCCAGACAGGCGTGTACAAGCGCGGCATCCGCGCCCAGGAAGCTGGGTATAATATCCACCCTTTTCATGGGGCCCCCAATGGCATATGTATCTTTATGGACCGGCCTTCTGAGCCATACAACCCTTTCATTGTTTACCGCTCCAATAGGGCCCAATTCCAGGCTCTTAAAGGTATCCACCCTTGTCCTGTGGAATTTGGTCGCTTCCCTTGCAGCCACTATGTCGGAGGCAAATACGATAACAACGCCCATTTCCCCGGCAGCATCGTCCGACGCCACCAGTATAGAATCCATCAGGTTCATCGGGCCGTCCGTACTTAAAAGCGATGCGTTGCGCTGCGCCCCTGTCAGTACGACCGGAATACCGCACTCCAGAGTAATATCCAGGAAATATGCGGTCTCCTCCATTGTATCGGTTCCATGGGTTATCACAACGCCGTCAAAACCCTTATCCTTTAATTCACCTATATATCCGTTCAATTCCACAAGGTCATAAAGGGTCAGATGCGAACTGGGTACATTGCGGAAGGATAAAGCTTCTATCTGAACTCTACCGTCCAATGAAGGTATCAGTTTCACAAGTTCTTCCCCTGTAAGTTCCGGATGGGCCAATCCCCCTTCCCCTGCTCTCATGGCAATGGTTCCACCGGTAGACACAACTGCAATTTTTTTAATTTTAACCACCTCGTTTGGACAGCTATCTTCCAAGCCTTTCAACGTTTTTCCTTGAGTTCCTTATGTGTTCAACGAGAGCCAGTTCGCCTGCATCAACATCTCTGTTTTTAAAAGCCTCGACTATTGCCTTGTGCTCCTTGAGGGATTGCCTGGCCCTGCCGGGAGTTTTCAGAGACGCCAGCCTTGTATTCTCAATATAGAACTGAAAATCACTCAAGACCTGTTTCAATGGACCGCTTTGGGTAGATTCAAAAATTATTTCGTGGAACCTCGAATTCAACTCGCCTACATGATCAAGATCTTCCTTCTCGGTATAAAACTCCATTAGCTCACAAATGTCTTCGAGCTCCTTCAACTGCTCCTTGCTGATTCTTTCAATAGCCCACCGGGCTGCCAAACCCTCAAGGGATTCCCTAATAGCATATATGTCCTCAATGTCTTGCCTGGACACTCCTTCAACTATTACTCCCTTATTGGGGATACAGGAAACCAAACCTTCAAGCTCCAACTGTCTTATAGCTTCCCTGATAGGAGTCCTGCTGACTCCCATTTCTTCCGCAAGCTTAAGCTCTACCAGGCTGTCTCCCGCTTTGTATTTTCCGTTGATTATATCCTCCCTAAGCCTGTGAAAGATCTTCTCCCTTAACGAGTAACCTCCTTGACCTACCCCTTTTTTCATGGCTCCCTCCATATATCATTTATTACTTATATTGTATACAATACTAAAATTGATGTCAATGAAAGCATGCCATGAAGTGTGATGCAAGTTTTCCTTCATATCACCTGCACCTTCGCCCCTGCAGCTTCCTCAATTTCCCTGCAGTTTCTGCCGGTAAGGTCATCTCCCCTGTGGTCAAAGGCCACCGAAGGCACCAGTATAAGATCAGCCTTAACCGGTGATGCTTCAAGGGAGTTTATTATATCGTCGACAACCATCAATCCGGCACAGCCTATATTGCCTCCGAAAAACCTGTTCGAAGACTTGATTACCGCAACAGCGCTGCAGCTGCCTTGAAGGTATTTCTTTATTCTGGGATATGCCATCTCGCCTGTTACAACGGCGGGTCTGCAGGCCTTGGACCGCGAGACTGCGCGCAAGACCGCGCCCATCTGTTCCGGGTCTATATCATAATTGAATACCAGCCCTGAAGACTGCCCCTTCCCTTTATTAAGGCGCAGCCTATGTTCATCACCATTTCTGACGATATCAACCAAGGGGTTTTCGGCCCTGAGTATTTTTTTGAACGCATCCACCCTTGAGACCGCTTCTGCTTCATCAACCCGCACAATAAGGTCTCCCTTTTTGAAACCCGCCGCCTGGGCCGGTGTTCCGCTGATTACCCCGCCTACCAGCGGTTCGGAACCTGTAATATTGGGAGGCTCCAGCAGGACGGGCAGCGCAACTTGGGCTGCAATCTTTTCGACTGTACCGGATAAGTACAGGTAGTCCATTTTGCACCGGTCATCCCGGCAAAACCTCGTGTACCCGGGGTGAAATACCCTAAGGGTCCTTGCACCATGGCTCTCCAGATAAGATACAGCCTTTTCCAGCTCCCTTTCCCACCCGTCAACTCCTAGCGCAACGATACTGCCGTTATAGGGAATGCCATACTCGCCAAGCAATTCTATCGTCCTGTACATGCTGCTGCCGCCGGTATCATCCAGAAACATCCTTCTGGCCCTGTCGGATAGAAAATTTACCGAGAGATTAACCTCCAACGGCATTAATAATGCGAGCCTGTCTATTTCATTCCTGCCGATAAGGCTCCCGTTTGTTGTCAGCGTTATAGGCGTATCGGGATGCCTCTCCCTGATCATTTCCAGGATATCAAGGGCATCCTTCCGGCAGAACGGTTCCCCTTCAATTATGCGCGTCGACGATTCCCCTACGACCACCCTTTGATGAGGGTCAAGAAAATCAATCATCTCATTGTACCTGTCCTTTGCCAGATATGGAAGGGTAAAAACCTTCAATCCGGGAGGGTTGTATTTATGGCTGCAAAATATACAGTCAAAGTTGCATGCTGATGTTAAGGGCAGTACATTGTGCGTACTCACTGTATGGAGTATTAAATTATAGTCCGCTGTCTTCACCGATAGCTCCTCCGGATAATTGTCAACCACGATATGCATTTTTGGTTGACAATTCTATTATTGTTATTTACAATATAATTATAATTCATTCAGGAGGTTAAGCAAAATGAATACAAAGGAAATGATAGCAGCAGCAATGTTCGCAGCTCTTACGGCCATATTTGCTCAGATCAGCATTCCCCTGCCCTTCAGTCCGGTCCCCATAACCCTCCAGGTCCTTGCCGTGTGCCTGGCAGCCGCAATCCTCGGAAGCAAACTCGGCACCCTTTCACAACTGCTGTATGTGGCCATCGGCGCCATCGGGCTTCCGGTATTCGCAGCCGGCACTTCCGGAATTCAGGCGATAATAGGGCCAAGGGGCGGCTACATAATCGGATTCGTGCTGGGGGCCTTCGTAATCGGAAAAATAGTTGAAAGGAAAAGCCCTCCCACCCTTCCCGTAACAATGGCGGCAATGCTGGCCGGCGTTATTGTAATATATTTTGCAGGCATGCTGCAGCTTTCCGTCGTTACGGGGATGGACCTTAAAGCCGCTTTCCTGGCAGGGGTTGCGCCCTTTGTCGGAATGGACGTAATCAAGATAGCGCTTGGGTCATACGTAGCGTATTCGGTAAGAAACGTTTTAATAAGACAAAACCTGCTGACCGTTAGGTAGTGGCCAGTGATCAGTGGTCAGTGACTAGCACCTGATAACTACGAACTACGAACTACGAACTAATCCCTAGCACCTGGGATCTAGGACATGGGTCCTATAAGGTTTTGTTTACAAAAAAATTATGGCAAGCAGCCGGATTGTGGATAATATCATCAATTTCCACATTTTATCCACACCATCCACATTGTTATCCACAGTGTTTTGCTCCGAAACCCTGTCCGGGGGGAAGGGATGTCCACATCATCCACATTTTTCACATGGAAATTATCAACATAATAAACGCAGTACCAGTATACATAAAATATAGAGTTAATAAGAATCCATTTCCATAGAAGCTGCCGCGTTCAGGGACAAGGGACTTATTGTCCCGGTGATAAGCCTGTAATAGCCTGCGCACCCGATCATGGCCGCGTTATCGGTACATAGTATCCCGGAAGGGTACATGAACTCGTATCCGGCGGCTGTACACCTTTGCCTCAATTCTTCCCGAAGTCGTCCGTTTGAAGCGACTCCGCCCGCCAGTGTAACCACCCTTTGTCCTGTCTTCCGGGCCGCAGCTACTGTTTTGTCGACCAGCACATCCAGCACCGCCTGCTGGAAACTGGCAGCCACATCTGCCCTGTTTACGCTTTCTCCTTTTTGAAGGCAGGTATTGAGGTAATTGAGGACAGCCGTCTTAAGGCCGCTGAAACTGAAATCAAGGCTTCCGTCCTCCAGATAGGTCCTGGGGAAATCAATAGCCCTGGGATCCCCCTCCCTTGCCAGGGCTTCCACCAAGGGGCCTCCCGGATAGCCCAGGTCAAGGGCCCTGGCTACCTTGTCAAAGGCCTCTCCTGCAGCATCATCCCTGGTCCTTCCCAGTATCTCGTATTTGCCGTATCCCTTTACATGCACCAGGTGGCTGTGCCCGCCGGAAGCCACAAGGGTAATATAGGGCGGCTCCAGCGTTTTGTGCTCGATATAGTTTGCACAGATATGCCCTTCAATGTGATGGACTCCGACAAGAGGCAGCTTAAGCGCAAAGGCAAGCGCCTTCGCGTGGGATACTCCCACCAGCAGCGCGCCCACCAACCCCGGCCCATGGGTAACGGCAACGGCATCTATATCTTCAAACCCAACACCGGCCTCGCTTAAGGCATCGTCTACCACATAATCAATTAATTCCACGTGTTTTCTTGAGGCGACCTCCGGAACTACTCCCCCGAATTTTCTGTGAAAATCTACCTGCGATGAGATAATATTGGACAGTACGTTTCGCCCGTTTTCCACCACGGCACAGGAGGTTTCATCGCATGACGTTTCTATGGATAGAACCTTTATGCTTTTCTTTTCCATTATTTCATTGACTTTGCAGGCCATTTCTTCTATATAGCTCATTTTATTTCTCCTTCTCCAGGATTTCACACATAATATTATACCGTTACCGTCCTATACCCTTTTCCACATTATTACTGCATCTTCATTATTATCTGAATAATAACCCTTTCTAACGCCTGCTTCTAAAAAACCCTTCTTTTTATAAAGCCTGAGAGCTGTATAATTGCTTGCCCTCACCTCGAGGGTAAAGCTTTCTATGCCTTTGTCTACAGCATAACGGATCATCTCCTCAAGCAGGAGCGACCCAATCCCCTTCGACCTGTACCCGGGATGAACGGCGATGTTGGTTATATGGGCCTCATCAAGGACGAACCACATGCCGCCGTATGCTATTACCTCGTCCCCAAGCTTTGCTGTCAAGTAATGGGCAAACCTGTTGTTCTTCAGTTCTTGGACAAAAGCCTGCCATGACCAGGGAATCGCAAAGCTGGCCTTCTCAATCTCTACAACACCTTCCAGGTCCTCCATGGACATTAGAGATACGACCACCCCGTCCATAAACTACTCCTGCGCCCCCTGTTTCTTCTCGTATTCTCTTTCCGCCTGGGATTTCCTGAGGTAGAAAGGGGTAAACTCATTGTATTTGGTCATCAATCCCCTTCTGAAGCTTCGTATGGCCAGTTCCGCCAGGGAAGACGCCCTCTGCCTGTCCGCGTTGGGCGGGGCGAACAAAGCCCTGTCTCCCAGGATTTCCTTTATGTATTCCCTATGAACAGGAACCCCGTCTCCCAAAAATATCACCTTACCACTCATAGCCTTCAGCTCTGTCAACAGCTCCTCTATGGACAGCGCGCTGTGGTCCTTGATCCGGCAAAGACCGTCCTGTTCCCATCTGTACAGGGCAGTATATACCTGGTTTCTTCTTGCATCCATTATGGGACATATGATCCCGTCACAATAGGGCAGGTTGAAGGCCAGCCCGTCAAGGGTAGGTACGCCGACCACCGGTATCCCGAGGGCGTGGGCAAGCCCCTTTGCCGTTGCGGCGCCAATTCTTAAACCGGTAAACGATCCGGGGCCGCTTGCCACTGCAATTATGTCTATTTCGCTTATATCGGTCCCGCAGCTTTCCAGGATTTCTTCGATTATCGGCAATAGGTGTTCAGAATGCGTCTTCCTGTGGTTCAGAATGTATTCAGCCGCCAGCTTATCCCCATCAAGCACAGCAGCGGACGCAACAATGGACGAAGTATCAATCGCCAGTACCTTCATCGGCAATAAC
This sequence comes from Bacillota bacterium, assembly GCA_013540605.1. Lineage (GTDB taxonomy): Bacteria > Bacillota > Clostridia > Ch29 > Ch29 > Ch29. Next base: position 21,528 of record JABVCK010000002.1, read on the forward strand.
TCCTTTCACTAGCTGCTCGTACCTATCCCCCTCGGCCTCTACCTCAATCAGCCTTTTATCCGCATCGCCGGGGACAGGGGAGATCCTTATCCATAAACGCTCCGGGGGAAGAAGACCCTTAAGCTTTGAGGCCCATTCAATGACCGAAACACCGGAACCGTACAGCAGCTCTTCCCCTCCGGTATCGTACAGCCCTTCCTCGCCGTCCAGACGGTAAAGGTCGAAATGGTACATCGGTACCTTCCCGGGATATTCGTTTATCAGCGTAAAGGTAGGACTGGAAACCGGATAACCGATTTCCATCCCCCGGGCTATACCCTTCGTCAAAAGGGTTTTCCCGGCGCCCAGTTCCCCCTCAAGGCATATTACATCTCCCGGTTTCAGCAGCCTTCCGACGGTTACGCCAAATTCAAAGGTCTCCGACGGAGAGCTGCTGGTAAAAACATGTTTCATCATTGTATCTCTGCACTTCCTTATACAGCATATTAATATATTCTATCCCTGCTGCCGGGGTTTAATCCCGCTTGAACGCCACCTTGCCGTCTATGATGACGTACGCGGTCCTGGCCGTGTAGTTGAACGGGTGCCCGTCAAATATGGCAATGTCCGCATCCTTCCCCGGTTTTATGCTTCCCACCCTGTCATCTATACCCGCAATTCTTGCGGCGTTTATTGTGATGGCTTCCAGGGCTTTATACTCGTCCATCCCTTCCCTCACAGCCAGGGCTGCGCATACGGGCAGGTACTGAATCGGAATAACCGGATGGTCGGTCATTATAGCTATGTCAAGGCCTGCGGCAGCAAGTATTCCCGGTGTTTTGAAGGTCAGGTCCTTAAGCTCATATTTCGGCCGCGATGACAGGCTGGGCCCTACCACAAGGCCCCTCCCCTCCTCGACAAGTATCCCGGTAATTTTATGCCCTTCGGTACAGTGATCTATGGTGATGTCGATGTCAAACTCCCGGGCAATCCTTAAGGCCGTCAGAATATCGTCTGCCCTGTGGGCATGTGCCTTTAGGGGGATTTCCCTTTTCAGCACCCTTGCCAGGGATTCCATCTTCATGTCGAACTCGGGCTGTTTGTCCTCATCCTTGGCTTTTTCCATCCTGTCCATATACCGTTTAGCTTTCAGCAGCGCTTCCCTCAGTATTGCGGCTGTTGCCATCCGCGTCATCGGAGATTGTTTCTTATCGTTGTAGACCCTTTTTGGATTTTCACCGAAGGCGCACTTGATGGCAACGGGGTTTTTTATAACCATATCGTCGATTCTGGTACCTACCGTTTTTATGGCTACAAATTCCCCGCCCAGCACATTAGCGCTTCCCGGGCCGGTAACCGCAGTTGTAACACCGCCCTCCACGGCTTCGGCAAAACACATATCCAGCGGGTTTATGGCATCGATGGCCCTGAGATGCGGAGTAACAGGATCGGTCATTTCATTGCCGTCTTCACCCTCAAAGCCTATACCGTCCTCGAATATCCCTATATGGCAGTGGGCATCGATAAATCCGGGGGTTATATACATCCCTTCAGCGTCGATTACCTCGTGCACTTCACCGTTCCTTCTCTCATCCCAGGCATCTCCTGCCTCCTGTATCTTGCCTTCGTCAACGAGCAAATAGCCTTTGTCGAATACCTGTCCATTCTCCATAGTATAAACCTTGCCATTTTTAATTAATAACATAACCTCATCCCCCCATTTTTATAGTGGCCAGTGTCTAGTACCTAGCATCTGTGATCTGCCAACTACGAACTACCAACTACCAACTACGAACTACGAACTAATACTAGGATCTAGGATCTAACTATAGTATATATTTTTGCATCTGGTTTCCTTAACCAGCAGTATACCTGCCACCCCGATGGCTATTGCAGCCACGCAAAGGGAAAGCGCCTTGAAATAAGCAGCCTGGGAGTATATCCTCGTGCCGTTTGCCATCTGTCCCGCCCAGTTCATATCAAGTACGTATCCCATAAGGGGCTGCAGGACAGAAGGCCCCAGAAACCCTCCTATGTTCAGGGTTCCTATAGCTATCCCCGCAATCTCCGGCGGGTTCACTTCCTTGCCTATTGCCCACGATATTATAAACCCGGGTGCCGTAAATCCCATCAGGAACATCAGGGGATACAATACGGCCACAGGCGGTTTTGCCGTATTCCAGAAGACAAAGGTTATCCAGATTGCAAGGTAGGACAATCCGTATACAAGGAAGGGGAGCTTTCTCCTTCCCAGCCTGTCGGAAACAACGCCCGCCACCAGACTGCCTATCATCAATCCGGCCATAGCGGTCATGGTATAGGATGACGCCCTGGTCTTATCGAACCCGTATACCGCCATGAGATAGGGCACACCCCACATACCGGTGAAGGAAAGGAGTGAACCCGAAAGGCCCGCAAAGGCGATGAATCCGGGCCAGGTCCATTTGTTGGACACCACGGACTTCAACCCTTTGATAACATCAGGTTTAGCGCCGGCAGCTGCCCTGACCGCTCTGCCCTCAACTTCGGCAATGGACGGGAACCCTATATCCTCCGGTTTGTTCCTTACGATAAGGTAAATCATCCCGGAAAGAATAACAGAAATAATTCCTATCACTATAAATACAAATCTCCAACTGAACATTGCAACCGCTATGGCAAGGGGCACTCCTGCCAGGAGCGATCCACCGTTGCCTATAAATGAAGTTATCCCGGATATGGTTGCAAACTCGCTCTCCCTAAACCACTGGGACTGTATCTTCAAAATAGAAACGAATATGACAGACACCCCAAGACCGACAAGGAACCTTCCAACGTAGCCCACATTAATACCCGGGGCTATTCCGAATACGATGGAGCCGGCACCCGCCACCAGGCATCCCATGGTAACCGTCTTTCTTGCTCCAAGGGTATCCGCAAGAATTCCGGAGGGGATTTGCATGACCATATATATATAGAAGTACATGGCGCCCAGGTTCCCGAGGACGGCCCCCGTTACCCCGAATTCAGCCATGAGGTTGTCGGCAACTACCGCAGCCGCTATCCTGTGAAAAAACACGATAATGTATGAAACCGACAGTATCCCCCATATCACCCAGCGGTACCTCATCAATTGCTTGACCTGCATGTTCTCTTCCAATGTCTTTCCTCCTTATCTTCAACTACCATCTACGAACTACCAACTACGAACTGCAACCTTTCATCGACAGGGAAATCCTGTTTCTTTTCAGGTCCACATCCAGGACCTTTACTGTTACAATATCCCCCACCGCCACCACATCCATGGGATTCTTCACATATTTCTCGCTCATCTGGGATATGTGAACCAGGCCATCCTGGTGAACACCGATATCGACAAAAGCGCCGAAGTCAATGACGTTCCTGACAGTCCCGGTCAATACCATCCCGGGCTTAAGGTCTTCAAGGGTCATTACTTCCTTGTGAAATAGGGGTCCGGGCATATCTTCCCTCGGATCCCTCCCCGGTTTCCTTAGCTCGTTAATTATATCCCTCAGGGTAGGAATCCCTATACCCAGTTCCGACGCCATCCGGACCAAATCAACGCCATCGAGTTCATCCCTCAGCCTTTTGATATCCTCACCCGTCATGGTATCAAGATTGAACCCCAATCTGCTGATCAGTTCCCGCGCTGCCGGATAGGACTCCGGGTGAACCGCAGTGGAATCAAGTATGTTGGCGGGATTATCCACCCTCAAAAAACCTGCGCACTGGACATAGGTCTGTTCTCCCAGCCTCTTGACCTTGAGCAGCTGGTCCCTGCTGCTGAAACGCCCCACCTCTTCCCTCATAGCCACAATATTCTTGGCCACTGCCGAGCTTATGCCCGATATATACTGGAGCAGTGAAACCGATGCTGTGTTCAAGTCCACCCCAACGCTGTTGACGCAGTCCTCCACCACTGCGCAGAGGGTATCGGACAGCCTTTTCTGGTTTACATCATGCTGGTACTGGCCTACCCCCACGTGCTTGGGATCGATTTTCACGAGTTCCGCCAGCGGGTCCTGCAGCCTTCGTCCGATCGATATGGCCCCCCGCAGCGATACGTTTATATCCGGGTATTCCTCCGAACCCAGCTTTGAGGCAGAATAGACCGACGCGCCGGCTTCATTTACAATAACATATCTGACGTCCCGTTCAATCTCGCCCAGAAGCTCAGCGACAAAGGCCTCTGATTCTCTAGACGCAGTGCCATTCCCAATGGCAATGAGATCCACTTCGTGCTTCTCTATTAGTCTCTTCAGCACCTGTTTTGACTTGCCAATTTCGGACTGCGGCGGCGTCGGATAAACGGTTGTGGTATCAAGGAGCTTTCCTGTGGAATCCACTACGGCAATCTTGCAGCCTGTCCTGAATGCCGGGTCAAAACCCATCACCGTTTTACCCTTTACCGGGGCCTGCATCAGCAGGTTTTTCAGGTTTATTCCAAACACCTTGATCGCCTGTTCTTCCGCCTTCTCGGTAAGGTTATTCCTTACCTCCCTCTCGATTGATGGGGCGATCAATCTCCTGTACGCATCATCGGCCGCTGCCTTAATAAAGGGTAGGGATATGCTGGACCTGTTCGTAATCATCCTGCTGTTTATAATATCCAATATTTCCTCGGCAGGCGCCTCAACCTTCACAGAGAGGTATTCCTCCTTCTCTCCCCGGTTGATTGCCAGCACCCTGTGGGGAACAATGGATTTCACCGGTTCGCTGAAATCGTAGTACATCTGGTAATCCGATACTTCGTCCCTGGTTCCCTTGACCACAACCACACCCCTGCTCATGGTCTTCTCCCTGATTATCTTTCTCAGGTCGGCATCGTCGGATATGGTTTCAGCTATAATATCCTGTGCTCCTGCCAGGGCTTCCTGGGGAGTATTCACTTCCTTTTCAGCATCTACGTAGGCCAGTGCAATTTCTTCCAGGTTCCCTTCGGTCAACTGCTGCCCCATTATGATATCGGCAAGGGGCTCCAGGCCTTTCTCCCTGGCCATCGTCGCCCTGGTCCTCCTCTTGGGCCGGAACGGCCTGTATATGTCCTCCACTTCCTGCAAGGTTTCGGCTTTCCTTACCTTTTCTTCTATTTCAGGGGTGAGTTTTTCCTGTTCCGCTATAAGCCTTATCACTTCATCCTTCCTGTTTTCCAGGTTTCTCAGGTATGTAAGCCTGTCGGCAAGCTCCCTCAGCACATCGTCGCCCAGGCTTCCGGTGGCTTCTTTCCGGTAACGGGCAATGAAGGGTATGGTATTCCCCTCATCTATGAGTTTTATTGTATTCTCCACCTGAAACCGCTTGAGATTGAATTCTTCACACAACCTGTTGATAACGACTTCCATAACCATTCTCCTTTCATAGATCGCAGGTGCCAGATTATAGTTCGTAGTTGGTAGTTGGTAGTTCGTAGTTCCCAGATCACAGATCACAGGTATCCGAGTTAGAAAGACAGGGGTAGAAAGACAGGGGGACGGTTCTCTTGATATATTCTCCCAAAAAAAGATACCGCTAGGCAGTATCTTTCCGGGACTTCAGATAAGCAAATATGAATTCATCCAGGTCTCCGTCCATCACTCTGCTCACATTCCCTATCTCAACGTTTGTCCTGTGGTCCTTAACCAGGCTGTAAGGATGGAAGACATAGGACCTTATCTGGCTGCCCCATGCTATCTGGCTGTATTCTCCCTTGATGTCCTCGATTGTCTCCTTCTGCTCCTGCTCTTTTATCTCTAGAAGCTTTGCCTTCAGCATCTTCATTGCGGTTTCCCTGTTGCTGTGCTGTGACCTTTCGTTCTGGCACTGGACCACTATACCCGTTGGGATATGCGTAATCCTTATCGCGGATTCCGTCTTGTTAACATGCTGCCCCCCGGCCCCGCTTGACCTGTAGGTATCTATCTTCAAATCATCGGGATTAATATTTATCTCCACGTCATTGTCCAGTTCAGGCATTACAGCCACAGAGGCAAAGGAAGTATGCCTCCTGCCCGAAGCGTCAAAGGGAGATATCCTTACAAGCCTGTGCACTCCCTTCTCCGATTTCAGGTATCCGTATGCGTTTTCTCCTTCTACCATAAGGGTGGCGCTTTTAATGCCGCCCTCGTCATCACTGAGGATATCCAACACCTTAACCCTGTAGCCCTTGTTTTCAGCCCACCGGGTATACATCCTCATAAGCATTTCCGCCCAGTCCTGGGCTTCCAGTCCTCCGGCACCCGAGTGCAGCGAAAGTATTGCATTGCTGCGGTCATATTTTCCGTCCAATAGGGTTTCAATTTTCAGCTCCTCCAGGTTCTTCACAAACCTTTCAAAGGCTCCTTCAACCTCCGCAGCCAGAGAAGCATCCTCAGAGGCAAGCTCAATCAGCACCCTGAGGTCGTCATACTCCGCCTTAATATTATCAAACTTATCAACCTTGGATTTAAAGGATTTCAGCTGTTCAATAACCTTTGCAGCCTTCTCGCTGTCATTCCAAAAATCCGGTTGAGCCATCTCCTCTTCCAATTCCCTTATACGCGAAGCGCTGTTATCCACGTCAAAGGGAAGCCCTCATTTCCTTAACCTGGTTTTCCAGGTCTTCAATTTGCTGCTGATACTGTTCCAGTTCAAGCACAAACCATCACTCCTTATTTTCCGCAACACTTTTTATATTTCTTCCCGCTGCCGCAGGGGCAGGGGTCATTTCTTCCAACCTTCTCGCCTTTGGTTACCGGTTTCTTTGGCGTTTCGCCGTGGGATGCTTCCACCGGCTGGGCAACCCTCTCACGGACAGGTATCTGCTCAAGCTGGACATGATACAGGTATTTTATCGTATCCTCCTTGATGGTCTTTATCATCTCGTGGAACATATCGTATCCTTCCACCTGGTAAGCCCTCACGGGGTCTTCCTGCCCGTAGGCCCTCAGTCCGATGCCCTGCCTTAACTGGTCCATGCTGTCGATATGGTCCATCCATTTCATATCCACTACCCTGAGAAGTATGACCCTCTCGAGTTCCCTCATCCGCTCGCTGCCAATCTTCTGCTCCTTATTATCATACACCTTAAGGGCGATTTCCATGAGCATTTCCCGCAAACCTTCCCGGGTAAGTTCTTCAACATCCGCTATCTTCAGAGAATTCTTTGGTAAAAAGATATTTTCCGCATACTCCTGAAGCCCCTTAATATCCCATTCCTCCGGATACTGGCTGCCGGTGGTGTAGATGTCCAGCATACCATCTATAACATCTCCGAGCATCTCCATTATCTGGTCCTTTATGTCTTCGCCCTCCAGGACCCTTCGTCTCTGGGCGTATATTACCTCCCTCTGCTTGTTCATTACGTCGTCATACTGCAAAACATGCTTCCTGATATCAAAGTTCCTGGCCTCAACCTTCTTTTGGGCGTTTTCTATGGCCTTGGAGAGTATATTGTGTTCTATGGGCTGGCTATCGTCAAAGCCCAGCCTGTCTATCATTCCCATGATTTTTTCGGAACCGAACAGCCTCATCAGGTCATCTTCAAGGGAAATATAGAACTGGGACGACCCGCGGTCACCCTGCCTGCCCGAACGCCCTCTGAGCTGGTTGTCGATACGCCTGCTCTCATGCCGCTCGGTACCTATCACGTGGAGCCCTCCGATGTCCTTTATCCCGTCGCCGAGTACTATGTCGGTACCTCTACCGGCCATATTGGTGGATATGGTGACAGCTCCCCTTTGCCCCGCCTGCGCGATTATCTGGGCTTCCTTTTCGTGGTACTTGGCATTGAGCACTTCGTGCCTAATGCCTTTTTTGGCAAGCATCCTGCTGAGGAGCTCGGACTTTTCTATGCTTATGGTACCTACGAGAACCGGCTGGCCAACGGAATGCCGCTGTGCGATCTCATCCACGACCGCTTTGAATTTGCCTTCAGTCGTCCTGTAAACAAGGTCCGGCATATCATCCCTTATCATGGGCATATTGGTAGGCACTACCACCACGTCCATGCCGTATATAGCCCGGAACTCATCCTCTTCTGTCTTTGCGGTACCGGTCATACCTGCCAGCTTCTTAAACATCCTGAAATAATTCTGGAAAGTTATGGTGGCAAGGGTTTTTGATTCCCGCTCCACCCTAACTCCCTCCTTTGCCTCGATTGCCTGGTGCAGCCCGTCGCTGTACCTTCTGCCGAACATAAGCCTTCCCGTGAACTCGTCGACTATTATCACCTGGTCATCCTTGACGACATAGTCAATATCCCGTTTCATGAGGTTATGGGCCTTAAGGGCCTGGTTAATATGGTGGGAAATCTCCATATTCTCGGGATCAGCCAGGTTCTCCACGTTAAAGAAATGTTCCGCCTTTTTTACGCCCTCTTCCGTAAGCGTCACGGTATTGGCCTTTTCATCTATGGTAAAATGTTCTTCCAGCCTAAGGCCCTTTACAAAGCCGTCCACAATCGAATACAGCTTGGTGGATTTCTCGCTGGCCCCGGAGATTATCAGCGGCGTTCTGGCCTCGTCTATCAGGATACTGTCGACCTCGTCGATTATCGCGTAATTGAGGCCCCGCTGCACCATCTGGTCCTTGTATATGACCATGTTGTCCCTGAGGTAGTCAAAACCGAACTCGTTGTTGGTGCCATAGGTAATGTCCGCGCCGTAGGCCCTCTTCCTATCCTCGAAATCCAGGCCATGCACGATCAGGCCGACTTCCAGCCCCAGAAACCTGTACACCTCTCCCATCCACTGGCTGTCCCTTGTGGCAAGATAATCGTTAACGGTGACGATGTGAACTCCTTCTCCGGTAAGGGCATTAAGGTATGCCGGAAGCGTAGCCACCAGCGTCTTGCCTTCACCGGTCTTCATCTCTGCAATCCTGCCCTGGTGAAGGACTATTCCTCCCAGAAGCTGCACCGGAAAATGCCTCATCTTCAATACCCTTGCCGCGGCCTCCCTTACAACGGCAAAGGCCTCAACCAGAAGGTCATCCAGGCTTTCTCCGTGCTGCAGCCTTTCTCTGAACTCCCCGGTTTTGGCTTTCAGCTGCTCGTCGGAAAGGGCGCTTATCTCAGGCCCAAGGGCTTCAATCTGCTCTACGGTACGATTTAGCCTTTTTACTTCTCTATTATTAGGGTCGCCAAAAACTTTCGCAAGTATATTTGACATTGATATGCACCTCGCGGTTTTTAATTCAAATACGATTCTACCACGAATTATATTATAAGGCAATCAAACGGGGCGCAAAACAAAAACCCCTGTCCGGGGTTCATATCCTGCTCTTATACTTAAACCTTATCATGTGGCTTTCGCTCTTCCGCTTTTCCAGAAACATCGCCCGCTGAACGAACAGGAATATTCCGATGGAGATCAGTATATCGCCAACGCTTAACACCTTTGGGAACGGGTAGCCCGCAGGCAGCACAAAAATGTCGGCCAGAAAAGGCAGCCTGGTTGCTTCGGTCAGGGGCCGGTGCGTCACATAACCTCCTGCGCTGATCATCTGCGCCGAATTCTCCAAGCCCGCCCGCAGCAGCCCGGGAATGGATATGGGCATCGCTCCTCCGTTAAGCGTTATTACCAAAAAGTTCAGAAACGACCCCAGGAATACCACCCACATGGAAGGATATTCCCTGTTCGACATAATCCCTATAAACAATATGAGGTAAGACAGTATATGCAGGTACATGCTGTACCTCGCCGCTATCTGAATACCGGCGGAAACTGCAAACAGCGCGCCGAACTCTATGGCGAAGGACAGCAGGAACAGCCACCAGTTGTGTATCTGTACCTGTCCCAGACACCTGAACTTCCCGCCCCTGATCTTTCCCACCACGAGTGCAAAGCAAAGTCCCTCAATAAGCAACGTTAAACAACCCCTTATCCAATGTTTTGATCAATGCGTCGGCTACTTTAGGATGAAACTGCCGTCCGGCCTCCTCCGCGATGATGCTCCTCGCCTTGTCCACCGGCAGGGCCTTCCTGTACGGCCTGTCGTTGGTCATGGCGTCAAAGGCGTCGGCCACGGCCAGTATATATGCCTCAATGGGAACCTCGTCTCCCTTCAGGCCGTCGGGGTACCCCCTGCCGTCGTACCTCTCATGATGGTGCCTGATGATCTTTGAAGCTTCCCTGAGAAAATCTATATCCTTTAGAATCTCCGAACCTATCACAGGATGCTCCCTGATCTGCGCAAACTCCTCCGTGCTCAGCATCCCTTCTTTATTCAACACCCCGTCGGCAATGCCGATCTTGCCGATGTCATGGAGGAGGGCAGCATACCTGATCTTGTCGATCCTGCTTTCGGACAGCTTCAGTTCTTCGGCGATGGCCACGGCGTACTCCCCGACCCTTTCCGCGTGGCCGCTGGTCACGGGGTCCTTGGCCTCCAGGGCCCTTGAAAGGGCCTCCACCGTCTCGAGGTAGCTCCTCTTCAGGTCCATGTACAGCTTGAAGGAATACCGGGCCATCAGCAGCGGGCCGAAGAACAGCAGCACGCCGATATATCCGTAGTTCTGGTACGCTATGGCCAGTATTACGCCGAGGGGCGACATGATAAGATAGTTTTGTATGGTCCATTTCACATTCTGATTCCAGATTGACCTGAAGCCCTGGTTCAACAGGTTGGAAATCAGGAGCGTCACCAAAGAAGTATTGATTGCCAGAAAAATAAAGGAAGCTGCTGCAACGGGAATCATTGCATGCGGTAAGCTGATATCTCCGCCATGCGTATATAAAACCCTATAAGCAATAGCGCTTGCCAGCGATGCGATAAAAAAGTTAGAAACATTAAACGCGGTCTTGTAGAACGGCGTGTTGAATATATGATAGTTTTTCCCGTCCCTCCTGTATAATGCAAAGGAATTGGCCGTAGCAAGCATCAAGGCGGCAGTAAAGGGGGGAAAGAGCATAATAATACAGACAGATATCGCAAAGACAACCGAAACGGTTACCTGGTTCGGCAAAGCGATACTAAGCGATTCACCGACTATAGCCAGTGTGATAAAAAATATAATTTTCCATATGTCCTTGTCGGCCTGCCAGGTATCTGAGAAAAATACGCCGCAAGCTATTGCCAGCAAAACCGTTATAGCTATTATAAGCTTCACTCTAACAGGAAGTCTGTCCATACCCCATTCTCCTTAGGCTTATATAACTCAAATCCAGGCCGGCCCATAAAACTTAGTGCCAGTTGTGGGCTGCTCCGCCTGCAAGCACCAGAGCCATTAAAGACATAAGAGCCGCTATTACTCTTGCCATGGATATAGCCTCCTTTTCTGCTTCCTCTGCTCTTTCCGCTAATATCAACAGGCTATACCTCTCCGCTAAAATCATGCCGGCCTGAATATTGAATTATCTGCTCATCAGTTTGGTAATCCTGCGGTTTACGGCATCCAGAGTTGCTTTGACTATTGCCTCCTTGGTATCTCCCGCAACCACCGAGGAACCAACCAGCATCTGTTCACCGTTCCTGTCAATATATGTAATGGCAACATTGACAACATTACTGCTCGCCATCTTCAGTTCCCTGATATCTTCAACGATAAAGGCCTCTCCGAAGTTCATGAACTCGGACACCGCCTGCAAGGCAGACTGCGCCACTATCCTGCCGACGTTCCGGGACGTATTTATACCCTTGCAGCTGCCCGTATAATCCTTGTCCCTGTGAGAAAGCGTCACCTTTACCTCCAGGTCGAGGCCTTTGCTCACCTGTTCCATCGATTTAAACACAAGGCGCAGCTCCTTGGGCAGGGCATTGTCGCAGTTCAGCTGTGCAATGCTTATTATCCTGTGGTCAATGTCTATGCCGAATTTGGCCATGACCGCAGACTGGATATCTCTTACGATTTGTTTGGCGTTTCTTGACTTGTCGGCAAGGGCGTGGATTTCAATGGCATTACCGTTTCCGTCAAGCTTAACTTTAGAAGAAACAATCCCCTCCACATCGTTTATCAGTTCCTGGAGAATTGTTTCAGACACTACAAATTTCTCATCCATCTCTTTCCCCCGCTTTAATTCAATTCAATACTCACTTGTTATATTTCGACTTAAACTGCAATATTCCTTTTTTTAACTGTAAAAATAAATCGCCCGGCATATGCCGGGCAATCTGGCTATTTTAAAACTCCGGTTCAATCAAACCGTAATTTCCATCTTTCCTTTTATAAATCACGTTTACTTCTTCGGTATCCCCGTTCGAAAACACGAAGAAATTGTGTCCAAGGAGCTCCATTTGCAGTATCGCTTCTTCTACAGGCATGGGCTTCATCGCAAATCTCTTGGTCTTAACGACCCTTGGTTTCTCATCGTCATTTTCAGTAGATACAATATTCTCAAAAATCAATTTACTTCCACGGAACCTCTTTTCCAGCTTGGTCTTATGCTTGTTGATCTGGCGCTCCAGTTTGTCGACGGCCTTGTCAATGGATGTGTACATGTCGTCTGTGCATTCTTCACACCGCAGTACCGCACCGTCAAAGGGAATGGTGATTTCTATGATGTGCCGGTTCTTCTCCACATTTAGGGTTACCTGGGCTTCGGTATCCTTTTGAAACAGCTTGCTCAGTTTGCCCAATTTTCTTTCCACCGTGTCCCTCAACGCGTCGGTAACCTCCATGTTTTTCCCGCTCGTAATGATACGCATAAAATCCAGCTCCTTTCGATTTTCAATGTGCGTTCAAAGCCACTTACAATCCCGTAGTCTACGTTTGGTTTATTTAATTATACGATAGATTTATATATATTATAATCTATTATTTTATTAATATCCTAAAAAAGGCTTCCTAAACACAGCCAAAGGGTAATGCATTCCATATGTTTCCATGTTAAAGTTAACTTATTTGTGCAATAATAATATTCACATGTGGACATATTATATGTGCATAATGTGGATAACTCTGTTAGTAACTCCTGCTTCTGTGCTGGTTATGTGGAGAATATGCCACAAACCTGTGGATAACCCTTTGCCGAATTGTAATCATTATCATTACTTTAATGTCGGCTTTAACTGAAAAAATGTATAATTTGTAGAAAACAGAAACTTCAGGCATCCACCTGAAGCTTCAGAGACTGCATAAAGTTATCCGGCTGACCTGGTCTTTTCCCCCACACTCGCCTGCTGCGGGTCTCGCTACGGTTTAAGCCTTCACTACTCCCCGTCTCCGGTTTAACCCCGGGCAGGACTTACCTCTAAACCGCACCATGCTCACCGGTATTTTTGCCGGTTTACGTGGGTCGTTTCGCCTGCGGCTGGCATCGACTTTCAACCACAGACCCGGAAAAACTTCATTATTCACATATACATTATAGCGTTTTTACGGATATTTCTCAAACCTAATTATTTCATTTTATCGATGAAACTCCCTGAAACACCGCTAACGTTCTGGTTGTAGCCGTTTAAACCCTTCTTCCCCTGCCTGATTTTTTTCAGGCGGTCCTTTATTTCTTCCATATTATTCAACAGCTTCAGGTGGTTTTCCTTCTCCATCTCCTGTATGTCTTCAATCGTATTTACAATCTGCCTGATCGCTGACCCGAGGGCTTCATTATCAGGATTACCCTCCAGCACATCCTTTAATTCCATTGAACCCCTTGCGCTCATAAGCCCTCTTAAATTTGCCAGCTCTGTCTGAAAAGACTGGTCACACCAGCTTATGTAGTCAATTATTTTCTGCTTCTCCTCCACCAGATTGTTCAATGCGTCTATGTCTTCATTGCCTATTGCATCTTTCTGCATCCTGGTCAGCTGCTTAATCTCCTTAAGCTTGTCCAGTTTCTCCTCACTGTACCTGATCAGCTTAGACAAATCAGCATTCCCCATAATTTCCCCCTACTTCCCGTATTTTAGCTGCCTAACCTGCAGCAGAGCCTTCTCCCAGGACTCGCGTAAGCCTGCGGCTATATCCAATACCTCTCTTATCTTATTGGGATCCTTTCGAACATTCGCCTGGATAAGATTGCTTCTCATAAAATCGTATAAACTATATAGCTGTTGCGACATATCTATATTCATATCCAGAGAAGACATAAGTTCGTTTATTATATCCTGCGCTTTAAGTATTGCATTGTTTGCTTTTTCCACATCGTTTTGTTCCACAAATATTATTCCCTGTCTCAAATATTTTTCGAGTCCTTTATATACTAAAACTACCAGCTCTTCCGGAGTTACAGTTGTTACACAGTTCTGTTTATAACTCTGATAAGGATTTTGCATCGCCATAGTAATCTCCCCCTGTCATATCAATTGCCCCAAAACGTAAGCTGCTGGGATAGCCACAAGCTCTGGGTATTCATTTCATTCAAGGCTTTTTCCATTGCAGCAAACTGCTTCCAGTATCTGTCCTCTACCCTTTCAAGATAGCTCTCCATACTGTCTATCCTCTTGTCCATATCCCTTATCCTTTCGCCGAGGTAGCTGTTATCGTAAATGGTGAAACTGGTGGCGCTCCCTGCCTTCTCCGACAGGCGGCTAATTCCGCTGTTCACTGCATCGTACAGTCTGACCGCGATGCCTTTCTCGCTGTCTGTCTCGCTGCTCCTGGTAAACAGGTTCATGACACCCTCCAGGTCGCTGTTAAGGGCTTCCATCAGCTTGCTATCATCTACATGGAGTTTCCCCAACTCCATGTAGTTCTGTGTCTTTATTCCTATGGCATTAAGCGTATTATAGGCAGACCCGGTTCCCTTCACCTCTTCGTACATCAAGGATCTAAAACCGGATAGGATCCCGCTTAACACAGGATCGTTCCGTAAAAGCCCGCTCCTTGCCTTTTCCTCCCACAGCTCCACTTCCTTGTCGGTCATGGCATCCTTTTGCTCACTGGTCAGCGGTGCATAGCTCCTGAACCTCTCCTCGTAAAGCTTGCCGGTAATCGTCTCAATTATTTTATTATACTCGTCTACAAAGCTCTTTATAGCATCAAAGGCCCCCTGTATATCCCTTTGTACGCTCATGCTTATAGTATCGGTCGAGGTGGCTTTCAGATCGTAATTGATACCGTCTATGGTAAATTTGTTGCTATTTTTGTTTATAACAACACCATTCAATACGATTTCCGAGTTTTGCCCGTAGCTCACATCGCTGTCAATCTGCAGCGCGCCCTCTGCTCCAAAAAGATTCCCCTCAATATTCTCTATGGAAACTTGGGCGCCTATGCCGTAATCCCTGGATTTCACCACCATTTTGTCGGTTATGGCATCATAGTAGGCTTCCACCCCGGCATCCAAATTCCTGTTTATATCCCTGATAATGTCAGTCAAAGATTTTCCTGCATCATCGCCGTTAAAGTCATAGGAGAACAGCTGCCCGTTTATTTTGAATTCTATGATCCCGCTTTCTCCTGCAAAGGGGCTGTATGTGAATTTTTCTGATATATCCTTTAATGACGCAACCATGCTTATCTTATAGGAATCGCCGTCACTAAAGCCCATTACACCGAGGGCGTCATTTTCTCCGCTGCCCAGTACTATCTGCGGTTTGTATTCCCCCGCCGGCTCAAAGGTAAGCCTGCCTTCGCTGACTCCCACATTTATTTGCCCGGGCCCGAAGGCTCCGGATTTATCTATCTGGGACTGTATTTCATCCCTTAGTTCTTCGACCGTATTATACACACCCTGTGTCAGGGTAATAGTCTTCTTAACCCCGTCCAGGGTTATACTGAACTCCTTTGATGTATCGTCAATGGTTATCGGCAAGTCATCCAGAACCGCACCCTCCAAAGCCCTTGAAAGGGTACCGCCGCTTACCTTTGACGCCTGCTCAGCCAGCCTGTTCACCTTCAGGGTGTAACTGCCCTCCATGGCGCTGGCCCCTGCGGTAACGCTGGCTATGCCATCCTTGCTTAAAACAACGTTGTTTTTCCGGATGGTCGACTGGAGCCTCATATTTGATACAACGCTCCTAAAGCTCAACAGCAGGGAATTGATGCTCCTGAAATCCTCCTGCTGCCACTGCAGTACCTGCCTGCTCTGGTAGAGTTTGTCGGCCTTTGCCCTCTCCGCCTTCATAAGAGTGCTGACAAGGCTGTCTATATCCATTCCGGAAGCCAGTCCACCTATCCTTGTTATATTGGCCATATCCATATACCTCCTTGCCGGCTAGACCGTTAAATTTTCCTGTCTACCAAAATACCGGCCAATTCCCACATCTTTGCCACCATGTCAAGTATCTTTTCCGGTGGTATCTCCCTGATAACCTCATCGGTCTCATCGTTTATAACCTTCACCATTATCTCCTTGGTATCCTCGTGGATAGAAAACTCAAACCTTTTGTCCACACCCCTCAGGGCTTTGTTTGCCCTTTCTATAGCCTCTATAAGCTCCTGCTCTCCTATGGATACCCCTTCAGCCTTCACCATCCCAGGATTTGCCCACCTGTCTTCCTTTGCGGCAGTGTTTTTTTCCGGATTTTTCACCTTTTCATTCTCTATCCTCTTTGCCTGTTCATCCACTGCCTTGACGCTGTCTATTTTCGCAACAGGACGGATGTTTCCAACCCCTTCGACCCTCATAACAACACCTCCATAGTTCGTAGTTGGCAGTTTACAGATCGCAGTCGACAGATCGCAGGTGCTAGTTCACAGTTTTCAGACCACAGATATTAGTTCCCAGTTTACAGTTTTCAGTTGCTGGAGTAAACCTTACAGGTCTTTCCCCTTTAGCGCTGCCCTATGCTCTGGCAACTGACAACTAGCCACTGGTCACTGGTCACTGGTCACTGGTCACTGGTCACTGGTCACTGGCAACTACGTATAAGGAATGTCCCCAATATATTTCTATCTTATTTATCGGTAAAAAACGTTAAAACTTTAGTTTTCAGATCGCAGGTGCTAGCTACTGATCACTGGTCACTGGCAACTACGTATAAGAATGTCCCCAATTTAAGAAAAAGCCGGCCTTCGGCCGGCTTATGTTTGACTCTGTCCTCGCTGTTAACCCAGAAGCTGGAGTACGCTCTGCGGCAGCATGTTCGCCTGGGCAAGCATCGCTGTGGCAGCCTGGGTAAGGATGTTGTTCTTGGTGAACTCCATCATTTCGGCAGCCATGTCTACGTCTCTGATTCGGGATTCTGCAGCCTGCAGGTTTTCAGCAGATGTTCCTAAGTTGTTGATAGTGTATTCCAATCTGTTCTGATATGCACCAAGCTGAGACCTCTGAGCTGATACCTGAGCTATGGCTTTGTCTATTACAACTATATTCTTATCAAAGCCTGCTCCTGCAGCAGTTATGTTTACTGCTCCAATGTTAGCTACATCGCCTGAAACAGCAGTTCCAGTTCCGAGGTTTGCTTTATCCATGGCTCCGATACTGATGCCTAATACGGTAGCTTGGTTAGCGCCTATCTGGAAATTCAATTCATCACCGGTAGTTGTGATAGTTTGTGCATCTAAAGCTAAGCCTGTTGCACTAAGATCCGCATCGGCAGCGAAAGTAAGAGTTAATCCTATAGCGTCAAAATTTAGTGTTGTCCCTGCAGCAATAGCCGTTGTATCCGCTACACTTATAGTTTGAGCTATTCCACTATTTGTCCCCTCGACAGTGATGCTATCTGCAGCAATTGTAAAGGTTAATGTCTCACCCGTTTTCACCCCTGAAACATCAGCCGTGATACCTGCTGCGGCAAGATCAGCAATAGCATATGTTCCATCTGCAGCTCGGACCCCCAGAGAACCATCTAAAAGTTTTTTGGTGTTGAACTCAGTTTTACCGGCAATCCTATCAATCTCACTGTTCAACTGATCAAATTCTTTTTGAAGCTCAATCAGGTCGTCATTAGTATTAGTTCCATTGTTTGCCTGAACAGCAAGCTCCCTCATCCTTTGAAGCATTGCATGAACTTCGCCCAGTGCGCCTTCAGCAGTTTGGATTAAAGAAATACCATCCTGGGCATTTCTTGAGGCCTGGTTCAGACCCCGGATTTGCCCTCTCATTTTTTCAGAGATAGCAAGACCGGCTGCGTCATCTCCTGCCCTGTTGATTCTGAAACCGGATGACAGTTTTTCCAGCGATTTTGCTCCTCCTGCATTGTTGATGCCCAGCTGTCTGTGAGTGTTCATGGCCATGATGTTGTGGTTGATTCTCATAATATCTCCTCCTTGAATTTGTTTTACGGCGTCCCTGCCGTTTTTATTGAAGGTTTCATCCCGCATACCCGGCCGCTGTATACAGGTGAAACTTTCTTACACTAATAATATCGAGAGGTTTACCCTATAACTTTAGTCATCTTCCGATGTTTTTTTGACTTTTAATATGCTGTCAAGGTCCTTGATCGATATCTCCTTGTTAACTACAGCCTCCCTGTTCTCCTCCTGTATGGACCTGTACACCTCATGCCTGTGAATGCTCATGTCCTTCGGGGCGGATATTCCCAGCTTTACCTTGCCATCCTCCACAGAGACAACCTTTATTACTATATCGTCTCCGATAACTATGCTTTCATCTATTTTACGAGTCAGTACCAGCACGGTATCCCCCCTAACCTGCATCCTTCAAGGATTGTGCAACGGGATGCTTGAGGTTGTATCTGTCGTCTTCCAGAACGACCTGCTCGGCTTTGTTGTTGGCGGAATTGACAATCACGGGAGCCTTGAGGTTGGTGGTCATTTTGCTGATATCCTCCGGTACGACAACAATAGTGAACACCACAACATCCTCAGGCTTTTCTATGCCCAGTTTTTCCACAACTCCATCGGGGATGTCGAATTCAAAATCATCAAGTATGCAGTAAGGATTCATCACAACAAAGGCCAGATCGGGCCGGTCCACCGCCTGGAGCCACTTGAATACTCCTCCGGTATCCTCGTTGTTAATGAGTATATATCTTTTGATTTCTTCGAAGCCAAGCAGGCCTCTACAAAAGCTTATAATATCCTTCTCTTCAAACTCTATTTCTCCGAAATGCTTCGTATCGATTTTCATGATAATCCCCTTTCCTTTGTAGATCACAGTTCACAGATCACAGTTCACAGGTACTAGGTCCTGGATCCTAGGTGCTAGTCACTGGCCACTGACCACTGATAAGCGGTGTGTCCCCTTTCCACTATAGGCTTTTATCTATATTGTTTCCTCTGCATTCAATATCAATATAGGGTTTTTGAAGCAGGTAGATATTGATATCAGGCCTTGTTGCGCTGATGTCCGGAAACTTTAGCACGGGTTCCACCTCCACCTTCCCCATCTCCCACCTTATGTCTAATCCGCCTTTGAATTCTATATCCGGACTGCTGCGGGGCATTGATACAACCGTCAACTGAACGTTTTTTTCAAGCTTCCTGGCGGCAATCTCCGGTATCCCGTTGGGGTTTTCCTCTATTTTTGCCAGGAAATTTCCCTCCCGCACTCTAGATGCAATTGCACTAAGGCCCTGTCTGAGTGATTTCTGCGCAATACCCCGCATCAAAGCATCGGGTGTTTTCAGACCCATCTCGTTAAAACATTGGGTCTGGTCTATCTCCACCTGTACCGGCTCACTGTTCATTATGCCTTTAGGATATGTAGATTGCATTTCTACTGCAGGCAGCCGGCTCTCAATGCTCATAAAGGCATCAGTGGTGCTGATGCCTATCCTTCCAAAACTCTGGCTTATTATCAACTCCAAATATATCACCTTCTATGCTATCTTAAAAAGTCTACAAGCGTAGGCTGTATGATTCTGGCGCCAGCTGCCAGGGCTGACCTGTATACATTCTCCTCACTGGTAAGACGTATAATTACATCAGCCATATCAGCGTCCTCGGTCTGGGACAACAATTTGGTGAAGTTGATGTTCTCGTCCTCCAGCCTGCTGACTACAAGCTCCATCCTGTTGGTCTTTGCCCCCGCTTCCGCAACCTTTGACAATATATTTTCGATGTGAATATCCAGATCGCCTAAAAGCCCGCTGACCGTCTGCGCATCTCCTGAGTTAAGGGAACTAATCAAACTCTGCATATCCCCTAAGAGGTCCTTTCCCCCCGGTTTGAATATATCCAATGCCGTTATGTTAGTCTGCAAAATATCGCTAACCCCTACCTGGTACAGGATTTGCCCGCCGTCCCCCAGGTAATTGAGATTGTTGTCCGCGTCAAGCTCAACAGGCGCCTGGTCGGTTTTGTAGCCTGCAAATATATATCTCCCAACATAGGTGCTGTTACCCAGCGATACCAACTGATCCCTCAACTGCACCGCTTCTTCCGCAAGCTTCTGGCTGTCTTCAGGAGTCAAAACGCCGTTGGCCCCCTGAACCGCCAACTCCCTTGCCCTTTGCAGTACGTCCTTAATCTGCATGAGTGCCGTTTCAGTGGTATCCAGCCAGGACAGCGCATCATCCGCATTTTTCTTGAACTGTTCATTCGCTTTCAAATCCGCCCTCAATTTCAGGCTCCTGGCGGTCCCTACCGGATCGTCCGAGGGAACGCGTATCTTCTTGCCGCTGGACATCTCGTCCTGGATTTTCTCCATGCGCCTTAGGCTCATGTTCAGGTTTTTTTGCATGTTGTTTATAAGCATATTATTGGTAACTCTCATGTCTACGGTCACTCCCTGTTCACTGGCCACTAGTCACTGACCACTGATATCTATCTCCCGACAACACCCATTCTGTTCACTACCACTTCTATCATCTCGTCCATTGTGGTGATCATCCTTGCAGCAGCGTTGTACGAATGCTGGAACTTGATCATGTTTGCCATTTCTTCATCTATGGATACGCCGGATGTGGACATCCTTGTGATGTCCGTCTGTGTAACCAGTATATCCTGGTTGTCCCTCATCCGTATGGCTTCCTGTCCGTCTACCCCCAGTGAGGAAACCAGGGATTTTACAAAGTCCTCGGGGGTGCCAAAGGTTGGAAATATCTTGGAGTATCTCAGGTTCGCCAGCTCAAGGCCCTTGGTTGCATCCCCCGGAACCGTGTCAAAACTGTCCGCAAAGCATATGCAGTTGAGGTCGTTGAATATCTCCTTTGAAACTGTTATGTTGGCGGCAGTAATCTCGTCCATCGTGTTTAATTCCCTCGGAGATCCGGGTATATAAGAATCCATTGTTATATCGCTGGTGAAAAAGTATATCATATCCCCACCGGGTTCTTCATACCCGTCATCCACCAGGCCGTACGCCGTGGTGTGTATGGCATTGAACGCAGCGGCAAATTCCCTGGCAAACGTGTTCAGCTGTCTCATATAGTACGGTACGCCCTTATATGTGCCAGGAGATCCGTCGCTGTCCCTCATGTCTATAAGGCCTTTAAGCTCACCGCTCTTGGGGTTGAAGACCATGCCGTCGTCCCATTGTACGTCATACAAGCCATTTACATCAACATCGGGATTCTTGGCTGTTCCTCTTTCAACGAGCATAAGCTCGTTATACGTATTGTGGTTTACCATAAGCCTGCCCCCGACATTTAGCCTGAAACGCCCGTCGGCATCCTCAAAGACCTTTACATCAGCTATCTTTGACATCTTGTCTACTAAAAGGTCCCTCCTGTCCCTCAAATCGTTGGCGTTGGAACCGTCGATCTCATATCTCATTATCTGCTGGTTGAGTTCGCTAATCTGTTTGGCATAGGAGTTCAACTCCTTAACCTTTGTTTCAATTGAAAAGTTAATGTCCGTCTGGATTTTTTGAAACTGACTTGCCATATGATTGAGCGTATTTGTAAATGAAATTGCATTCTCCCTGACCAGAGCCCTCACCGTCAAGCTGCCCGGATCCTTGGCCAGTTCCTGCAGGGAACTGAAAAAACTGTCAATTACCGTATTCAGCCCCGCATCCGAGGGTTCGTTGAAAACGGCCTCAATCTGGGAAAGTATATCGCTCCGGGCTTCCCATTCCCCGAGCACCATATTCTCTCCCCAGAACTTCACGTCAAGGAAGCTGTTCCTCAACCTCTCGATCTGCTGCACGGTAACCCCCGTGCCGAGCATACCGCAGCTCCCTACCGCCTCGGGGGTTGTGGTCTCCAGCACAGCCCTCTGCCTGGAATACCCATCTGTATTGACATTGGAAATATTATGCCCGGTTACGTTCATAGCCGCCTGCTGCGCGAACAGGCCCTTGACAACTATACTCAAACCGCTGAATGAAGAACTCATACCAACCACTCCTGCCTACACTTTTTGATCGAAGAAGCTTAATCCTTCGCCCTTCTCCTTGTCTCTCCTGCTGTTGTATGTTGTATTGTTGGAATTATCCGTAATAAGGCCTATGGAAAAATTGATGTACTCAAGGGACTTTTCTATCAGCTCGCTGTTAAGGTCATTCACCTGCTTCAATTCATTTAACGTAGCGGTAACTTCCCCTTTTATATTCAGAAACCTCTCCTTCAGCTGCCCGTCTACTCCGTCAATTATCAGCTCCATGTTGATTTCCTGGGCATCCATTTCCAGATGCCGGGCCATATCCTTAATAAGCTCTTCCCTCTGCTTCTCAAGCTGACCTACGTTTACCACCATCTTTTGCTCAACTCCGGTCATCCTGTCAAGCTCAGAGACCTTCCCCTCGACAATAATATCCGTTTTGTGCTTTGATATTTCAAGAAGGTCTTTGTATATCCTGTTCTCCTGTTCCAGGATCTCTACCAACGTAATAAGTAAGCCTTCCATTTTGATCATCCCCGCATCCCAAAATTCAATTATAGCTTTACACCTTTTTATCTATGAACAGCCCGTCAATAATCTTGTCTGCAACCTCTTCGGCGCTTACATTGTACTCCCCGGCCCTTATCCGGTTTTTGATATCCGCTACCTTGCCCTCTCTGATCTCGGGCACCTGCGACAATGCCCTGAGAGCCAGCTGAAGGTCTTTGGCCTCCGCTGACAGCTCAATCCTGTCAGCTTTCCGGACACCCTCAGCGCCTGCAGCCCTTTCTGTTTTCTTCCCCTCAACTCCCTGCTTCCTGTATACCCCCAGAATCTTCTCCATATTGCTCCAGTTAATCTTCATATCGCACCACCCCGTTCAATCTCCTTCTATACTTCTATATTTGTATCGGCCGTTTTTCATAAAAGATTTATACCGTACTATTACTTTTTCCTCCTGTGCGCCATATACATCTCGCTCTTATTCCTCGATGCCGCTGTCTGCTCCTTCACCGTATAGCCCTTTTTGAGCTCCTTTTCAATATCCGCAGAACACTCGGGGCAAAACCTGCCGGTCCTTATCGGTTTGCCGCACCTCTCGCATTCCAGGAGCATATTTATATTATCCCCGCTCAGTTCCAGCTTGCCTTCCCTTAGAAACTGCAGAATCTTGTCCACAGAAATATCAAGGGCCTCAGCTACTTCAAAGGTTGTGCTCCTGGGATGTTTTTCTATATACTCCCTTACAATTTTATACAACTGCTCATCTTCCTCTATGCAACTACCGCATATGGGTCTGCCGGTGTAAACATACAGCTTCCCGCATCTCCTGCAATTCCTCAGATTTGACATAAACCTACCTCCCCGTTAAAGATTAATTCCTGAAGCAAGTGTAAGTACATATACCTTGTCGCAGCCCGCATTCTTCAAAACCCTTGCGCATTGGTTTGTTGTAGTTCCCGTAGTATATATATCGTCAACCAGCAGGACATTCTTAATGCCCCTGATGAGATTGGCATCCTTTATCTCAAAGGCCCCTTCAAGACACTCCATACGCTGCAGCCGGGTCAAGCCGCTGAGTGGAGGTGTGTTTGTTTTCCTCACAAGGGCGTCTACCTGCTTTATTTTGAGCTCACGGGCAAGGATCCTTCCCAGTAAATGGGCCTGATTATATCCCCTTTGCCTTTGTTTCTTCACATGGAGCGGTATGGGGACTACTGCCCGGATGGTGCTGTGGTCTTCCAACTCCTTAAGCCTTGCAGCCATCATACGGGCAAAGGGCCTGGCCATGTAGGGTTTGTTGCCGTATTTAAAGGCATAAATCCATTCCTTAACCTTCCCATCATAGAGACAGAGCGAAATGGCCCTGTCAAAGGAATATGGAAAACTGCGGCAGCCGCTGCACAATTCTCCCGTCTCCAGCAGCTTTCCGCAGCGCATGCAGCTCTTATCACCAATGAAGGCTATCTTTCCCATACAGTCGCTGCAGACGCCGAAGCGATCCGCGCCTGCTATTTTCTCTCCGCAAAAGTAGCAGTTGATACCGTCGGGATAGAGAAGGTCCAAAAAATCCTCCCAAAAATTGACCATGATGGAATTCATACGACCCACCCCCTTTATAACCTCGAAATATAATCCCTCATCCTTATATCAAGGGCGGAAAACCTCCTTGAGATCCTATTGTTGTCAACCATCCTTCGCAGGTAATCCTCCCTGCCCACGAGTATCACCAACTGCTTTGCCCGGGTTATTGCGGTATAGAGCAGATTCCTTGTCACAAGCATCGGAGGCCCCCAGAATACCGGCATCACCATCACGGGAAACTCGCTTCCCTGGCTCTTGTGTACCGTTACGGCGTAGGCCGGCTCCAGTTCATCCAGCTGGTTGAACCGGTAGCACACCCTTCTGTCGCCGTCAAACAATACAACCAGTTCCTGCTCCTCATCGTCAATTTCCGTTATATACCCCATATCGCCGTTAAAAACGCCTTCCCCCTCCTCAGGCTCACCGTTTTCGCCCCCGGTTTCCCACCTGAGCCCGTAGTTGTTCTTTACCTGCATAACCTTATCCCCAACCCTGAATGTGAAGCTGCCTGCGGTTTTTTCTTTTTTGTGTGCAGCAGCCGGGTTCAGACAATCCTGCAGGCGTATATTCAGGTTTTCAACCCCCACCGGCCCTTTCCTCATGGGAGAAAGCACCTGTATATCCGTAAGGGGATTATATCCGTTATACTCGGGCAGCCGGTTCTTGCACAGGTCAAGGATGGTCGAGACTATCTGCTGCATGTCCTTTCTCTCCAGAAAGAAAAAGTCCCCCTCCCTTGAATTCGCCACCGGATATTTGCCGTTGTTTATCCTGTGTGCATTTACCACTATTGTACTCTCCCCGGCCTGGCGGAATATCCGCTGGAGCTTAACAAACTTTACTATCCCACTGCCTATGATATCCTTGAGCACATTGCCGGGCCCTACCGACGGAAGCTGGTCTACGTCCCCGACCATAACCAGCCGCGTACCTGCCTGTACAGCCTTCAACAGGTGATGCATGAGCAGTATATCAACCATGGATACCTCATCCACTATCAGAACATCACATTCCAGCGGGCTGTCCTCATTCCGCCCGAAAAAGGAAGCTTGCTCGTTCTCATGATAAGAGAATTCAAGCAGACGGTGAATGGTACAGGCATCCTTATCGCAAGCCTGGGCCATTCTCTTTGCCGCCCTTCCCGTCGGGGCCGCCAGAATAACTTCCAGGCCGTTTCCCTCCATAATTTCTATAATTGCCTTGATTGTAGTTGTTTTGCCCGTCCCAGGTCCTCCCGTAACAACCACGACCCCATGGTGCAAAGCCTGGGTTATTGCTTCTTTCTGGACACCGTCCAGTTCAATACGGTGCTTCTCTTCATACAGCCGAATTTCGTCTTCCACATTCCCGTCAAAACCATCGTATTTCAGGAGGGATAGCTCTGTCAGCTTTGCCGCCACGGCAGCTTCGGCGTAATAAAACGGCATGTAATACACTACCTGCTCCCCGTTTATCTGTTCCAATTTCACCTTGCCCGAGATGGCCAGTGAATTCACCGCATCCTCAACGTCGTTCCCATCAACTCCCAAAAGCTCTGCTGCTCTTTCCACCAGCACCCCCCGTGGTACGAACACATGGCCGGCTCCGGCGAATTCGGCAAGAACATGCCGGGTACCGGCAATCACCCTGCTGGGAGAGCTGTGCTCCAGCCCCATATTCATCGCAATCCTGTCAGCCCTTTTAAATCCTATACCCTCAATATCCTCGACAAGCCTGTAGGGGTCCTGCTTAATGAGCTGTATGGTCTCATCCTTGTATTTCTTGTAAATCCTTATGGCAAACGCCGGACTTATATCATAGGTCTGGAGAAAAACCATCACATCCCTCAAACCCCTCTGTTCCTCAAAGGCCTGAGCAATCTTTTCCGCCTTCTTCTTCCCGATCCCGTCCACCATCGTTAGTTTCATCGGATTATACTGGATTATATCCAATGCATCCTTCCCCAGTACTTCAACGATCTTTTTCGCGGTCTTCGGACCAATCCCCGGGATTAAACCCGAAGCAAGGTATTTTTCTATACCTTCCGGTGTGGAAGGAGCAGCTGTCTGAAATTCCTGCACCTGTACCTGTTCGCCGTAGACCGGGTGATAAACCCATTCTCCTCGTACTCTAAGGCTTTCACCTTCTTTAACAAGGGGCATATATCCCACAAGGGTAATGCTTTCACCTTCGCAGTTAAACCTGGCCACTGCATATCCGTTTTCCTCGTTTCTGTAAACTATACTGCTTATCACGCCTTCAAATTCAAGCATCCAAATTCCCCCCTGTGCAGGATATTCATTCAAATTATATCATAATTTTTTCCTTATTTCCTTGAGTTCATTTAGTATCAGGGCTATATCCCCCTTGGTCGCCGGATAGCTGAGGTATCCCCGTAAAGGGCCTGCATCTTCTTCCTTATCTTTCATCATTTTCTGGTGAATAAAGTAGCAGTTGCGTATATGCTGGTTGATATTCTTTATGCTGTGGTAGCACAGGATTGAACGGTCGTTTTTCAGCGTCAGCCTTGTACCGTCATTATCTCCGTCAACATCCTTGATGGCGAAAAAATTGATGTAACCCCGTGAAGCGTCATTTCTTGATACTGTTTTGCGTACCTTAACCGGTAAAAGGATGGTCCGCTGATTAATCGCAACCGGCACTGCCCTGCTGCACCCCAGCATCTCTCCGTACTTCTTGCGCGCAGCCTGTAAATCGACGGTATGGTCCCTTGCCAGCCGCTTCAGTACAGTTGCTATTGTCCTTGGTATCACAATAGGTTCTTCTTCGAGAAAAACAACTTCCGTCGCGTTCCCGTACTGCTTATGATAACAGGGAACAAGGGCCGCTATGTTTTTGCCGTCAAGTTTTTTTGTTTCGCTCAACTGAATTCCTCCTATTGTTAATCTAAAACATAATTATGCATGTTATTGTTTTTTGTGAAGGCAAAGGCCGGCTTTTCGCCGGCCCTTGCCTAATCGGAGACATTTAACCTACGGGGATCTCAGTAATATCCGTAGACACTATCCTTGCGCCGTATATCCCGGTGATATCCCCTCCGCTGGTCGTAAACACATTCTTCGCCACTATGACATCCATAGCTCCCTGGACCTCAGCCTCAGTTATATCGCTGCGCACGTTGTCAACTGAAATAGTTGACCTTCTGCCGGCTGCGTTAACGAATATCATTTCAAGCCTGCTCGCCATAAGACTCACCTCCCTTCAGAACATTGCGAACATTTCCGGATGCCAGATCACAGATTCTAGATCGCAGTTCGCAGATCGCAGATCGCAGGTGCTAGTTCACAGTTTTCAGATCACAGTTTACAGTTCACAGGTGCTAGGTCCTAGTTACTGATCACTGGTAACTGAAAACCGGCAACTGGCCACTAGCCACTGGTCACTGGCAGCTGATCACTAGACATCCACCATTTCCACCTGGTTGATCCTGTCAATGGATGCTGCCGGAAACTCCTGAAGGCTAATAAGCGCTACGGCTATATCGTACACATCCTGGTCAGCGGCGCCGGCCTTTATACCCGAATAGGTCCGGGTTGAATACTTTGGGTTTCCCTGGTCATCCTGCCCTATCTCCAGCCTGATTCTCAGCCTGGAGTCTACGGGTTGAACCTGTAGAGCCATTTGCTTTCACCTCCTTTGCTCTTGCCTAATGTAATTCTAACCTGCGGACAAGTACCGGGTAAAAGGCCGCACCGCACCTTAGCGGCATACATTATGCCGGTTAAACGGACACAAAAAATAAAACGAGCGGTGTTAAGGCTCTCTTCTTCCAAAACACCGCCTGTTAAAAGCCGTTCCCTTGCTATTTGCCGAAGGCCTGGTTTTTTAGCAAGTCTTATCTTAATTTCATCATTAGGTATAGCTAACCCAGTTCATCTATCCTGAGCAAAAACAGCTGAATATATTAAATAACCACCATCCAAGTTTTTCACTCTGTAACCGTTTAATTTTAAACACAAACAGAGGGATAAAACACAAACAGACAACACAAACAGAGGGACAGGTAAATAACCACCATCCAAGTTTTTCACTCTGTAACCGTTTAATTTGAGCATTCTGGCAGCTATATATCCCCTGACACACAAACACAAACAGAGGGACATGAACACAAACAGAGGGACAGGTACTGTGTTTGACGGCCCTTGAGTACAGATAGGATACAAGTAGAAAACGAAGGAACATTATAAAGCATGATGGGATCAATAGGACCGTCCCCATGCTGATTCTTCGTCCTCTGATCATAAGGCAATTCTATAAAGATTGTAACACTGTGGTTATTTCCATTCAGTCTGCCTGCAAATTTATTTTTAACATACTGATTATGTCTGATACCAGATCAAAATATTTACCGATGGTGTCAAGAAGCATAAACTACTTGGCGTTTGCAATCTGGTAGGGGGATGAAAGACGTTCGATATCCACCTAAAAAGTTGCTTACAGGCCCTTTTACGCTGCTTGTCGCACTGCCTGTGGCAGAACCGCTGGCCGTAACTTTCAGCTTGATATATTTGCCGGTATCATTTTCGGTGATGATACACGTCGCGCCAGTCGCGCCAGGTATGTTACTGTAGGTCCCGCTGGTGGACAGCGATCTCATCCACTTTTAAAATCTTTATCCCTCCCATCAAAGGAAGAGGTTTGGCTTCTCCTTTATAAGCGTTGATGATCCCCAGCACCGCCAGGACAATGACCGCCAGGTTGCCAAGCGGAAGAAGCACAAACCAACCGATGAGGGGAATAATGGAACCAAGAACATTTACAATCATAGCTGCCAGGAAAAGCACTAGCCCCTGGTTGGCATGGTACATGGCAAATTTTGATTCCCGGGCGGCCAGCAAAGGGACAAAAAACAGGATATAGGCCAAGATCGCCACAGTTTTATTCTTGTCGATGTCTTCCGGACTGTACCGTATGTTGCTACCCGGCATTTCCATTCGTCATCCACTCCTTTTCTTTAATCTTTATTTCAAATATCCTATGACTTTATTCTAAACCCCAAATCCCGCCCCACTCCACCACAGCGTAAGGGCTGCGAACTACTTTTTCAGGACAGGCGACAGGGTTGCAGGGTTGCCCCCGGTCCTCCTCGATCAAAAACCACAGCCTGGAGATGCTGATCGGCTCCGGCTCCACAATGATAGGCATAATATTCTCCAGAATAGCGGTGCCCTGGGGATAAAAAACGTAGTCCTCCCGGCTTGAAAGCTTTTCCTCCCAGTATTCCACAAAATCGGCAGTTTCCCTGGCATTGAAGCCGTGCAGCTCCATCAGGCTGCGCAGGTCGTTCCTCAGGTTGTTCCCCCTGATTTTATACCCTTCTTCTCTCTGGAAACCCCGGTCCGGCACCCGCGCTTCATAAAACAGATAATCGTTGCGACCGTTGAGCGAACCGTTAAAGACTTCGGCCCTCCAGCCCTGTTCCCGGTCGTATGCCGGCAGGGAATCCGTGATATAGCCGCTGGGCTCCAAGCGGACCTGGACAGCCAGATCCCGGTCAGCGTAAATATAGATGTTGGGCTTGTAAACATCCAGGAAACTGCGGGCCGCATCGCCCAGGTTTTTTTTCAGCCAAGAAAATATCTTGTCAATGTTTTTCAGGCTGTCTACAGCTATCTTGCCCAGGGTTACAGTGACGGTTATGGCCGCCAGCACCGGAAGGGTGGCTGTTCCCGTAGCCAGAGTATAAATTATGACGCCGGTCTGCGCTGCGTTGAGGACAACCTCTGTCCAGCCCGCCACCTTGCCCACCATTGTGTGTTCTCCGGCAAGCATGCCGATAGTGCCCGACAATGTGTCGTAAATACCTTTGCCCAGGTTGTAGACAGGCCCGCCAGCCAGCTTGCAGCCGCCGTCAAAAATATCGTCCGCAACCTTCCCTGTCATACCATCCAACCCTAACACGTCGGAAACAACCCCTGCCCGGACCTGTACGGGATCAAGCGCAGGATGAAGGCAGACTGCCGCTGTCAGCGCCAGAACCGAAATTATGGCGATTACTTTTGTCCTTGTTCCGCTTATGGACCATCTCAACATTTTGCCAACCTTCCTTTAACCCCAAAACCTATTAACCCAAATTTTGGCATCCAGACAGCCTTTGCTCAATTGCCGCTGCCAGCCGTCCGGCTGCGGTAATAGCCTGCTTCCTGCTGCAGCTTAAGAATCTCCTGCCGCAAAGCGGCCTCCGGTTCAAGTTCCAGCGCTTTCTCCAGTTCGGCCAGCGTTTCCCGGTAGTCCATGACCAGCAGGTGCGCTCTGGCCAGCTGCACATGAGCCAGGGTCAACTGCGGCTCCATTTCCGCCAGCTGGCCGGAATAGTACCGGGCAGCCTTATAATCTTCCAACCTGAGAGCGCATTCCCCTGCATACAGCCAGCCTTCAACCAGGCCTGGATCCTGTTGCAGGGCCTTTTGCAGGTTGATCAAGGCTTCTTTGTATTCCCCCTGCTGGTAATAAGCCAGAGCATAATTGAACAGCTCGGAAGCGTTGAACAGCCTGTACTCTTTAACTTCCCCCAGCACACCCGCCGCTTTTTCCGGCTGTTTCCCCCTCAAATAAACAGAAGAAAGGTTAAGCCTGAGCTGCGGGACATCCGGATGCTGAGCCAATAGCTCTTTGAGCAGCTGCTCCGCGCGGTCCAGGTCGCCGGCAGCCAGCAGGGAAACACTTTTCTTTACCGCCCTGTCCAGGTTTTGCGGGCCGGATGAAACTCCTGCGGCAGGCGCCGCCAAAGCCAATACAACCGGCAGCGCAACCAGCGCCAAGTTGTAGGCCGAACGTTTTCTCCCGTTTTGCGGGCCAAGCTTTCGCCGGACAGGAGGACAGCCCAACACTGCCGCCATGGCCCCGGCCGCCAGGCAGACCCCAGCCCAGGCTTCCCAGCCGGATAAAAGGCTATGCAATAAAACGCCGATTACCACCACTATACCTGCAACAACCATTTTACTCCTGTCCTTTCTCCCTGATTCTTTCAATCTCAGCCAGCGCATGGTTGTACATGCTGAAAGGTTCGTACAAAGGATTGTCCCGGCGGGGGTTGAGCGCAATCACTTTGCGGAAAGCACGCTCGGCCCTGGCCAGGTCGCCGGTATGCTTGTAAACCATCCCCAGGCAGAAATACCCTTCCACCACATCCGAACGGCGCTCAAGAAATTGCAAGAAATTTTCTTCAGCCAGGGGATAACAGTCTTGCTTGAGGTAGCCCGCCATTTCATTGTAATTGACTCCCAGCAAGTAGTAGGGATAAGCCAGATGGGGGTTCAATTCCAGCAGCCGGGCAAAATGCCTGTTGGACTGCTCATAATCCTCAGCCTGCCTGGCTTCCAGGCCCAAAACATAATAATAGGCAAGGGCCGGTTCCTGCTTTTTCTTCAGCTCCGCTATAAAGTCTTGCCCTTTCGTCGTTCCCCAGGAAGCTAATTCCTGGTACTCCAGCAAAAAACGGTAAAGGTATTCGTCAATCTTTTTTATTTCATCGGGGCCGGCGCCTTCCCTGTCCGCCTCGCGGCAGAGGCCGGCCAGGGCTGCCAGGGCTGCCGGATAATCCTGCATTTGCTGGGAGGCTACGGCCTGAAGGTAGAGCAGGGAAGCATCCTGCGCTCCCTGGGCTTTGATGACAGCCAAAGCCCGGGCAGGCTTTTTGTTTTCCAAAAGGGTATAAGCGTAATCTCCGGCAATCTCCGCATTCCCCGGGTACTTGGCGTGCATGGCCGCCATCAGCTGCTCAGCCTCTCCGGGGTGGCCGGATTTTACATACATGTATGAAGTGAACAGAGCCGCCCTGATCTCTTCTTCTTTCTCCCACGGCTTGGCGGTAAAATATTTTCGGGCATATTCATACATATAGTCGGGGTAAGGAATCCGTTCCGCCAGCAGCGCCGCCTGGTAATAGCTTTCCGGCCCGGGGTTTTGCTCTGCGTATTCCAGCAATTCCGGCAAAACCGCGCTTTCGTTCTCATACTCCGCCCTGTTCAAAAGCACATAAAGCTCTCTTCCCTTCAGCAAGGCCTCGAGTCTGGAGACTTCCTGCCGCAAGCCGGCCAGCCTTTTCTCCCCGGCGCCTGCCAGTCCGGCAAACCTGTCGCTGAATACACCCCGGGCAATGGCCAAATTAAGCGCCTCCCGGGCCTTTTCCTTCTCTCCCGCCGCCCAAAAGCCGCCTATGGTCCAGAGCCTGGCTTCGGGGAGGGCCGCAGCATTTTTCCCGGCACTATTGGCGGCTGCAGCCGCAAACAAGGTATTGATATCCGGATCGGTTTCTGCCTGGGAACTGGCCAGTTTAAGCAGCATCCCCTTGAAATAGGGGACATAGGGCGAATCGGGGCAAATTTCCTCCGCCCTGGTCAAAAATTCCTGGGCTTCTTCAATTTCACCCTTCTCCCGTATTTCCTTGATCCCCGTCAGGTACCCCAGGAAAGCCGAGAGATCCGCTCGGGCTTTGCGGTATTCCGAAGAGGCCTCCCCGCCTCGGCCCAGGTTCCATAAATTATCCGCCAGGATTATCCTTGCTTCGATGCTTTTCACAACCTGCCCCGGAGCGTCCAAATAGGGCAAAACGTTAAAGGCGGCAAACACAAGGGCCAAAACGGCTGCTCCGGCTGGGAACCATAAGGACCCGGCTGCCGGCTGCCCGATTTTTTCTCCAAATTTCTCCCCGTCTTTGGCCAGCATAAGCTGAGCGCTCCCTAATATCAATAAGGCAAGGGCCGTCTTTCCTCCGGCCAAAAACATCTCCAGGACATAGCGGGAAAAAAACCCGTAAGGAAGAAGCCCCTTGAGAAGCACTTCAATTAATCGCATAACCTTGAGAAACACAGCTCCTGCCAGGAGATTGGCCAAGACCAACAGCAAAAAGACAGGCAGCCTTCGCAGGCAGACCACAGCCAGAGCGGCGGCCGCCCGTCCTGTGCCGCGGGCAGGAACTCCATACAGCAAAAAAGCGATTGCAGACATTCCAGCAAACACGGCAAACACAGCCAAAACCAGCAATAACCCGGCGAAGGTCAAGGCCGCCGCCCAACTGTTTACATCGCCCCGCCCGATCATCCCGGCCAGATAATAGGTCCAGGCCCGTATGGCCAGCGGTACTGCCGCAACAACAGCGGCAAGTGGCAGCGTTCCCGCAATAAGTGTCGGGAAGGAAGCGCGGACGGTCTTAAAGCCGGCAAACGCTTTTCTGGAAAAAACAGCAGCCGCCAGCAGCCCCAGCAAAAAAGACGTGCCGGTAAAAAGAACCTGCAGACCCATTGGAACAGGCCTTCCCGTCAGATAGAGAATCAGGCTGTTGAAAAGCCAGCCGCCATTCAGGAGAAAGAAGGCCAGCCAGAGCCAGCTCCAGTATCGGGCTGCGTATTTTGTTTCGGATTCCTTGAGAAGATTCAAATATTCTATCATGCATCACAACAACCCTTCTGTCTTGGAAACGCATTTTGTATGCCAATCTCGGAGCTTATGCGCCTATTACTGCCTGCTCGAAATGGTTACCGTCCGTGTTGTCCCGTCCCAGTTGATGTCACAATTCAGGTTTTCCGCCACAAACCTTACAGGGACGTATGTCCGGGCCCCGATAATTATAGGCGGCACGTCGTTTGTAACCGATGCCCCGTTTACCAGCATCTTTACGCTGTCTACCCACATCTCAAGCATTGTGCCCTTGCCGGCAACCGTAATTTTTCTCTCGTCCTCTTTCCAGCTGATGCTGCCCCCTAAAGCTTCCACTACGGCCCTTATCGGCAGGATGGTCCTCCCTTCCTTAATAAGCGGCACTGTTCCTCTTCCCGGATCGATCTCCACCCTGCTGCCGTTTATCGTCATATAGGGATCGCCGATAGTCAGAGCAATAATGATGTTTTGGCTTTGCCCGTCGCCGTCATCCCCCCAAGTATTGCCAGGGCTGCTTTCACCGGCATCGCCCGTTGCAGACTCCCCGGTCTCCTCGCCCGAAGAAGCGGGAAGCTCAAGCTGTATCGCCGGCAGCCTGATCTCCCCAAAAGGAGGCACAAAAAGCCTGCTGCCGCCCGGTTCCTGGCTGCCTGCTGAGGATGCTTTTTGCCAGTTGGAAAAGAGCAGTTCTATTTTCTGGTAATAACCGTCGCAGAAAACAGCCTTGAGGGGCAGGTTGCTGCCCGGAGCGATAAATAGCTGTACTTTGACGTAAATATTCATGATGGGGTCGATCTTTTTGCTCTTTTCCCAGACCTGGCAGGAAATGCCGTTGACCTGTTCCGTCCCTTTCAAGACAAAAGGAACGTTCTGCAATTCCGGGATATAGTCGTCCAAATCGTAGCGGACGCTTTCTTTCCTGGGAAACTCCTGGTACTGCACAACCTTGGTGCCGGCTGTTTTATCCCACATTAGGATGGGATCGCGGGCGCCGCTTTCAACCCTTTGCTGCCCGTTCAGGACAGAGAATTTTATGTTGCTGCTGTAGGAAGGGGTGGAGGCTGCGGCGGAGGGATAGTATTTGACTGTCACTCCGGCAGCGCAGTTTTGCGCGGAAAGGGCCGTGTCGCCCGCCGCCGGGCTTTCCGCCGGCATCTGCCCTTCCAGCATTATTGCTCCCAGCGTTTTCAGGTAATAGCCGGCCGGGACGGAACCCACCAACGGAACGGTCTTTTCAATTTTGCCGATAAGGCCGCTGCTTCTTTCCTCCTCGCACGTCTTGGCCTCATTGAAATACTCCAGCTTTTTGCCTTCAACATAAAATTTCACTGATTCAAACACATGGTAGTTTACGGAACGCCCCCCTGCCAAAGAACTCCGGAACCTGTCCAATGGGGATGTAATCAGGCTCGCCAGGCTGTGCAGGTCCAGTTCCCAGGGGCCTGTGCCGGCAAAAGAGTACCCTCTGCCGTAAACGGGTGTAAACTGCAGGCGCCACTCCCTGGACTTCAGCGAATTTTCCGGGCTGGCGCTGTGAGGATAAAGGGCCTCCACTTTAAAGTGAGCTTCTCCGTTAAAAGGCGGGACCGTCCCCGGGCCACCCAAGACCACGGTACTGTTTGGAGAGCTCAAGCTGTGTGCTTCCTGCAAGTAGCCTCCGGCAACAGAAACAGTCAGGCCGTCCGCTTCAACTACGGTGCTGTTGATGGTGAAGCCCTCGCTGTCAACCACGGCATATACCCGGTCAAAGGGGCGCAGATCAACTCCCTGCAGCTGAAAGGCGCCGCCGGAGCTTTGTGCCTGCAACCTTATGGTATATTCAACAGGGAGCGAAAGATCCTCTTGGT
The DNA here is from genome assembly GCA_013540605.1 of Bacillota bacterium. Lineage (GTDB taxonomy): Bacteria > Bacillota > Clostridia > Ch29 > Ch29 > Ch29. The sequence continues at coordinate 56,826 of JABVCK010000002.1, forward strand.
GATGCAGGGGAATATTATTGGACCGTTCTATAAACAGCGAAACAGGCCCGTTGTATGACGAGAGCCCCTGGCCGGAACCACTCACATACCCCTTAACGGTATTTGATAGATAATCGGCAACCTCCACGGCAACGTGATTATATGGGAAGCTCGCCTCACGGGGATAGGACCATAAATCGCCGCTCCCGGGAATCTTTACCCTCACCTGGTCACCCTTTTTCAAGTCAAAAGACCTGCTGAAAAACCCGGAGTTGTCGGTGGAGGCGACAAGAAGCTTTTCAACCCCGGAATAGCTGGTTACCTTTAACAGGATTTCCTGGTTGGCGTACGGTTTTCCCGTCCCTTTTTCAACAATGCTCCCCTGGATTATATCCCGGTAGGCACAAGCCTCGGCAATATCAATATTGTAAGAGCTGGAGCGCGCTTTGACATAATTGAAAATGGGATATTTATACTCATAAATTGTTTTGCTTTTATCAAAGGATTTGATCTTTACCCTGCCGTAAATTTTTGCGAAGCCATCGCCTTTAATGCTCAAGTAATCTCCGATTCCGCCTTGGACGCCGGCTTTGGCTTCCAAAAGAACGCCAATCTTGTTGTCCAGAATGACCTTTCCCTTGCCCAGGATGTCAAAGGCCACCTCGGCAAGCAGGCTGAGCTCTCCCTTTACGTCGGCGGAGAGGGATAATTCCTCGGGCGAAAATTCAAAGCTTACCTCTTTGACAACATTAAAGCTCGTAGGCAGGTAATACGAGGTGCTTCCCTGCAATCCCGCTCTGACAGAAGAACTCTGCTTCACAGAATATTCCAGAGTGATCTTGCCGTCAACTCCCAAGACCAGGAAAAACCCAACCGTGATCTTGCAGCCTTCTGCAGGAACAGTAAAATCATAAAGCGGGATTTTAACATCTTTTTTCAGCTGGGCGAGCAGCTCTGCCTGCACTTCGGCCCTCTGGGAAGCATAAAAGATAAATTTATAGCCGCTCTCTTCCGTGTATTTGACCTCCACGGCGGGGGAATCGATATTAAGGCTTCCCTTCAAAGTAACCTCGACACGTTTCCCCTCCTGGTCGTACCCCGGCAGCGTCTGCTTTTCATTAAAATAAAAATTAAAGCCTGCCCTCTCCGTTGTGCCCGATTTCATCTTGTATGAAGCGATATTAATCCCTTGCGCCAGGTATGTAATATTGGCCTCATTGAGAAATACCGTCTGTTCGGGGATGGAGAGCTCCTCCACAAGTTTGTCATCGTCCGCAAGGAGGATGTATAAGATGCCTCCCTCTCCCCTGACAAACTCCAGGGCTATAAGGGAAGAGGGATCGATATAAATTTTGCCCGGCTCGACCTCAGGCAAAAGAGATGAACTTATTTTCCCGCCGCTGGCATGGTTTTTTATCGCCTGCGCCTGTGCTTCGCTCAACCAGCTCACACCGGGTTTCAATTTCAGATGGATGTTTTTCAGGGACGCGGGCTGGAGGCCGTTTGACCTGGCCTCCCGGGAGATGTCGGGAAGGCTAGGCGGGCCGATTTTTTGAAGAAGTTCACCTTCGATGAGGCTTAGTGATTTTGCATCATTTAGGGTAAAAGCATAGGCAGAAAAGCCGGGCATGGTCCAAGCAATTACCAGGACCGGCAAAAGGAAAAATATGACCAGTTTTTTAACTGAAGTAAGCCTGAACATACTAAAAATCACTTCCTCACATCTTTATTGGCAATTACTTCTTACCACCCGGCATATTTCCGGACATCTCTTTAAGGCTTTCAGCCATGCCTTCTGGTGCCGGCACCAGGCTGATAGCCAGCGAAGTCGGGTAGTCTTTGAGTTCCTTGTCCTGCTCACTATTTTTAGTCACACAGACAGTATAAGTGTAGTCGTCTTTTGCTCCCATAATGGTGTATTCATCTGCCTGAGCCGTCTGTGAGATGATCTGGGAATCCCTAGTTCCATAGCTTGCAGGGAAAAGCCGCTTAGAACTGACAACGCCGTTGAACAGATTGCCAAGCTCCTTTTCCGTAAAATGACTTATTCTCATTTTACAGGCTGCAAAGAAATGGTTATTATAGTCTGGTACCCCTTCTCGGTGCTTTTGCCCACGTCCATAGTATAGGCGTACCCGCTTTTCGTTCCCATTGAAGTAAGGCTTTCGTCGGTTTTCGTGTCCATGTTGACCTGTGCTCCCTCCAAAACTTTTTCATAAAAAGCAATAACCTTTTTAACTTCGTCCTTGCTGAAAGCCGAAATGGTATATGAGCCTTCCAATTCGATTGCCGAGTAAATGAAGCTTCCTTCATATATAGGGAATTTGTCTGAGGGATAGCCTTTTGGCAATTCAACGCTTTTATCGGTTGCCACCGACAGGGAGCCGTCCCCGTTTTCGACCGACAGGGAGCCGTCTTTAGTTTTAACCGAAATTGAAGTTTGCCCCGATTCTTGCGATTCGGCCGGTTTTTGCGCCTGTGAGGTTGCGCTTTTCATATCCTGCCCGGCTTGCTTGGGTTTATCGCTTGAGCACCCCGTAAAAACAAGAGACATTAAGGCTGAGACAATAAAGCAAATAAATATTTTTTTCATGTTAAAACCCCCGTTTTTGTTTAAAATTAGGCTGTTTTTTAGAAATCCGCCCTGCGTAAATCCCAACCGCGAAATTGAAAAATATACCCAAAAATATTATAATATAAGGATAAAAGGTAAAAATAGTGCCGCAAGTCATCTTATCAATGACTTGCGGCTAATGATAAAAGCTATTGTTTTTTGCGGCGGAGGAAGCGAAAATGACCGAAACCTTCGTGTATGAATCTTACTATATTGCTTTTTATCATATTCTTTCCCTGTTTTTGCTGGTCTTTATCAACGCGGTGATTTATCTTAAGGCGGTGAAAAGCTCATTATTGTCCTCGTTTTTTGTGTTGCAGGGCATACTTGCGCTCTGGATTGTCTCAAAGATTCTGAAAACATTTGCGCCAAATGCGGAGATAAAGTTTTTCTTTGTTGTTTGCCAGTATGCCGGCGTTTGCTTTCTGGGTCCGGCTTTTATTGTGTTTGCCCATATTTTTGCTAACGGCGTTAAACCTGCCAAAAAGCTTATGCTGCCGTTGTTTATAGTATCAGCTCTATGCTTTTTGACAGTTGCGACAAATCCACTGCATTATTTATTTTATACACATTTTGATTTTTGGGGAGACAGCTTCGGGCCGCTTTTTTATTTCCAGCAAGGATTTAATTATTTGTTGTTTCTCATCGGAGGTATAATATGCGGAAAAAGGTTTTTTGGCCGGTTCAGCGAAAAACGCATTCAGACGATCCTGCTTGCCATTGCGATAGCTATACCCATGATTGCCAATCTTCTCTATGTGTTCCGCTTTTTTAAGAAAATTTTCGGTTTTTCGCCGCCGTTTGACATAACGCCCATGTCCGCGTCTGCATCCCTTATCCTATTTGCCTTTGCCACCTTTAAGTTTCAATTCTTTGACAATCTTAAAATTGCCCGCAGGGTTGCTTTGTCCAATGTCCCGGAAGGTATCCTGCTTGTAATAGGAGACAGGATTGCAGGTTTTAACGAAACCTTTAATAAAATGGCGGCTGACGGCAAACTTGTTCCCGCAGGCAAAGAAAGCATCGTCAGGACTTTTGGCAATGCCGCCCGTTTGCATAATCGTCAAAAGCTGTCTGTTGCCTTTGATACGGGCAAGCCTCAGGATTTCATTTATCAAACCGGAGTTCGCAGCTACATAAGTGTTATTTGCCGGCCGGTAAGAGATAAATCGTTCAGCGGAGCATTTATACGCTTTATTGATGTTACGGCAAAGCAAGGCATTCTGGAAAAGCTGCAGATGAGAAATGACGAATTGCAGTTTGCCAATCAACAATTGACAATTCAAGCCGAACTGAAAAAAAAGCTTGTTGTGGCCAGAACGCGCAATTTTATAGCACAGGAAGCCCACGACATATTGGGACATTCAATCATGCTTGCAATTTCCTTATTGGAAATAGCCCGAATGTGCAATACGGCGTCTCAGGGAATGGAATACATGCATAGAGCAAAAAAAATTTTATCCGACTGTCTGAAGGAAATCAACTCGGTTGCTTCGGCGGAAAACCAAAGCCCTTTGATAAGGCAAAGCATCGAAGAACGGTTGGAAAAACTTGCTGATGATTTCCGCTCGGCATTTATTGCCGTGGGGATTCACTGCTCCAATTTGAAGCAGGAGATTGACATCTCAATAGAAAGCACCCTGTTCAAGCTGTGCCGCGAAGGCATAACCAATGCATTGCGGCATGGGAAGGCAAGCAGGGTAGACATTATTTTGCGAGATAAAAACGAGATGATAGAACTGTTTATCATAGACAACGGCTCGGGATGCGGGAAGGTGCAAAAAGGCATGGGCTTAAGCGGCATGGAGCAGCGGGTTTCCATGCTGAAAGGCGCCTTTCGCTGCCATACTTTAGACGGTCAGGGATTTTGCGTACAAGCGTCCATCCCTCTTCATTAAGCTCTATATAATATTGTTTTGCAGGGCAAACACGGCAATTTGCGTCCTGTCCTTCAAGCCGGTCGCAGTCAAAATGCGCGTTATCCTGTTTTTTATTGAACCTTCGGAATAATTCAGAGCCTCGCCGATCTCTTTATTGCTTTTTCCGTCTGCCAAAAGCCTGATAATCTTTCTGTCAATCGCGTCGAGACCATATTCGTCGTGCAACTCCTCCAACGCCTCAAGCTCATTTGCTTTTTTTGAAGCCAACGGCTTAATCTGCTTGCGAACCAGTCCGGCAATTTCATCCTGCATGACAAACAAACCCTCAAAAACGCATTTTATAGCCATTATTAGCATTGGGGGCTTAATATCCTTCAAAACATAACCGTTTGCGCCTTTTTTGTATGCTTCCAGCACATTTCTTTCATCTCCGAATGTAGTGAGCATAACGACCTTTATATGCGGCATTTCTCTTTTTAGGGTTTCCAGTGCAAAAACGCCGTCCCTGAGAGGCATTTTTATGTCGAGAAGCACAATATCCGGGTTTCTTTTACGGCAAATACCAAGGATTTCCTCCCCATTGCCTGCAAGGCCTACAATTTCCATTTCACTGTCGGATGAAAGAACCATTGAAAGCATTTCCCGAAGCAGCACCTGGTCATCGGCGATGGCTATTTTAATCATCTTTCCCATCCTTTCCGCCATCCGGCATCAGTTTTTGCATGGCAAGGCGCACCCCTGCCATCGCTTCCCGGCAGTTTTCTATCAAAGCCGGCAGTTTTTCCTGCTTATTGCAAAAGGACACCGCTTCAAGATCTGAAAGCAGTTTTTCAATCTTGGCTCCGACCGCTTCCTTTATTTCTTTTGCGGCTTTTGCTTTCTGTTCTTCTTCCACAAGTTTTTCGGCGGTATCCAAAAAAGTCTTAAGCTGAATGTTCAGTTTTTCAAGTTCGGCATTTTTATCCGCCAGTTCTTTTTCAAGCAGCGATTTTTCCGTTATGTCGTGAAAATTCAGTACTGTAGCCTGAATGCTTCCCTTTTTATCCTTTACCTGGGTTGTGCCGCATTGGTAGTGCTTTATGCCATTGGAAAAGGAAAGCGCAATTTCTTCATGCCGCACCATGCCGTTCTTTTCGGCGCACTTTTTTGAAACGGTCATTGCCTTCAGGCTTTCAAGGAACTCATTTATCGTCAAACCCTCATGCAGAAATGGCCATGTTTTTTTTGCCTGCACGTTGGCATCAATAAGTTTCCCGCTTTTTTCGAATATCAGCACCATGTCGTCAAGCTCCTGCATGAAACTGTCGATTGACACGTGCGAAAGCTCCGCAAACAGGCTGCATCTTGACCAAATCAGAAACATGCTGAAAACGCAGAAATCCAGCACAGGCAGATAATCAGCCAATACGCCGGACCTGTTTTTCCATAGGTAAAAAACACACATAATGTGTATCAGGAAAACCAGGCCAAACATGCCGCATTGTCTGGGACCGCACCCTCCGCGATACATGCCGAAAAAAACGCATAACAGCGGGACAGCGGCCAACATGGCAATAAACCGCCGCAAATCCAGGTACATGTCCTGAAATTCAAGCGTAGGAGAAACAAGCGCCAATAACCCCATAACCGGCAGGCATAACAACCCGAGCAAAGTAATAATAATTACCCAGAATAAAAAGCTTTTCCCAACTTTTATAAATCCATATGCGCATAAAAAGGCTCCAAACACGATGCAGGCAATTGTGATTGCAATCAGAAGCATGGCATATGGGGAATAAGCGGCATAATAGTCTATCATCCTCACTCCTCCAGCCACAGTTTAAATTCTTCCAGCCTCATACCGCCGTTCAAGCACAATTCCCGTTTCTTCCTTGCTTCGTCAGACCACTCATAAAAAGCTTCTTTGTTATTTTTCTGTACTTTATCCATGCAAAGCGTTTCTTGTATGCCTTGCTGTACGCCTTCAAAGCCAGATTTCCTTCCTTCTTTTTCTCCCATAGGCGGAGCGCCCCCATTTCCTTGCAGGTACGCCCAGCGCTGTCAAAAGGTCTATCACAGTATCCCGTATTATCGATTACTTTTAAAACCATTATATATAAGTGTTAACAAGAAAACCAGCATGGAATAGAATGTCATTATGGACTATAGAATATAATTATTGATATCAAACAGGGGGACAAACAGGGGGACAGGACAAACACAGACAAACAGGGGGACAGGTACTGTGTTTGGACAAACAGGGGGACAGGTACTGTGTTTGACGGCCCTTGAGTACAGATAGGATACAAGTAGAAAACGAAGGAACGTTATAAAGCATGATGGGATCAATAGGACCGTCCCCATGCTTCCCCCATGCTTCTATGCTTCCTTGCGTTTAAAAACTGTCTGGCGGAAAAGCATATCTACATTCGTTAAAGTTAGCAAGTCTGTGTATGCAATTATCAATGGCCGTTTGCAGCTTCTTTGTCTGCTTTACACCTTTTTCATACCAGATATTTTTCACAACCAACGTTTTCGCCTTGCGGTCACGTATTACCTCAACTCTGCCGATAAAGCGGTCGCCGTACAGCAGCGGTAGGACATAGTAGCCGTATTTACGCTGTGCTTCAGGCGTGTAGATTTCCCATTTGTAGTCAAAATCAAACAGTGCCTTGATAAGCCGCCTGTCCCAAAGTATATTATCAAGCGGAGCAATTAGCTCACAACGGGCTTTTAGTTCAGGTTCCTGCAGGACTGTTTCGAGTAATCCCCGGTCGGTCGAAAGGCAATACAGCTTGTCCTTAATGCCATCAACCGTAATTTCAAGGATTTTTTCTTCTGCAAGCAACTGCCTGAAAATCTCGTTTCGCTCGGCAGATTTCAATCCCCAGATATTTAGCCACGCATCGGAAGACTTGTTCCACAGTAGTCCCACTCCACCAATTCGGCGCAGCACACGCCATTTTTGGTGATCAAGCTCATCGGGATACGGCTCCGGTGTGTTCAACAGTTCAACAGCAATACAGTTCTCTGCAAGGTCGTAATACTTTATTGTCCCTTTCTTGTGGTGCACCACCAAATCACCACGGAAATACATGGTTTCCAGGGCGGCACGGGAGAGCTTTGTATCACTCCAATACCATTTAACCCTATCATTAAACCCAATATCAGCTGACGAAACAGCACCCTTTTTGCGAATGATATTCTTGATTTCCTCGCATACGGCATCGACCTCGCAGTGACTTCTGCCGCCGGTTTTATATGCTTCACGATACCGCCTGAAATAAGGCCAGTCTGAGGTTTCTATAATCGCAAGGTTTTTATCGAAGTAGTCGAGTAGTGTTCTGTCCTCGTATAAAAGTGAATACAGCCTTATTATATTCTCTACGTTAACAAAAAAACACTGTCATTCAATCCTTTTTGTAAAGAACAAAAGGCGTCAGGCTGTAATAATACTTCAACAATTGGTTAGCATAATCCACTAGTTGATTATAAAGACAGGAGTGACGGGGGGACGGAGTCGCCATAACTTTGTACATATAAACCTCGTATGGTATAATATAATCACTGTAGGAGGCGTTAAGGATGGATAATGATGAATTATTTATTGCAATGAAAGATATGTTTGAAAAGAAGGTTGACGAAGTTAAGCAGCATACAGAGTTGTTAATTGAAAAGCTGCAAGACGATATCAAAGCAATTGCTGAAGGCCATAGCGTTTTCGATAGAAAAATTGACAATTTGCAGAGTGATTTGATTGAAACTAAACAAGAGCTCAAGTTAGAAATAAATGGATTGAAAGTAGAAATAAATGGATTTAAAAAAGATATGGCTATAGTTAAGGATTATGTTATAGGCGTCGATGCAAGGCTAAACGAACATGAAGTAGCCTTAAAAAAAGCAAAATAGGTAATAGGAAGGAAAACTAACCAGGCGGTGTTAAGGCTCTATTCTGCCAAAACACCGCCTGTTAAAAACCGTTTCCTTGCTATTCTCCGAAGGCTTGCTTCCTCAGTGTCTCCACCTTGTCCAGCCTCTCCCACGGAAGGTCAAGGTCGTTCCTGCCGAAATGCCCGTAAGCTGCGACCTTTTTATAGATTGGCTTCCTCAAATCAAGATCCCTTATTATCGCCGCCGGACGCAGGTCGAAATTAGCGTTGATCAGTTTGATTATTTCCTCCTCCGGGATTTTTGACGTACCGAAGGTGTCCACCATTACGGATACGGGTCTTGCCACTCCGATGGCATACGCCACCTGCACTTCGCATTTGTCGGCAATACCGGCAGCCACTATGTTCTTCGCAACATACCTGGCTGCATAGGAGGCGGAACGGTCCACCTTGGTCGGGTCTTTACCGGAAAAGGCACCGCCGCCATGACGGGCGTAGCCCCCGTAGGTATCCACTATTATTTTCCTTCCCGTAAGCCCCGAATCTCCCTGGGGCCCGCCTACCACAAACCTGCCGGTCGGGTTTATATAATATTTGGTATTCCCGTCGAGCAGCTCCGCAGGAATCACTTCCTTTATAACCTTTTCGATGATGTCTTTCCTTATGGTTTCCTGGTCCACATCGGGATGATGCTGAGTTGAGACCACCACAGTATCCACCCTCAGAGGCTTATCCCCATCATACTCCACCGTAACCTGGGACTTTCCATCGGGCCTGAGATATGGAATGATGTCCTTCTTCCTGACTTCCGCGAGCCTTCTCGTAAGACCGTGGGCCAGATAAATCGGCAGCGGCATGAATACGTCGGTATCATTGCAGGCAAAACCGAACATCATACCCTGGTCTCCCGCTCCGATAGCCTCCACCTGGCTGTCCATGTCCCCCTGTTTTGCTTCAAGGGCTTTATCAACGCCCATTGCTATATCCGGCGATTGCTCGTCAATGGAAGTAATGACGGCACAGGTATCACAGTCAAAACCGTATTTGGCCCTCGTATAGCCTATCTCTTCGACTGTTTGTCTTACTATCTTGGGAATATCCACATAACATTTTGTTGTAATCTCGCCCATTACCAGCACAAGCCCTGTGGTCACCGATGTCTCACAGGCAACCCTGGCATCCGGGTCCTCTTTAAGAATCGCGTCCAGCACCGCGTCAGAAATCTGGTCGCAGATTTTATCCGGATGACCCTCTGTTACCGATTCCGATGTAAATAGTTTCCTTGCCATTCTATTAAACCCCTCCTTTAAGGTATGGGGACACACCTCGTGCTAGTTCGTAGTTGGTAGTTCGTAGCTCGCAGGTGCTAGGTACTAGGTCCTAGGTGCTGGTCACTGACAACTGGCAACTATAATGTCCCCAATCTGTTATTATTACCCGTCTTCTCCATAATAATAAAACGGTTGATTTCAGGTGCGAAACAGCAAAAAACCCCTTTCTGCAGGAAAGGAGGCAGCTTCACCACCTTATCTTACAGAATTATCAATTCTGTGGGAATTGGCACCGCTGCGCAAACTCGCCGGTTGCCGGGTTTCATAGGGCCCTTCTCCCTCCACCTCTCTTGATAAGGATTGTATTAAATTTCCGATTTAAAATGTTATCACAGAGGTAAATATATGTCAACGCAATTTTCAGTTCAAAACGCCATAACTTATCAATAGTATTATTAAACCCGCCACCGCATTGCCAAGAAATATTGCAGGCAACGCATGGAGAAGCCTTATATTGAGCAGGGAAGCGGCCAGGCTCCCTGTCCAAACCCCCGTGGAAGGCAAAGGAACCGCTACGAACAGAAACAGGCCGAGGGCGTAATACTTCTTTATTTTTCCACTCCTCTTCATCGTCCTGTCCACTATTCTGTCCATCAACTTTTTAAAAGACCCTGTTCTCTTTACAGAATTGAAAAGGGGCCTGAACGTCAGGAGTATTAAAGGAGAAGGTACCATGCTGCCCAGCAGAGCCAGTATATACGCATGCACGGGGTGCAGTCCTAAAGATATCCCTACAGGAATAGCTCCCCGAAGCTCTATAAATGGAAGGGTTGCCACCGACATGACGGTTGCTTCCCTTCCCAAAAATGCGATTATCTGTCCTACGACCTCTTTCATCTGTGCAGTAACCTCCAAACAAACATAACACTATGATTATATCATGTTCGCATATATTTGGAAATTTTGATGCGCTGCAAAAGTAAAATAGGCACCGCACATATTGTGCGATGCCTGATGGTGGAGGGAGCTGGATTTGAACCAGCGAAGGCTGAGCCAACAGATTTACAGTCTGCCCCCTTTGGCCACTTGGGTATCCCTCCATAATGGTGCCGGCGATGTTATAAACCGCATAGATAATATAACATTTGCCCCGCACTCCTGTCAACACATATATTCAGAAAATTTACTGCCAGTATGACCATATTTTTATACAGGCCTATTTAAAGATTCTGCCAAGCTCCGCGGATAGCCCTTCAAAAATGTAAGATTGCACGACTTCGGATTTTCTGTAAGTGGTATAACCGCTGATGTTCTTGTCTTCAAAAAGGTAAACGGTAACTTCCCTGTTTATGGGGTTCACAATCCAGTATTCCCTGACATCGCACGACATGTAAAGATCAAGCTTTTTTATCAGATCCTTGCTCCGCGTACCCTCGGATAATATTTCCACCACAAGCGCCGGGACACCCTTGTAATAGTCGTTTTCATCCAGCTTTTCCTCGAGGTCGCATATGACCATGATATCAGGCTGAACAACATTTATATCCTCCGGGTCTCTCCTGAGCGTGATATCATAGGGAGCAACCATGGGAGTGCACTTTTTCCCCTGAAACCAGTTGTAAAAAATACCAAAGAGTTCGGTCAAAGCTACCTGGTGCGCGGTTTTAGGCGAGGCCAGCAGGTATATTTCACCGTCAATGTATTCGTATCTTTCCTCGGAATTTTTGGTCAGTTCCAGAAATTCCTCATAGGATGCCCTTCTGCCGCCCAAACCGTATTCTTGCGCCTTTTCCATCACCCTACCCTGGCCTGACGCCGCATCTCTTATGGCTGTCAATCTTGCTATTTCCATACCGTTTCTTGTAATTATAATATCTTCATACGCCGCAAGCACGAGGTACTTTCCGAAGTTGTTCTGCAGTTCCGTTGAGTTGACTTTCATAAACAGAACCTCCTTTAGCTATTATAGCTATATTAGCTATAATAATTATATGCCGCGGAAAAGGCGGTGTCAAGAAGCAGTCGATAAAAAATACGACAGGGGAAGTTCTCTCCTGTCGCATTTATGGAGCTGGTGATGGGAGTCGAACCCGCAACCTGCTGATTACAAATCAGCTGCTCTGCCAATTGAGCTACACCAGCATATGGTGGGCACAACTGGGCTCGAACCAGTGACCCCCTGCGTGTGGAGCAGGTGCTCTCCCAGCTGAGCTATGCGCCCAATAATAATGGTGACCCCTAGGGGACTCGAACCCCTGTTACCGCCGTGAAAGGGCGGTGTCTTAACCGCTTGACCAAGGGGCCAGATTATGGTCGGGGCGAAGGGATTTGAACCCCCGACCCCATGGTCCCAAACCATGTGCGCTACCAAACTGCGCTACGCCCCGACTTCTCTAGCGTCACTTTTATATTATACATAATGGGTTTTGCGTTTTCAATAGTAATTTTTGTTTTTCTACCATAGTATTTCAGGTCAAGCACCCTGAACATGTAACAATAATGTAACACCGCTGTAACTATATATACGCCTTTTTTATGTATAATTGTTTTGTACAGAAACTTAAACGCAATTTTTCCGTCCAATAATGTAAGAGGACACACCATCTATCAGTTATCGGTTGCCAGTTGTCAGACATCATAGATCAGATGCCAGAGATCAGTTCCCGGTTGTCAGTTTCTAGTACCTGCGAACTGCGATCTGCGGCCTATGATCTGTAAGCTACGAACTGCCAACTACGAACTTCACTTTGGGAGGGAAAGTTTTGAAAAAAATCGTATCAGTATTGACAGCATTTATTCTATGCATTTCGATTTTTCCTATTCAGGCCTTTGCCGGCTTACAGGAAAGCGGAATAATACACCGGGAAATCCACCAAACACAGATTGCCCAAAATGTTACATATAAAAATATCGTTCAGTTCACCAATAATGGATGGCAAAACATCCATATAATAGAGGCCGATATTTCAGGAAAATACACCGGCCTTAAGGTTCTGACGCCGCAGGAGGGCATTGGAAACGGTTCCACATTGATGGATATGGTACATGATAAGGAAATTATTGCAGCTATTAACGGAGATTTCTTTATTTCGGGACAGATTTACTCTCCGATAGGTCCGGTTGTTGAGAACGGGGAAATGCAAAGCAGCCCAACCTACCGGATGGATGAGCTTTCGGTTTTTTCCCTTGATGAAAATAATGTGCCTATGCTTGATTACTGGAGCTGGGACATTAAGCTAAGGGTTAACGGCAGCGGATTTCCTATATCTGCCATTAACAAAACCAGCTTCGACTATCTCTACCCTGTTATTTATACCAAGGACTGGGGTGTCAAGCCTCCTTCCGTTACATTCCCGGATATTCTGTACTTTGTTATTGAAAGGGACACGGTAAGGGAAGTACTGGCCGGCCCGCAGGAAGGGATGGAGATACCCGCTGATGGAATGGTGCTGATGGTTAGGGGCGAAAGGGCGGCAGAGATTCAGCAGTACCTCGTACCCGGCTCTTCCGTCGGCCTGGAAATCATCAGCCGGCCCGATTACTCCAGGCTTAATCTTGCTATAGGCGGAGGGAGCATACTGGTTAAGGACGGGAGTATTTACCCCTTTACCCATAGAATCGACGGTTATCATCCGAGAACAGCCCTTGGGTTTTCAAAGGACGGCAGAAAAATGTTCGCCGTCACTGTTGATGGCAGAACCCAATCCTCTGCAGGTATGACCCAGGAGCAGCTGGCGCAGTTCATGATTGAAATCGGAGCCTACAATGCGCTTAACCTGGACGGCGGAGGGTCTTCCACAATGCTGGCGCGTAAGCTGGGAGAAGAAGACCTTTCCCTTGTGAACACCCCGTCGGACGGGTCCATGCGGCGGATTTCAAACGGCCTTGGCATTGAGAGCACTGCCCCCCGCGGGCCTCTAAAATATATATTCCTTGAGACCGCCGACAGCAATGTCTTTGCGGGTACAGGCCGTACCATAAACGTCAAGGGTTATGACAGCAATTATAACCCTGTCAGTATAGATGAGAGAAAAGTAGATTTTGAAGTTTCCGGGGTGTCGGGCGGCTTCTCGGGCAGCGTATTTTACCCGGAAACAGCGGGAAACGCCACTGTCACGGCGAAATATATGGGAAAGACGGCAAGCATAAGTCTTAAAGTTCTTGATGCTCCGGCCGAGCTCATCCTTCCCTATGAGGAAATAAAAACAGACACGTTAAAATCTCTTAGTTTTCCGATCTATGGCAGGAGCCTGTCCGGTTTTAAAGCATTGATGGAAAACAGGGATGTACTGCTTATCAGCACAATGGGAAGGTTTGAGGGTCAGACCTTCAACAGCGGCAGTACCGAAGGCACCGGTAAGATTATGGTAGCGTACGGCCAGCTTTCTTACGAAATACCGCTGTCTGTGGGATACAAACGCACTGTTGTGGATAACTTCGAGATGCCAAACGGCAGCTTCACTTCCTATCCTGCATCGGTTCAGGGACATTATGCGCTGGATACGGCAAATTCCACAAGCGGGCGCTCCAGCGGACGGCTTGCCTATGATTTTACCGGAGAAAGTGCTACCGCTGCGTCCTACCTGGTATTCAACGGAGACGGCATAAGGCTTGACACCGTTCCGCAAAGGATTGGGGTGAAAGTTTACAACTCAAAGGAGAACAATCACTGGATACGGATGCTTGTTGAGGATGCCAACGGCAAGAGCGCAACCTTGGATCTGGCCCGGAAGCTGGATTGGAAAGGCTTCAAGTTCATCGATGCGGCCGTTCCAAAGGACCTAACGCCGCCTGTATATATAAAAAGGCTGTATGTGGTGGAGACCAACCCGATAATGCATGACAGCGGCACGGTGCTGTTTGATGACCTTACTGCAATGTACTCCTTCGCTCCCCAGGGTCCCATTGCCGAACCCAAAGGCGAAAGGATTTATGACCCTTCAAGGACCGAAACAGCACCGGCGGAGTGGAAATTCTCGTTTTCACTCTTCGGAAGCACAACTATTGACAAACTCCTCGATATTCACCTGGTCAGCAGGATGAAAGCCCTTGCCGCGGAGGCCGGTGACCTTTCAGTATTCGCAGGAAGCATCGGTGAGGACAGCCTGTCCGGGCTTAAAGTCCCGACTCTGGCAACACAGCCGGGGTACGCAGAAGCCAAATATGGGGATATAACATTCCTCAAGCTGGATAATTCCACGGGAGGCCTCAGGTCTTATTCACCACAGCAGTGGTACTGGCTTAAGGAAAGGCTGCAGCAGGTATACAGGGGCAGCTTGTTCCTGGTCCTGCCGAAGCCGGTCTGGGATAAAGGTGGATTTACCGATATCAAGGAAGCGGAACTGCTCCAGCAGTACCTTTCCGAACTGGTATCGGACAAAGATATCAACGTCTATGTTTTGTACGGCCAGGCATCCGGAGTGGAATACGATGTGAGGGACGGTGTGAAATACATCGGGATAAGCGGCACCGGACAGCTGGACAAGAATTACTCGATTTTTGATGATTTCAACTACCTGAAATTCTATATAGACGAACAGGGCGGTATAAAATACCAGGTACTCCCGCTTTACAGAAAGCCGTAGGCCTATTGGGTATACGCTTCGATCAGGGAATCTATCTTTTTCTGTTCCTGATCCGTGACCTTTTTCCGGAGGATCGTAAACATGGCTTTGTTTTCCTCCCAGGTTACGCCATCTTCGAGCATGGATTTTATCTGCAGCAGTTCGTCCATGCTGCAGCGGCTGAGGATCTTAAGCAGCCAGAGCTTGTCCTGCCATGAAAGGCCGGACAGGGCTTTAATCACATTGCTCCCTGAGAGCAGCATCTTTGAGTTTCCCTGCCTGCCGGTTTCGGACACCTGGTGTGTCTCACCGGAATCGGGCAGGGGCTCATCCCTTTCACCAATCTCCGGATCCTGAGCATAAAAGATTTCCCTGGCACCCAGGCCCTCTTCGGCTTGTGCATAAGCACTTTTGCCGGATGTTTGGGCAGCATAGACTTCCAGGAGTATCTCCTCAAATTCTTTATTAATGATATTTTTCGGTTCCTCTGTTTTTGATGTTATTGTTTTAGGGGTATATATATAAAAGGTAAAGCATATATCTTTTGTCTCAGGGGGGCGCCGTGGTATAACCGGAAAGCTGTGTAAAAATAATATGTAATGAACCATTGCTGCTAATATAATTACCAGATGCAGACGTTTCCCTCGGAACATTATTATCATCCTTCGACTTCAACTTCAGTTTATTATAAACCCCTTGAAACCGTTTTTATACCAACCAGCATTCAGTTGCCAGTTATCATATGACAGATGACAGACGTCAGTCGGCAATTGGCAGTTGGCAGTTGGCAGACATCAGCGAAGTCCTAGGAAAAGAAAAGCCCAGAAAACTTCACCCTTGCACCTGCGATCTGCCCACTGCGATCTGCGGTCTATGATCTGGTACCTGTGAACTGTGAACTGTAAACTACGAACTACCAACTACGAACTACGGACTACGAACCAACTCTGTAATCTGCGAACAAGAAACTGTATCGAGGGTGATCAGCTGTGGATAAAAGGATTGAGAAACTAAAAGTGGAAATAGAAAATTGCAGGAGAAAGCTTCAGGAAGAGTTGGACAAGCAGGACTTCCAGGCTTCCTATGATATTATTCTGAATACAAGCCGGGAGTTGGACAGGCTTATAGTTGAGTATGAGCAGCTAACAAAAATAGACCGTTACCGGTCTATTTAGCATCCACCAATGCAAACATCAACTCACCCGAAACGGCAACCTGTCCGTTAACAGTAGCCTGGGCGTTTGCCTTTCCTATTCCCCTTTTCATGGCAATCATCTCTACCTCAAGCAGCAACTGGTCTCCGGGCACCACCTGCCTGCGAATCCTCAGCCTGTCAATCCCGGTAAACAACGCCAGTTTGCCCTTGTACTCCTCTTTGGAAAGGACGGCAACCGCTCCTACCTGGGCCATCGCCTCAACTATCAAGACTCCGGGCATAATGGGATTACCCGGGAAGTGTCCCTGAAAAAACGGTTCATTAACAGTAACATTCTTGATACCCACTGCCCTTTTACCCTCTTCTATCTCAAGAATGGTATCCACCAGCAGGAAAGGATACCGGTGGGGTATAATACCCTGTATCTCAATATTGTTCAGCATATGCAGCACACCTCTTATTCATCAAGTTTTTCATCAGCTGTCCGTGCCGCAGATTGGGAAGCGTCCCCTATCGCATGCACCAGCTGTTCGTACAGCATCCTGGAAATTCCCAGCCCTTCACCGGAGGAGGCCTTCTTTGCCAGCTCTTCATCCAGCATGGATTGAAATATCTTCTCCCCATAGCTTTCAGGTATCAGCCCTTCCCGCCAGACCGTAGAGCGCATCCTTTCAAATACCATGCCCACAAATACCGCTTCCAGGTCGCGGCAGGCTTCTTTGAGTTTTTCCTTATCTTTTTCGGTTTTTACCCTATCCAGGATTTTGCTGAATTCTTCCCCTTCACTGGCTTTCGCTTTCTGATACGCATCCCTTATTATACCCATTTCATAGACGTTAGTATTATCAATCTTCAACAATTATCACCTTCTCAGGTTGTTTGCCATCTGGAGCATCTCATCAACCGTCTGAATGGATTTTGAATTGATTTCATAGGCCCTCTGGGCAGTAATCAGTTTAACCATTTCCTCAACCACCTGTACGTTCGAGGACTCCAGGTATCCCTGCATTATCAGGCCGTTTACGCCGGGTTCCTCTGCCTCAACGGGCTCCCCGGAAGCGCTGGTCATCTTGTATAGGTTCCTGCCTATGCTTTCAAGCCCCGCAGGATTTGGGAACCTAATCATATCAATAAGTCCGATTTCGTCAAGGGTATCATCGTTCCTTCTCACCGTAAGCATGCCGTTCTCATCAACGTTGATCTCCTTGATTTCTGCTCCAAGCTCCGCATCCGCCCCTTCAACCTGCAGAAAATACCCGTCGGAGGTGACTATTGAAGCCTCGTCTCCGTCTATGCTGAGCTTAAAGCTCCCATCCCTGGTATAAAACAGGTTGTCATTCTGGTCCCTTACGACAAAGAAGCCTTCGCCATCGATTGCAAGGTCCATAGGATTACCTGTGTGCTGCATGTTTCCTCCCAAAAAAGTCTTCACGATAGCCGATGGCCTCACGCCATGCCCGACCTGCAGGTTTACGGGCCTTCCCTGCCCATCCACCACATGGGCCCTGAATATGGTTTCATAGAGCAAATCCTTGAATTCTGCCCTTTCCTTTTTATACGCGGTAGTATTCACGTTTGCCAGGTTATTTGAAATGGTGTCTACATTAAGCTGCTGTGCCGTCATTCCTGAACTTGCAGTCCAAAGCGCTCTCATCATATGGATTCATCCCCTAACTATTATACTTTTCCTACTTCGTTCACTGCCTTGCCTATCATCTCGTCAAAGGCCATTACCACCCTTTGGTTGGTTTCATACGCTCTGAAGGCGGTCATCATGTTTACCATTTCCTTTACCGCGTTTACGTTTGAACTCTCAAGGAAGCCCTGCAGGATTTCTCCATCGGGCTGTTTCATCTGTGCGTCTTCCCTTGCCCTGTATAGGTTGTCCCCTACTTTAACCGCCTGTTTGGGATCTTCAAAGGCTGCCAGCCTCAGAGTGTCCACATAATCACCTTCAACGTAAATCTCTCCGTTCCCAAGCACCTCCATGCTGCTGCCGCCTATCCAGATCTCTCCTCTTTCCCCGATCACCCTATGGCCATCCTTCGATGTGAGGAAGCCCTCGGCGTCAATTATAAGCGAGCCATCCCTCGTATACCTTTCCTCCCCATCGACTTCCAGCACAAAGAACCCTTCACCTTTAATTGCAAAATCGGTAGGGCTGCCGGTTTCTTTGAAATTTCCCTGGACAAAGGCTGTCACCACCTCATTGACTGCCGCTCCACCGTTCAGCGTTCCTATCACTTTGGACCCTGAATACATCTTCAGCGTGTCAACCATCCGGCCGTTCGCCCAGACTGTTCCGCTGCCGTCCACATGAAGCCCTTCCATGCTCCATGCCTGGATCCTGCCGTTGTTCCCGAGGATGTAATTGCCTGACGACGTTATCAGATAACCCTCTTCATTAACCGCCAGTTCCGCACTGGCGCTGAAGCTCTTACCCCTCGGAGTATCGATTATGAAGTATGTGCCGTCTGTTTCTATCCTCAGCCTTTCGCCGGTATTCTCATATCTGACGCCTTTGAACGGTTGGGGAGCCTGTCCCATTGAACCGTCGTTCATCCTGGAAATCAATACCTCCAGGAAAGGTCCCGTTACCACCATATCCCTCTTGTACGCATTGGTATCTACATTTGCAACATTGTTTGCGAGCACATCTATCCTCTTGACTTCAGTTGCCATCGACGTGGCGGATGTATATAGTCCCCTGATCAAATTGAATCACCTCTATTAATATATCGACACCGTTTTCCCGCGACTTTATACTCAATTCACCGGTGCATGCCATGCCCGGATTCACTGCAAAAAAATTGTAAGGTGCCAGGAGTTCTGACACCATGAATGGCTTAACTGGATCTGCCTTTTGTCGTTATCAGGTTGCTTTCAAGGATGTCCATGGATTCCAGCGCCTTCCCCGTACCTATTGCGACACAGGACACCGCATCCTCCGCAACCTTGACCGGGATGCCGAGCCTGTGGCTGAGAAGCATATCCAGACCATAGAGGAGCGATCCCCCGCCGGTCATTACAATACCCCTGTCGCTGATATCGGATGCCAGCTCGGGTGGGGTTCTTTCGATAACCGAATGTATACTGTCTACAATCGCTGAAGTAGCTTCCTCAAGGGCCTCCAGCATTTCCTCCGAACTGATTATATGATTTTTGGGAAGTCCTGTAACAAGGTTCCTGCCCCTGACCTCCATGGTTATGTTCTCTTCCCTGGGATAAGCAGTACCTATGCTGATCTTCATGTCCTCGGCAGTTCTTTCCCCTATCAATAAATTATACTTTTTCCTCATATACCTCACTATCGCCTCATCGAACTTATCTCCGGCGATTTTTATTGAAGCGCTGACCACTATGCCTCCAAGGGATATTACAGCTATGTCAGTGGTTCCTCCACCTATATCCACAATCATGTTCCCGGTTGGTTTAGAAATATCAAGTCCTGCTCCTATTGCCGCCGCTACCGGTTCCTCTATCAGGTAGGTTTTCCGGGCTCCGGCCTGGTTGGTTGCATCAATTACCGCCCTCTTTTCTACCTGGGTTACACCGCTGGGAACACAGACTATTATTCTCGGTTTAAATATCTTCCTGCTGCCGCAAACTTTGCTGATAAAATACTTGAGCATTCTCTCGGTCACGTCGTAGTTCGATATTACGCCTTCCCTAAGAGGTCTGACAGCCACGATATTGCCGGGGGTTCTTCCAAGCATCTGCCTGGCCTCTTCTCCCACTGCAAGTATCTTATCTGTGTTCTTATCAATAGCAACAACGGAAGGTTCTTTCAGCAAAATGCCCTTATTCTTCACATAAACCAAAACACTTGCAGTACCTAAGTCAATACCAATATCAGTAATCAACCCCAACATTCGTTTCCCTCTCTTCCCCCGTTTTTCATTGGTGTTTTGCCCGTTAACATTTATTAGATAAGTTCTATATAATACTCTAAAATCCTCTTTTTTCTCTCTTCTTTTTACTTGTATAGCGATTTTTCACATTAGTTGGTAATTTACGCTAAAGGTGTGTCCCCTGACTTTTTCTAATGGATACCCTCTTGTACTTTTCCTTGGTTGCTTTTCCTCCCCTTATGTGCCTCTCTGCTTTGTTGTATTCCAATACCCTCTTTACTTTATCTGAAAGTGAAGCATTTACCCTTGGAAGCCTTTCTGTCACATCCTTGTGGATTGTACTTTTGCTTACCCCAAAAACCTTCGCGGTTTCTCTTACCGTTGACTTTGTATCCATTATGTAATTAGCCGCATCAATTACCCGCTCCTGTATGTAATCCTTCAAATCGCGCAACCCCCTTTTCAGTGTCTTTCTATATCATCTATATGCTGTTCATTTCTGATATAGAAGGATTTTAGTCGTATATATTCGTTAAGTACGGTATAATGGTTCTAAAAGGGGGTATCTGAAATGGCAACAGCTAATGACAAAAACTGCAGAGCGAGGAAGGTAAGCACATCCTGTACCCTTGACTGCTGGGATGCCTGCTCTATTATTGCAGACGTGGACGGTAACAGAATTGTGTCTATAGCCGGCAATCCAGACAATCATGTAACAGGAGTTTTTTTGTGCTCAAAGGGCAAGAAACACATAGAAATGCTCAACAGCCCCGAACGGCTGCGCAAGCCTATGTATAGAACCGCGGAGGGATGGACGGATATTGACTGGGATATGGCCCTTGATTTGGTCGCAGACAAGCTGCAAGCCCTGCGCTCCCGGTACCCTACCACAGCCCTGCTGCACTGTTATGACTGCGGAAACGGAGGGCTGCTCAAGGGTATCGACAGGAGGTTCTTCAATGCCTTCGGAGGTGCCACCGTACCGAAGGGGAGCCTCTGCTGGGGAGCCGGTATCGCCGCACAGAAATATGACTTCGGCGATTCCCTGAGCCACGACCCGGATGATCTGCAAAATTCAAGGACCATCCTTATCTGGAGCAGAAACCCCGCTGATACCGGCGTACACCTTATACCGTTTATTCAAAAAGCTGCGAAAAACGGCGCATACATTGTGGTTATAGACCCGCTGGAGACTGCCACCGTCAAATACGCACACCAACATATATCACCAAAACCCGGTACCGATGGGGCTCTGGCTTTGGCAATGGCAAACGTAATCATCTCGGAAAACCTTGCGGATGATGCATACGTAGCAAAACACGTCATCGGATTTGACAGGTTCAGCGAATATGTGAAGGAATTCACCCCCGGTATGGCTTCCGGGATTACGGGCATACCGGCTGAGGCGATAGTGTCCCTGGCGAGAAGATACGGGACGCAAAAACCCTCATGCATACTGCTGGGTTACGGTCTTCAGAGATACAGCAACGGCGGAAACACCGTCCGCGCCATCGATGCCCTGGGCGCAATCACGGGGAACATAGGCATTCCCGGAGGCGGAGTGAACTATGCCAATAAAAGGATCGGAAAGTATATAGATGACAGCGTCATAGATGGTGAAAGCCTGAGAAAGAATTTCAGGGAATACCCCCGCCCGCGCATGGCAAGTTTTATTGAAAACGCCGGTGACCCGCCGGTAAAAATGGTTTTCACGGCAAGGGCAAACCCGGCTACCCAGGCCATGGACAGCAACCGCCTGGCAAAGGCCTTTTCAAAGGTGGACTTCAAGGTAACAATGGACCTTTTTATGACCGATACCGCCCGCCTATCCGACCTGGTGCTGCCGTGCAGGCATTTCCTTGAAGATGAGGATATCATCTATACCTCCATGGGACACAGCTACATAAACTACTGCAACAGAGTTGTAGAACCCGACCCGTGGGTTCCCTCGGAGCTGTGGATATTCAACGAATTAGCCGGCAGGCTCGATCTGGAGGGGTTTCCCATACAGGATGAAAGGTGGTGGCTGGAAAGGGCCATACTTCCCCTTACCCGGCAAAAGGGTATAACCCTTGATGACCTGAAAAACGGGCCGGTACAGCTGCCCGGTATCTCTCCGGTAGCGTGGGACAGCTTCGAATTTAAAACACCAAGCGGCAAAATAGAGCTTTACTCCGAAAGGGCCCTGGCAGACGGACATAGTCCCATACCGGTATTTAGGAATATAAACCCAAAGCCCACCGGCAGATACCCTTATCATTTTCTGACGCCGCACCACAGGGATTCGCTCCACTCACAGCATTTTGTGCTGGCGGATGGCGGGGCGAGGCCGGTTGCTTACATAAACCCCGCCATGGCAACGGCTGAGGGTATTGAAGACGGCTCAAAGGCCCTTGTCTCCACCGAAGCGGGGAACCTGCTCTGCAGGGTGAAGGTAGACAAAAACATTAGGGAAGGCATTGTAATGGTATACGAAGGCTGGTGGATACAAAAATCCGGAGGAGTGAACCAGCTGATACCGGAACGGGAAACCGACATGGGCACCCAGGCAGCCTATAACGACTGCATGTGCAATATATCAAGGGGACTATATCAAGGGGACGGTTCTCTTGATATATATCAGCGTAACTGCCAGTGACTAGAGTGGGCTACAATTAATAAATCTCCTGTATCTTTTTGATTTTCACCCCTGTATAATAGTGTTTCAGAATTTCATCATATTTATATCCCTTCTGGGCCATCCCGTCGGCGCCGTACTGGCTCATCCCAACACCATGGCCGTACCCGATGGTTGTTATCTTAACCCCGTCGTCCTCCCTTTCAATTTTGAAATTGGTGGAGTTAAGGCTGAGGGCCGCCCTCACCTCCCTGCCGCTCAGTACCTTATTGCCTATCTGGACGCTGATCACCTTGCCTCCCTGGCTCACATCCAGCACCTTAATCCCTCCGGGTATATCCTTCGCGTCAAGGCTGAGCCCATTAACCTTCGCCTTTAGCGCCTTAATAAAATCGCTCACCTTCATATCAACCGTGGAAACCAGCTTTGGAGAGTGCTTCTCGTAAGGGCTTGCCACGCTGCGCAGATATGGTACCTTTGAGGAAAAAACCTCTTCGGAATTCTCGGTGAAACCGCCGCTTGTCGAGTGGAAAAGCGGATCTATCGGTTCGTCGTTGTACACAAGAATCAAGCCCCGCGTGTCCTCAACCGCCTTAGAAACCCTGTCAAAATACTTCCTATACCCAAACATGCCAAACTGCTTCTTCAGGTTGTTTCTGAACTGTTCCTCAGAAATCCAAGCCTGGCAGTGGGTCGAATCAGTGCAGACATCAACGTCCGGATGGTCTATGTTTGGTTTTCCTCCCAGGAGTTCCATCCTTTTAACCGTATAGGTCCTTGCTGCAATTGCCTGTGCCTTGAGCGCCTCTATATGAAAGCTGGCAGGCATCTCTGCCGCAACGACGCCCTTTATGTATTCCTCGAGATCCACCTTCTTTATCATCTTATCCTGATGCATATAAAGGGTC
This sequence comes from Bacillota bacterium, assembly GCA_013540605.1. Taxonomy (GTDB): domain Bacteria; phylum Bacillota; class Clostridia; order Ch29; family Ch29; genus Ch29. Next base: position 80,535 of record JABVCK010000002.1, read on the forward strand.
ACCTCAATGGGCTGCTCGTCTATGTACCCTTTTTCGGGCTTGGAGAACATATCGCATCCCTGGGTAATAAACACAGGCAGAAGTATAGTTATAAAAAAAATGAAAACGATTACGTATACTATTGTTTTCAACCCCCACTGCCCCCCTTCTGTATAGGTCCTCCTAAAATTCTATTTATATTCTGAATTAAATATTACACCGTATTTTTTGCTATTTTATGGACATAATACCGAATGGAGGTGATAAATAGGATATGAGTCTCAGGAAAAGATTTGACAGGGAAAAATTTTTGGCTGTCATCAACAGGGATAGCTTTTATTTAGTATTATTTCTGTGTTTGGTGTTGCTGGCTACCACAGCCATCTGGGTGACAAGGAACAATCTGAGGTTCTTCAGTGAAAACGACATGTACCCCGGGGAAGGCGAGATACTTGAGGACTACCAGATTGAAGAGCTTCCGGATGCTGAAGAGGAGCAGGCAGTCAGAACGGGGACCGGTGAAACGGCTCAAGAGGATGCTAAGCCTCTGGATGGCGCCGGCGAGAACACCGGAAAGACAGCAGAACAGGAAAGTGCGAATAAAACCACAGGGAGCACAGGGCAGCAGGATCCTATAACAACTTCACAGCCCCAAAATTCCGCTGCTGCGCAGGAGCGAATGATAATGCCCCTGGTGGGAAAGGTGATTGTAGACTTTGGCAAAGACAGCCTGGTCTATTCAAAAACACTGGAGCAGTGGACCACACACTACGGTATTGACATTGCAGCAAAGGTAGGAACCCCTGTAAAGGCAGTCTTGTCAGGAACAGTAACAAAGATAGAAACTGACCCCCTGCTGGGTATCATGATAACCATTGACCATGGCGGCGGTCTTCAAACACGTTATGCAAACCTCCAGAATAACAACATGGTCAAAGAAGGTCAGTACGTCGAGAAGGGGAAAGTAATAAGCGGCGTGGGGACCAGCGCGGAGTTTGAAATAGGTGATGAGCCCCACCTGCACTTTGAGGTTCTAAAAAACGGCGAGCACCAGAACCCCAAGCTCTATTTGCCAAATATGTAAATTTTGTAGCCCACCCTTAAGGGTGGGCTACAAAATTACAAAATTCATGTCCCATTAGATTCTGTATACTTTGGCTCCAAGGTTTTGGAATTTCTTTTCAATGTCTATATAGCCCCTGTCTATATGGTGTGTCTCATTGATTTCAGTAATGCCGTCAGCCACAAGTCCGGCAAGTATCAAAGCCGCACCGGCCCTCAGGTCGGTGGCCTTCACCCTGGCTCCGGTGAGCTTCGGTACCCCCTGTATCACCGCGCTTCTGCCATCTATTTTAATATTGGCACCCATTCTTCTCAACTCATTGACATGCATAAACCTATTATCGAAAACAGTTTCTATGAATACGCTTGTTCCCTGAGCCACGCTCGTCAGGGCCATCATCTGGGCCTGCATGTCCGTCGGAAAACCGGGGTAGGGCAGTGTTTTAATATCAATGGAATTGACCCTTTCCGGGGCGTAAACCCTCAACCCGCTGGGCACCTCCTCTACAAACACGCCTGCTTCCCTGAGTTTTGCTATTACCGGCATGAGATGGTTCGTTACTATGTTCTCTACTATAATATCTCCGTTTGTTATTGCCCCCGCAACCATATAGGTACCCGCTTCTATCCTATCCGGAATGACCGTGTGGTTGGCCCCTGTGAGCTCATCCACACCCTCTATCTTGATTGTGTCGGTACCGGCGCCCTTGACGTTCCCTCCCATTTTATTGATAAAGTTGGCCAAGTCAACTATTTCCGGTTCCTCCGCAGCGTTTTCTATTACTGTTCTTCCATCGGCAAGGGCCGCAGCCATCATGATGTTCTCGGTAGCTCCAACGCTGGGAAAATCCAGGTATATCCTCTCACCACGGAGTCTATCCGCCCTCGCTTCGATATACCCATGGCCAAAGTTGATCTCCGCTCCCATGGCGCTGAACCCTTTAAGGTGCAAATCGATGGGCCTTGTTCCGATTGCGCATCCTCCCGGGAGCGATATCCTCGCTTCTCCCATCCTGGCAAGCATGGGTCCGATAACCAAAAATGAAGCCCGCATACGTCTAACCAGCTCATACGGGGCTTCATAATTGTCGATGTCCCTCGAGTTAACCTCTATCCTGCCGCTCGAGATCCTCTTTATATCCGCCCCCAGTGAAACCAGAACCTCACACATAACCTCCACGTCGTCAAGCATTGGTACGTCATCCAGAATGCACTTATCGTTTGATAGAAGGCTGGCCGCAATAATGGGAAGCACGGCATTCTTCGCACCGCTTATTCTGACAGTTCCCCTAAGGGGAGAGCTGTTTTCTACTATAATTCTTGGCAATTTATATCCTCCGTTCCTGACACTTTATATCCTTCGTTCCTGATACATTAATATTCAACAGATATTATTGGTGAGCCCAGCCATATATAAGTTTTATCTTCATATGAATTATACCGCATTGCAATGTTCATATTTATCTTATTCCGTCCCATCTCAATGTGCCTCCCTATCCTTGGCGTATAGGCGGAAACGCTGACCATTCCGTCATATATAGCCCTCTCAACCTCTGTGGCCTCCACGCTGTCCAATACTGAAGCGATAATTTCATCCTTATCTTTATCGGGAACCTCATCCTCGTACCTTCCTATGATACAGGACGTTACCCTGGCCCCCTTTATAAATTTATTGACAGCCCTTTCCATAACCTTTTCAATCACTGCAAGGCTTTCATACTGTCCGCCGGTGGAAACGTCCAATACAATATCCGTCTCACTTCCCCCGCTGCTTTCCTCCACGTTTGAAAAGTCCATTGAGTTCACTATGATAACCACCGTATATCCCAGCAGGTTCTGCCCAATCAGAGAAATCTGGTTATAGTCGTCGCTGTAGTTCTCTATCTTCTCGCTTGTTTCATAATCGACTTCCATTTCATATGCAAGGGACTTTACTATGCTTCTGGCTTCTTCCCCGTTTAAGAACATCCCCTCTTGGGCTGAATAGACATTGATATTGGCTTCCACTGCTTGTGCGCCCGAAACCCTGAATGCCTCTTCCAGGGTGCTGTCATCCAGCCTGTAGTAATTGAAAACGTTTCTTGCGGGTATAAATAATAAAAGAGCGCCGGATAGTATGATTATTAAATAAAACAAATTCCTGTTCTTTCCCAACGATACAACCTCCCGAATTAGTATGCTTTCTGAAGTGTTGCCAAAATCCGGCGGTTGTATACCCAAACCTGCGCCTTGCTTTACATCCCTTTATTCATAGTATTTGAAAAACAAACATATCCGTATACTCTTTTTGTTTTTGTAAAACTTGCCTCAATGGGCATCTAAGTTAAAATGATACTACTTTTTTGAAAAATATCAATAGGCTTTTATGTGTTGGCAGAAGTTTCCGCTGAGCTTACGATGATCGTGACCGCCTCAGGTTTTACTTCCATAAAACCCTGGGATAAAACAGCTTCTTTCTGTTCGTTGTCTTCGGTTCTAATCTTCAGCACCCCGGGCAGAAGAGAAGTAACAAGGGGCGTGTGGTCATAGAATACACTCAGGTACCCCTCCGAGCCCCGAAGGGTTATACCGGCTGCCTTGCCTTCAAAGAAAACCTTTTCCGGAGTTACTACTCTTACATCAATAGGCTTCAAGCTATTTATTGCTCCTTTCTCCTCTGGAAGCTTTCTTCACCGCTTCGTCAATACCGCCTACCATATAAAAGGCCGCCTCCTCCAGTGCGTCATGCTTTCCTTCAAGTATCTCATGAAAGCCTCTTACCGTCTCTTTGATGGGGACATATTTACCCTCCATACCTGTGAAGGTTTCGGCGACAAAGAACGGCTGCGACAGAAACCTTTGTATTTTTCTTGCCCTGGATACCGTCAGCTTGTCCTCGTCGGACAACTCGTCCATACCAAGTATAGCTATGATGTCCTGCAGCTCTTTATATCTCTGCAAAACCTCCTGAACCATTCTGGCTGTCCTGTAGTGTTCTTCCCCGACTATTCTCGGGTCAAGAATCCTCGAAGTGGAATCAAGGGGGTCGACGGCGGGGTAAATCCCCATTTCGGAAATCTGCCGGGACAAAACGGTGGTAGCGTCCAGATGGGCAAAGGTTGTGGCCGGCGCAGGGTCGGTAAGGTCGTCCGCGGGCACATAGATAGCCTGCACCGAAGTAATAGACCCCTTCTTTGTGGAAGTTATCCTCTCCTGCAGCAGCCCGACATCCACCGCAAGGGTTGGCTGGTACCCCACAGCCGAAGGCATCCTCCCCAGCAGCGCGGAAACCTCGGAGCCTGCCTGTATAAACCTGAAAATATTGTCTATGAACAATAAAACGTCCTGGCCTTCCCTGTCCCTGAAGTATTCAGCCATCGTAAGCCCCGCAAGGCCAACCCTCATCCTTGCCCCTGGAGGTTCGTTCATCTGCCCGAATACAAGGGCGGTTTTTTCCAGAACGCCCGAATCCTTCATCTCCTTCCACAGGTCATTTCCTTCCCTGGTCCTTTCTCCCACCCCGGTGAACACAGAAAAGCCACCGTGTTCGGTAGCGATATTCCTGATAAGCTCCATTATAAGCACTGTCTTGCCCACCCCCGCACCCCCGAAAAGCCCTACCTTCCCTCCCTTGGGATAGGGTGCGAGGAGGTCGATGACCTTGACGCCTGTCTCAAAAATCTCGGTTGCGGTTTCCTGCTCTTCAAAACCGGGTGCCCGCCTATGTATCTCCCAGTACTCATCCGCTTCTACCTCTCCCTGGTGGTCAATGGTCTCTCCCAGCACGTTGAACAACCTGCCTAGGGTCTTTCTTCCCACCGGTACCCTTATGGGCCCCCCGGTGTCAACCGCCCTGAGACCCCTGAGCAGGCCGTCGGTGGAGGACATTGCAATACACCTTACGATATCGTCTCCCAGGTGCTTTGCTGCTTCCACCGTCACCCTTCTGCCGCCGTGTTCAATAACCACCGCATTATTTATCGCCGGAAGCTGTTTCTGGTCAAACCTTATATCCACAACCGGCCCGATTATCTGGGATACTATCCCTGTACCTGTTTCCACTTTGGCTCCTCCTTTTATCTATTCAATGGCTTCTGCTCCTCCGACAATCTCCGAAATCTCCCTTGTTATAATCTCCTGTCTTGCCCTGTTATATGACAAAATGAGCTCATCGATCATCTTGTTTGCATTGCCGGTGGCGGATTCCATAGCCATCCGCCTTGCCGCCTGTTCGCTTGCGGACGCCTCCACCAAAGCGCCGAACACGGAGCCGTGGACATACATCGGAATGAGCGTTTCCAAAACCGCCTCCGGGGACGGTTCGTAGGTCATAATATCCTCAGTTTTCCCCTGCGCTTCATTCTCCCCTGCCGCTACCGGCAGCAGGGTCATGACCCTTGGCTCCTGTGAAATGGTGGACACAAACCTTGTATAGGCAATGCTGACCCTGTCCACCCTGCCTTCCCGGAACATACCGGCCGCTATATCCCCTATCTGCCTGGCGTCAGCATACTGCGGGCTTTCGGATATTCCGGCATAATCTCCGGCCAGCTCGTACCCCCTAGCCCTCAGATAGTCCCTGCCTCTCCTCCCGACAGCAATGAAGGCGTATTCCTTTCCATCCTCGAGCCGGGATATAACTTCCTTGATAACGTTAACATTATAACCGCCGCACAGCCCACGGTCGGATGTAACAACGATAAACAGCTCCCTCTTGACTTCCCGCTCTTCCAGAAAGGGGTTTTTCCCGCTACTGCTGCCGGCTGCTATATCCCGGACGGTGGAAACAACGGTCTCGAAATAGGCCCTGGTTTCTTCAAACCTATTCCTGGCCTTCCGCAGCTTCGCAGCGGCCACAAGCTCCATTCCCTTTGTTATCTGCCGGGTATTTCTAATGCTCCTTATCCTCCTCTTTATGTCCTTCATCCCCATCTGCGCCATTCTTCCAGCTCCTTTTGAATTCCTCAAGCGCTTCCTTCAGTCTGGCTTCCACATCATCGGAAAATTCTCCGGTATCCCTGATCTGCCCGCCTACGCCGGGATATCTGTCCTGCATAAACCGCAGGAATTCCTTCTCAAAGCTCTTTGTCTCTTCGACATCAATATCTTCAAGGAAGCCGTTGGATACCGCGTATATGACCATTACCTGGTCTTCCACCCTCATCGGGGAATACTGCTCCTGCTTCAGCACCTCAACGATCCTTCTGCCCTTCTCAAGCCTTCTCCTTGTCTCCGTCTCCAGCTCCGAACCAAACTGCGCGAAGGCTTCAAGCTCCCTGTACTGTGCAAGCTGCAGCCTCAGCTTGCCCGCGACCTTCTTCATGGCCTTTATCTGGGCTGCACCCCCAACCCTGGAAACCGAGAGGCCGGCGTTAACCGCAGGCCTTATGCCAGAGAAAAAGAGCTCGGATTCAAGATAGATCTGACCGTCGGTAATGGATATTACATTGGTAGGGATGTAAGCCGAAACGTCGCCGGCCTGGGTTTCTATAATAGGCAGGGCGGTCATGGACCCTGCTCCCAGGTCGTCGTTAAGCTTGGCTGCCCTTTCCAGGAGCCTGGAATGCAAATAGAATACGTCGCCCGGATACGCTTCCCTCCCGGGGGGCCGTCTCAGCAGAAGGGACAGGGTCCGGTAAGCCACCGCATGCTTTGAGAGGTCATCGTATACGATGAGGACATCCCTGCCGCCGTACATAAACTCTTCGCCTATCGTGCATCCCGTATACGGCGCCAGATACTGAAGCGTAGCGGTTTCGCTCGCCGTTGCCGATACGACTATCGAATAGTCCATTGCCCCCATTTCCTGAAGCGTATTTACTACCTGGGCAACTGTAGAAGCCTTCTGTCCGATGGCAACATATATGCAGATTACGTTCTGGTTTTTCTGATTCAGTATTGTGTCAACCGCAATTGCGCTCTTTCCCGTCTGCCGGTCGCCGATGATAAGCTCCCTTTGTCCTCTGCCTATCGGGATCATCGAATCTATTGCCTTAATGCCGGTCTGGAGGGGCTGATGGACCGACTTCCTCTGGATAACCCCCGGAGCCAGGTGCTCAACAGGCCTTGACTTGCCGGCATTTATGGGGCCTTTCCCATCGACCGGCTGGCCCAGCGCATCCACCACCCTTCCGACAAGCTCATCGCCTACCGGTACTTCCACCACCCTGCCCGTACGCTTTACCAGGTCCCCCTCCTTGATATGGTCGTCGGAGCCCAGGAGGACGCATCCTACGTTTTCCTCCTCAAGGTTTAACGCCATTCCTGCAACCTTACCGGGAAACTCAAGCAGTTCCCCGGCCATACATTTTTCCAGGCCGTATACCCTGGCTATGCCGTCGCCCACCTGAAGCACCGTTCCGACTTCTTTTACGTCTATCTCATTACCATAGTTCTCTATCTCATCCTTTATTATGCGGCTAATCTCCTCAGCCCTCAGACTCATTGCCACCCGTCACCCCTATTCCGTTTTGCAGCGCGCTATTCATCATATCCCTCAGCCCTTCCAGCTTTCCCCTTATACTGCCGTCAAACAGCAGGTCTCCGGCCTTAACCACAGCCCCTCCCAGCAGGTCCTTATCGATATGGTTCTCTATCACAACTTCCTTGTCCAGAACCTTTGACAGCTTCTCCGCCAAAAGCGCTTTTTCGTCCCGGTCCAGCCTTTCTACGGTGTATACATAAGCCTTTACAATATTCCTCTCCCTGCCGGCCAGCTCTATTGCAAGGCTAACAATGCCAGCCAGCCCGTCCTGCCTGTCCTTATCTATCAGCAGTGAAATGAAGCTCAATAACTCCTCTTCCACTTTGCCCGCAAGGGCTTTGCCGATTATCTCTTTCTTCTTTTCCTTGTCCATGGTGGGAGATACCAGCATTGATTGGAATTCGGGCGCTTCCTCCATAAGCTCCTTGAGCGCTTTGAGCTGCCCCTCAACCGTCTCCAGCTTATCCTTCTCGGACGCAACCCTTACCAGCGCCCGGGCATATTTATAGGCAACCTCCATCACGATACCCTTCCCACCTCATCAATAAACTCCCTTACCATACGGCGGTTTTCACTGCTGTCAAGGTTTTGCCTTATCAGTTTTGATGCGGACCCTATAGCCGCTCCTACTATATATTCTTTGGCTTCGGAGATTGCCTTTTCCCTTTCAAGCTCAATCTCCTTCCTGGCCCTCCGGATTATGGCCTCCGCTTCCTCCCTGGCTTCCTTCAATATTTCAGCCTTGCGCTTTTCCGCCCTTTCCGCCGCATCTCTGAAGGCCCTTTCGGCTTCCCTTTCAATATCCCTGACCCTTTCCGCATATGTTTGCTTCAGCTGGTCTGCCTGCCTGTTCTTTTCCTCCGCTTCCCGCAGCGCGCCCTCAATCTTCTTCCTGCGCTCCCTCATAAAATCCGAAACCCGCCTGAACAATAGTTTCCTGAGTAAAACGAAGAGCAGCAGGGTGTTCAACAGCTGAAAGACCATGTTTATATCAATGCCGACCAGTTCTGCTCTCATAGTCTTATCCTCCCCGAATTGCAGCTACATTACCAGCCTGACCAGAGGATTTGCAAAAAGAAGTATCAGGGCTATAATAAGGCCGTAGATGCCGGTGGTTTCCGCAACCGCCGCACCCAGCAGCATGGTCCTGACAATATCCCCCTGGGCCTCCGGCTGTCTTCCTACCGCCTCAGCGCCCTTTCCCGCCGCATAGCCCTGGCCTATACCCGGGCCAATCCCCGCAATCATCGCCAATCCCGCTCCAATGGCGGATGCGGCGAGTACCAGTGCTTTACCTGTAATGGGTTCCATACATATATTCCTCCTCAATTAATTACTTCAGCAGCCCCAGCAGGGGGTTGGCAAACATCAGCAGCAGCGCTATTATTAAGGCATATATGCCTGTCGTCTGTGCCACCGCCTGTCCCAGGAACATAACCCGGGTTATCATACCCTGGTGCCCCGGCCTCTTCCCGATCGCCTCCACCGCCTTCCCCGCAGCAACACCCTGGCCTATGCCGGGCCCGATGCCGGCAATCATCGCAAACCCCGCTCCGATGGCAGATGCGGCCAGAATAATCCACAACCCTTCATCCGCACCCAGGGGGTTTGCAAAAATCAGTATGAGGGATACCACGAGGGCCAGTATTGTTGAAGTCTCAGCCACCGCTCCGCCCAGAAGAAGGGCAAAGGTCACGTTTTTCCTTGCTTCCGGGTTAACCCCAACAGCTTCTGCCGCCTTCCCCGCAGCATAACCCTGCCCCAGTGCGGGACCTATACCCGCCACCATTGCTATACCTGCCCCTATGGCGGAAGCGGCAAGCACCATCTTCGCGCCGTTTACCCCGACCAGTGGATTCCCGAACAGGAGAATCAAAGCCACGATCAGCGCCAGAATACCCGATGTCTCCGAAATCGCCGCACCCAGCAGCATGGTAAAGGTTATTTGCTTGCCTTCCTCAGGCTTTTCCCCCACTGCCTCCGCTGCTTCACCCGCAGCAAACCCCTGGCCTATGCCGGGGCCGATCCCCGCAATCATCGCAAACCCGGCGCCTATGGCGGAGGCCGCCAGGACAAGGGCTTTTTTGTCGAAGGAATTAAGCCATTCTATCAAGCGGACAATGAAATTTCCGGTGGAATCCATTGCTTTTGCTCCTTTCAACTTATTCACTCCATTGCCAGGGAGATAAACACCATGGACAGCATCACGAAGATGAAGGTCTGCAGGATTCCCGCAAACAGGTCAAAATATATATGGGGAACCACCGGTACGGCTATAGGCACAACATTGTATAACAGGTACATTATAATGACTCCGCCAAGTATATTCCCAAATAATCTGAAGGACAGAGATATGGGAATGGCCAGTTCCCCTATTATATTTAGCGGCAGCAGCAGCGGTATCGGCTCGGTAAACCCCTTCAGATATGCGCCCAGGCCCTTGGCCTTGATGCCGTAATAGTGTATGCTGATGAAGGTTATCACAGCCAGCGCCATGGTGGTATTCAGGTCAGCCGTAGGTGGCCTGAAGGCAAACAGCCCCGCAAGATTGGCAAAAAGAAGGTATAGGGCCAGAGTGCCCATATACGGTGCAAAGCCAAGTTTGTCCTCACCCATGGTAGTGGAGGTGAGGCTTTCAATCCCTTCCACAAGTATTTCGAGAATGTTCTGGACCGGCCCCGGGACCTCTTTAAAGTTTCTCGCTGCCAGCATTGAGAATATCACCAGCAAGGCCATTATGGCCCACGTCGTTGTTACCGTTTCGGTTACTCCCGCTCCTCCAATAAAGGGCACCCGCTCCGGAATAAAGAAATATACCTTTGGAGCAAATTCCATATGTTCACCACCCAAGAATATTATTTACCAGTATCACTAATTTAATTAATAATAATCCGATTATGGTTCCCACTATATTTATGTGGTCTTTAACTATCGATAGATACAGCACTCCTCCTGTCAAAAAATACCTGAACGCATACCGGTAAGCAGCATATGCAGCAGCCCTTCTTGGCTCCATCCTGACCGCCCTTTCCAGAGTCAGGGAGAGCAGCCTGAAATTCAGGACAGAAAAAAGCACCCCAAGGGTGAGGCCGGCGAACATACCTGTGAAATCCGGTAATACCAAAGCCAGGGGTGCTGCCAGTATATAAAGGATGAACACCTTTGCTGTGATGCTCCTGTTCAGATCACGGGTGTACGGCATTAAGGGTCACTTCCTTTTGGTTTCCCTGTATGCTATATGATACAGGTTCCTGAAGGCCGACAGGACGCCTATTATGCTGAAAATCAACAGGAAAATGCTGTTGGTGCCCACCGCTTTGTCAATGTACCTGCCCACAATGACTCCAAAGATAATGGGCAAGGCCATCGACAGGCCCAACTGGGTTATCAGCGCAATGTACTTAAGGGCTCCCATGTCCCTTCCCATAGCCTTCACCTCAATACTTCTTAGTTTATCCCTAATATTACCTTTTATTATACAATATTATGTATATATTACATATGGGACAATGGGACAATGGGGACGGTTCTCTTTGTCCCACTATTATGTTAACCAAGTGGGACAAGGCACCTGTCCCCGTGTCCCGCCGCCCCCCGCCCGTGTCCCGCCCCTGTCCCGCCCACCAAAAATCAAAAGAGTTTTCTTGCCCTTTTATTAATAAAGTCGAAATTTGTGATAAAATAATTATAATTAACAGATGTGCCTGCTTCAGTATAGGGGTTAGGGGGAATGCAGGTGAGGTATTCAATTGTATATAAAATTATCAGTATATTCTTAATTCTGGGAATAATACCCATGCTAATTTTGAACTACACTTTCACCGTAGACAGCCGTAAGGCCAGCCAGGCATTAATCAGGGAGAGCCTTGAGAAGCTGGTTAAGGAAAAGAGCCAGGTCCTGGACCTGACCTTCAGGCATATTGAAAAGGAAGCGGAAAACCTCGGGACATGGATGGAGCATTATCTTTCCGCAGGCATCTCCGGGAAAGAAATGTCCGAAATCAGGGATCAGTATTCCAGGGATCCAAGGGGGGTCTTAACCAGAGAGGCATACTATGAAAATCTTAAGCTTGTGGGTAAGAGCAGCGATATCTCCAACCTGTTCCTGCCGAGAAATAAAATTCTGAATGAAGAAATCATGAACGAAATTGCCGCCAGCCATAGAATGGAGAAATATTTCAAAAAAGTCCGGGATGAGAACCCACCCGTTGAATGGATATATGTCATTACAAAAAACAACATGATAAGAATTTACCCTTTTACCAGTGTCGGTACATTCGAGCCGGACCACACTTTCGAGAATGACATATACTATTACATTGCAACCGAAAAACACAACCCGCTGAAAAAAGCCGTCTGGACCAAGCCGTATTTCGACTGGTGCGGAAAAGGATGGATGGTTACCTGTTCCTATCCATTATATCTAAACGATGAATTCGCCGGTGTGGTTTCCATAGATGTTACCCTGGACGCGATAAGCAAGACCATTGCGGATTTCCATATTGCAGAATCCGGGTTCGCCTTTTTGCTGGACAAGGAAGGCAGCGTAATATACCATCCTAAGTATATCCCCCCGGCGGATTATAAAGGCCAGACCCTGTATACCAATCTATTGAAAGATACCGAAAATGATGAATACCGCCGTATTTTGCAGCATATGATCAGCGGCAAAAGCGGCTACGACGAATACATAGATAGCAGGAACGGCATCAACATAAAGAAAGCCGTCGCCTATACAGGCATTGATAGTATCGGCTGGTCGATGGGGATTGAGGTTGATTCAAACGCTTATATCGGAAACTTCAGGCAGGTTACCAGCAACCTGATCAGCCCGTTTATTTTTATCATTCCCATTATCATGGTGCTCGGCATAATTCTCTTCCACAGTGTATCAGCTCCCATAGTCAAACTGGCAAACGATATTGATAGCATATCCAGGGGGCACTTCGGGCAAACCGTCAAAACAAATTCAAGAGACGAGATAGGCGCGCTGGCCGGCGCATTCAACAAGATGTCCGTTACCATAAAAAACTATACCGACGACCTGATTAAGGGGAAAAGGCAGATGGAAACGATATTTAACAGTATAACCGGTATACTTTTTATCAGGGACGGCAGCTACAATATAAAGATCGTAAACAGGGAAGGGGTAGAATACATCAGGCGGTACGACAAGGATCACCTGAACGGGAAATGCTACGAAGTTTTTGCCGACAGGACAGAACCGTGCGAGAACTGCCCTGCGGACAGTACGATCAGTACATCGGAAGAAGCCAGCTCGGACATAGTATTGAACAACAGGGTTTACCGCGTCAGCAGCTACCCCGTATTCGATTATGGAAACAGGATAACTGAAATTGTGGTATTCAGGAAAGATATTACGGACGAACTTATGATAAAGAAGAAACTCGCCCAGTCGGAAAAACTTGCGGAGATAGGACAGATTACAGCAGGGGTCACCCACGAACTGAAAAATCCCATAACCGTGATTAAGGGAGCGCATTATCTGCTGACGACAATGGTCTCTGAAACTGACCTTGAACATGGGGTTAAGGACGAGATAACTGAATTGCTCGACCGTATCGGTGACAGCATCAGGCATTCCGAGAAAACAATCTCCAACCTGCTGGATTTCTCCAGGCAGTCGGTAAAAACGGTTGAAAAGGTCAACATCGTGAGGATTATTGAACAGATACTAATCCTTGAAAAAAACAATTTCATACACAATAATGTCGAAGTGGAAACAGAATTTGAAAACGACAATATTTGCATATACAGCAACCTTGATTCACTGAAGCATATTTTCCTGAATCTGGTGGCCAATGCCGTTCAGGCAATGCCTCACGGCGGGAGACTGTCCATAAGGGCAAAGAGATGCCCGGATGCCGTTAAAGAAAAAGTCATGGTCCAGATTGAGGACACGGGCTGCGGTATCCCGGAGGATCTTCAGACCAGGATATTTGATCCATTTATAACTACAAAGGACTCCGGAAAGGGTTCAGGTCTTGGATTATGGATTGTAAAAAACGAGATTAACCGGCATAATGGCGAAATAATGCTGGACAGTATGCCAGGGAAAGGCAGCTGTTTTACGATAATCTTTCCGGTCAGGTAACTTCAATCAAGGCAGGGGGTATTTCAAGTGGGAAGAATGCGTATTCTGATGGTGGATGATGATCAGAATTTCCTGGATGTCTACAGCAAGATATTAAGGCGCAGCAAGTATATGGTAGAATGCTGTACCGACGCCGATAGAGGCATGAAATTGCTCCAAGAAAGCGATATCGACCTGGTTGTTACGGATATGGTAATGCCCGGTATGAACGGACTGGAATTTATAACCCGGATTAAAGAACTATGTCCTTTAATCCCGGTCATTGTAATAACCGGCCAGGGTACAATTGAAAATGCAGTAGAAGCGATGAAAATAGGGGCTTTCTCCTATCTCGTCAAACCGGTGAATATAGATGAGCTGCTGCTGGAAACATCCAAGGCGGCGGAATTCCTGCGGATATGCAGGGACAATGCGCTGCTCAAGGATGAGATTGCCGGTAATGACGATTACTTTATCGGGGACAGCGATAAAATCCTAGAGCTCAAAAAAATCATTCCCGTAGTTGCAGCCTCCGACTCAACAGTGCTGATTACAGGCGAAAGCGGTACCGGCAAGGAACTGGTGGCAAAGCTGATCCACCAGAAGAGCGGCCGGAAGGATAGGCCGATGGTAAAAGTAAACTGCGCAAGCTTTGCCAGAACTATATTGGAGAGCGAGCTATTCGGGCATGAAAGGGGAGCTTTTACAGGGGCAAACTATACAAAGAAAGGCAGATTCGAAATGGCTGACGGCAGCACTCTTTTCCTGGATGAAATAGGTGATATTTCTCCGAACATACAGGTAAAGCTTCTCAGGGTGCTGCAGGAGAAGGAGTTTGAAAGGGTGGGAGGTACAAGGCCCATATCCGCTGATTTTCGCCTTATATGCGCTACAAACAGGGATCTGAAAGAAGAAATCGCTAAAGGAAGGTTTAGGGAAGACCTCTATTACAGGCTGAACGTCATTCCGCTCCATCTTCCGCCATTATCTGAACGCGCGGAGGATATCCCTGCGTTAATCCAGTATTTTTCCCGGAAATTTGCAGAGGAAATGGGAAAGGAAAAGGTCAGCTTAACCAGGGAAGCGCTGCATGCGATGGTGAGTTACCGGTGGCCGGGAAACATCAGGGAACTGAAAAACATTATAGAAAGGTTAACGGTTTTCTCAAAGGGCTTTCCGTTCGGCGTCAAAGACCTGCCCGGTGAGATAATAAACGGCGCTGACGGTAAAAGAGATATTAAACTCCTTAAATATGCCAAAGAGGAATTTGAGAGGGCCTTTATTAAGGAAGCACTGGAGAAGAATGAATGGAATATTACAAAAGCTGCAGAAAAGATAGGAATAGCAAGAAAGAATCTGCAGGACAAGATTAAAAAATACGGGCTAAAATAGCTGGGGACTTCATGCTAGAACCTTTTGATAAAAGGGTGCGGTCGAAGGGTTACGCTGTCAAAAATGCAAATGTGCTGCATCTCAGAATATTCTCAATACCAAATGCTACTTTTCGTAGCATTTTCTTATTTTTTTTGTATCAACAGCTGCTCCAAAAAGCCTTAAATGCTGCATTTCCGGTTATGGCACAGCATTTGCTCTTTAAGAGAAATACCGGAGACACGATGGAAATCGCATCGGAAAGGGGGGTGGCAGAGAAAAAACTCCGGGTCAAAAAATTATTCTGAAAGGAGAGAGATGCTTATGCCAACAGGAAACAAATACGTATCCTTTTACTATGAAACCGGAAGCGGTATGCAGGAAATCGAGGTGAACCACCGGAAGACCGCTCTACTGATTGTGGACATGCAAAATGAATTTGTTTTACGGGACTACGGCGAAGCGCTGGCATTCAAACAGAGAGGCGAATGGGAAAGGTGGATTCCGTTCCATGACAGGCTTGATGATGTTGTGATTCCAAATACCAAAAAGCTGCTGGACTTTTTCAGAAAAAATGGCCTTGAAGTTACCTACGGCAGAATAGCGTGTCTAAAAAAGGACGGCAAGGACAGGTGCCTGGTTCAGAAAAAGCCGGGATGGAATGAAATGCTGCTGCCGGTAGAATCCTATGGAGCCCAGATTATAGACGAATTAAAGCCCATGCCGGATGAGATTGTCGTGAATAAAACCACCGACAGCGTGCTCACGGGAACCAATTATGCCCAGCTGATAAGAAACATGGGAATCGAGACCGTTATTGTAACCGGTATAGTCACCGACCAATGCGTATCGTCAACGGTCAGGAGCCTGGCTGATGAAGGCTTTGAAGTAATAGTCGTAGAAGACTGCTGCGCAGCGGCTACTCAGGAGCTGCACGATGCTGAGCTGACCATAATAAACATTATTTACTGCAATGTAATGAGTACAGACGAAGTAATCGAACTCTTGAAGAAGGGCATAGAGAAATCCAGTTTGGCAGATGCGGTAAGAGCCGGTTGATCTGTATTGACGGGCTAAAAACCGATTAACGGACAATTTTTTGGGCAACCGTTATTTAGAGAAGGAGGGAAACCCAATGAACAATCTGAGGAAAGATTTGTCGCTGGTCCACATAGTTGCCATGGCTGCCGGGGGCATGATAGCCGCATGGATGGTCGAGATAAAATACTGGTTTGAGCTAAGCGGCCCCGGTTCGTTCTGGGCTCTGATAGTGTGCGGCGTCTTTGTGCTGCCCCTATGTCTGGTGTATTCAGAGCTTAACAGCATGCTGCCGTTTGCCGGCGGCGAAAATATCTGGATATCCAATGCATTCAGCTGGGACGTAGGCTGGTATTTCGGATGGGTACTTTACCTGCTTTACGTACTTGCTATGCCGACTGTGGCATACGGAATTGCCACCATGTCCGCCTATTTTTATCCTTTGTCTTTCATGCAGATTAAAATATTCGCATTGATAACCCTGATAGGATGGTATTTTTTGACGAACCTGAGGATAAAATTCCTGGGGGATATTCAGAACGCCATGTTCTGGATTATGATTGCCGTTTCTTTATGTGTCTCGGTAAATTTCCTTTTAAGCGACAACTGGAGCTATGCAACCCTTAAACCCTGGTTCCCGAGCGGCTTTCCGGGGTTCGGTGCTGCTGTCGGACTTCTTATTATGAAGTTCGTTGGCTTCGACATGATCCCGCAGCTGTCCGAGGAAATCAATTTCCCGCGTAAACACCTGTGGAAGGCATACGTTGCTTCCCTGGGGCTCACGGCTTTGATATACGGGCTTGCGATTATTGGTGTCGGAGGGATTGTAACCACCGAATGGGTCGCACAGATCGATATCGTAGACCCGAGAGTAGCCGACATAATTGGCAAGCACTATCTTGCTATAGCGGTGGTCATCGTTGGCGTCCTCTCAATACTGACAACCCTGTCGGGATTTTGGCTCAGCGCATCCAGGACACTGTACGGTGCAGCGAACCAGAGGCAGCTGTCGGCAATCTTTGCGAAGATTAACAAACACGGCCAGCCCTGGATTGCAAATATCGCCGTTGGCTTGTTCGCAATTTACTTCACCGTATTTGCTCCGGATGACTGGCTGAACTATATATATACGCTGTACGGTTTTGCCGCAGGGGTAGTATATCTTATGGTATCGCTCTCGTTCCTGAGGCTCCGGAAAAAACAGCCGGAATGGAACAGGCCTTACAAGGCCCCGTGGGGAATAAGCATGGGAGTTGTATCCGTCCTGTTTACCGTGTGGGTTATTTACAGCTCGCTGAGCGCCATGACGGCTACCTCGTTCTATATACTGGCCGGATTCTTTGCTACCGGCGCATGTTTTCACTTGTACGCAAAACATATGCAGAAGACAAAACCCGAAGAATGGGCTCCAAGGGTGCTTTCGGCAGTTGATGCCGATGTAGTCGCTTAGATACGTCATGCAGCTGCAACCGCCGGCGGTACCTAAGGCTAAAGCCTATTGTACGTATAACATCGTGTAAGGAGGTAAAAAGCTATGCCGATTACTCAAGAGATGATGGAACTTACCAAGACATATGGGGCGCACAACTATAATCCGCTGCCCATAGTCATATCCATGGCCCAGGGCGTATGGGTCGAGGACCCTGAAGGAAACCGGTACATGGATATGCTGAGCGCGTATTCCGCACTGAATCACGGGCACAGACACCCGAAAATAATATCAGCCCTTAAGGAGCAGGCGGACAGGGTAACCCTGACTTCCAGGGCGTTCAATAACGACCGGATGGGTCCGTTCTTCAAGAAGCTCTCAGAATTCACAGGCAAAGACATGGTCCTGCCTATGAACACCGGAGCGGAAGCGGTTGAAACCGCCCTGAAATGCGCAAGAAGGTGGGCATATGACGTAAAGGGGATAGATGACGACAAGGCGGAGATAATCGTTTGTTCCGGGAACTTCCATGGCCGTACCGTAACCATTATCTCCTTTTCAACCGAGCCCGCCTACAGGCGAGGATATGGTCCCTTCACCCCCGGGTTTAAGGTGATATCCTACGGAGATATTGGTGCTTTGGAAGCAGCAATTAATAAAAACACCGCCGCTTTTCTGGTCGAGCCCATACAGGGCGAGGGCGGGATACTCATACCGGCAAAAGGGTTCCTAAAGGAAGCATACCAACTCTGCAAAGAAAATAACGTACTATTTATAGCAGATGAGATACAAACCGGTTTCGGGCGTACCGGCAAGAAATTTGCCTGTGACTGGGAGGATGTAGTACCGGATATCTATGTGCTGGGCAAAGCCCTGGGAGGAGGGGTAATGCCGGTATCGGCAGTTGCTGCCGGCAGGGAAATACTCGGAGTGTTCAATCCCGGATCCCACGGTTCAACCTTTGGCGGAAATCCCCTTGCTTGCGCCTGCGGCATCGCTGCCCTGGAAGTTCTGGAAGAAGAAAATCTGGTGGAGCGCTCCAGGGAAATGGGCGAATATTTCATGAACAAACTGAGGGACATAAACAACCCCAGAATCAAAGACGTAAGGGGGAAGGGTCTGCTGGTAGGTATAGAACTCACCGAAGATGCAAGGCCCTATTGTGAAAAACTCAAAAATGAAGGTGTGCTCTGCTTCGAAACCCACTATACCGTTATCCGGTTCGCTCCCCCTCTGGTAATAACCAAGGAAGAGATAGACTGGGCAATGGAAAGAATAAGAAAAGTTCTCGGTTAACATAATAATGGGACACGGGGACGGTTCTTCTGTCCCAAAATTTTGGGACAGAAGAACCGTCCCCGTGTCCCACTTGTCCCATGTCCCCATAACGAAGCTTCATCATGCATTACCTATTATCTTTATTTTTCCGTTGACATTCAGAACCGTATTGCTGTAAAAGCGAACCGCATCAATTTTTCCGTTTTCATTGAAAACCCTGCAATAGGTGCTTACCCCTGCGGGGGAACCAACTATGCCCATATTTATTCTCTTCCCCGCTATCAATAAACCGCCACGAACAACACTTGACGGCTTTTTAAATATTATTTCGTTCTTCGCAATCAGATCCGTTTGGTAGCATCCCCGACCCGTAACTGCTATACTGCCGTTCGCATGGACAGACGAATTCTGGCCGTATCCCAATATCACATTCGCTTCGTTTTCGTATGATACATCAATCGTTTCTATATATCCCTCAATCTGTTTACAAAGAGTCTTAATCTGCTCCGTAGTGCATCTATGCTGATATTTAACGCTATCAAGCATTGCCTGCAATTTTTTAAGTATTTCTTCTGCCATGCTGATTTCATCATCGGTCAGGAGGTCAAACATGCCCGCGATTTCCCCGGCGGATTTTTCCAGTATATCATAGCTTTCATATATAGCCTTTGCAAGCCGCCCATCAGCATTTTCATATTGTTCTCTCATTTTTTCGGAGTTTCCCGCATCATAAATTGCTTTGAGCCTATCCAGTATTTGCTTCAGCTTCGGCACCATGCCCAGATAACTGACTACTCCTAGACCCGCCGATACTTTACTGCTTATAATGTTCCCCTTTATTTCCACACTGCCCCTTGCCGATATTTTTGCATGTAATACACTTCCGAGTATCATAATATTGCCGTCCGCCGCTACCTTCATATTATCCAATACGTTTCCCTTGATTTGTATATCCCCGTCAAAGTATACATTTCCCGTACTGCTGTCAACGTCATGAGGAACAACCAGCATAGGCACGACTCCTATTGCACCGTTATCCAAAATTGGCCTGCCATTGGAAACGGAGACGGCTTTGGTATAGTTTTCTAGCAGAATTACACCCTTTCCTGCTTTAAGAGGTACATCCCTACCCGGATATGCTTTAATTATATCGCCGGTTACCGTTTCCCCATCCCGTCCCGGCACCTGAGGAACATCCTTTACGGCTAACACTTCCCCTATTCTGACTGTAGGTATAATTGTGTGGCTCAATAAATCCACTTTTTTATTAGTATCAAAATCGGGATTACGATAGCAGTCTTTTTTGAATAGAAGTTTTACTCTGCTGTCCTGCCCATCTATTGGATATATTCCTTGCGCCACAACAGCACTGCCCCCGCCCGGCAGATTTAAAAGGTCATTGACAGTCTGAATATTAATGAACTTTAGCTTAACGTTTGCTTTTTCTAGCTCTGCTAAGCATTGGTCTGCGGTAACGTCCGGCTCGGGTATTTCGTTGTAGCCCGAACTGATTTTTACTGAATTGCTCTTTTCCGCATCTCTAATGTAATACTCTCTGCCCGGAAGTTTTTCGACTATCAAAGTAGCCTGCATTTTGTCTTTAGAAAGCTCTACCTGAATATTAGCCACAGGCTCAACTTTGACCGGCATAAAATCTATAGAATCCTTCTCTGTTACAATAGTAGGACGAATAATCTTTTCGCCGTTAACATAGACGTTTATATTAGGGTCGCCTGGTATTATAGACGCGTATCTGCCCTCTCCTTGAGGGTCCTTTACCCTCGCCTTCCCGCAGACAATTTCTATATATCCGTCATTATTTTGATTTTCAGGCTTTTCTTCCCTTTCCTCTTCAATAAGCTCAATACGATATTTACCTTCCCTTTTAATTAACCCCCAAAATTTACAATACGGTGACCTTACTATATATATCTTTATCCGGCTTTTATCGCAGCTATAAATCTTTTGCGCTTTGGAAAGGGCTTCTTCTTTACTGTATGCGCTGATTATCATAGTAATTTCACCTTGCTCCCCGTTTTTTAATTACAAGCACACCCAATTTACATATTCACCTTTCCAGCAAATAATCTGTTTCTTGAATAGTTCTGTCATCGTTATAATCATTGAGTCTTAAGCCTTTTTCAGTGAAAAGCTTCAAGCAGGCATCTACCACCTCGCTATCATATAAAGTCCCCTTGTTTTTTGTAATCTCTTCCAATGCTTTATTCGTACCTAAAGAAGGCCGGTAGGGTCTATGGGAAGCCATAGCCTCAACAACATCTGCTACAGCCAAGATTCTGGCTTCTATAAGAATGTCTTCCCCGTATAAACCTCTTGGATATCCGGAACCATCCATTCTTTCATGGTGCTGGAGTACAATTTCGGAAATCGGCCATTCAAAATCTATGTTTTTCAATACATTGTAGCCAGCCTGGGAGTGATTTTTAATTATATTTAACTCGTTTGATCCTAATTTCCCCGGCTTAGTGAGAAACTCGCCCGGCACATATATTTTGCCGATATCATGGATATAAGCGGCCATGACAAGACCCCTGAGCTGCTGTTCCGGAAGGCCCATCTCTTTTGCAATTGCAAATGCTAATTTTGCTACCCGCTTCTGATGGCTAGCTGTATAAGGATCTCTAGTTTCAACAATATCTGCAATAGCACGAATGGTGTTTTCCCAGGTCCTTTGCAAAGCCTTGTAATTCTCTTTCAGCTTTTTTTCTGCTTCTTTTTGTTTAGTAATATCATTAAAGAAAACCTGTACTGCCGGTTTATCCATATACACACAAGCAATTGCTGTTAACCGTACGGTTATAATTTTCCCGTCTAACCGGACAAATTCTTCTTCGAGCAACGTAGCATCTTTTTTGGCTGCAATTTCTTGGTCGATTCGTTTGACAGCACTTCTTTTATACTCACCGGATACAAAATCGATTGCCAGTTTCCCAATAAGTTCTTCAGGGCGTTCTGCACCAATAATTTTAGCTGCTTCAGGGTTTGCTAATACAATTTTGCCTTCACAGTGAATAATAATTCCGGTTGGTACAGCTTCAATAATACGTTTATATTGCTCTTTAGCCGTACAGAGTTCCTTTTTAATTCTTTTATTCTCTTCTAAAGCTTGTTCCACATGTCCCATAGTAATCCCCCATTATTTTTAATTATTGATCAGCAGCCCCTTTGCTCATTATACGCAAGCTATTCTGCATAGTTGTATTCCGCAATACTCTTTTCTCATTTATGGTATTTATAAGTAAAGCCGGTACGAGCTTTAAAACTTGTTATAGCTGTGATATTTTAATAGACATAATAATCATTTTGTATATCTTACAGGGAGGGACATCAATGAAGGAAATAAAGTATTTTACCCAGGAAGAGTTAAGAAGAATATTCCGTTGCATTGAAGGAAAAAAAGAAACCAGCAAATACTGGCTGAGAAATCTATGCATTTTCAGGGTCGCTTATAGATGCGGGCTTAGAGCATCTGAAATCGGCCTCATAAAGAGGTCCGATTACAACAGTCGCACCGGAGAGATTTACTGCAGGAGGTTAAAGGGTTCTTTAAATAATACGATAAGGTTGGATAAGCAGACCATAAAATTATTGGTTGAATATACTAAACAGTACAAGATAAAAGACACGGATGCTTTATTCTCAAGCCAGGAGAATAGGCCTATATCCAGACAAATGCTTGATAGGCTAATAAAAGAGTACTGCAGAGAAGCAAGAATTCCGGATAAAAACAAATGGCATTTCCACACGCTGAAGCATTCAATAGCAGTGCACCTGGCGGAAAGCGGATTAGATATAAAAGAGGTCCAATATTACATAGGCCACAAAAATGTAAATAATACGTTTATCTATTTCCAATTTACAACTACACAACAATGTGAGATGTATAAGAAATTGGAGAAAAGCAGATTGTTGGTGTAAATATTTACTGATATTCTCTTTTTTCTGCAAACAATGATGAAATAATGTAGAATTTTGTAATAATTTATAGACAATCTGTTGTATGTGTGGTAATTTATAATTGAATAAAAAGTTTTCTGATAAATAGTTCCATTATAAGGGCAAACCTACCTAAAGGTAGGGGCGCAAAGCCACGGACCTAAGGTAAACATTCTATGGCAGCCGGGTTGCTGGAACGTTACGCTAAGCGGATTAAACCTATCTCTCCAGTTGCTCTGGTTGAGGTAGGTTTTATATTGTTACATGTTATTTTGTATACAAAATGATTATTATGTCTATCTCAATATGATATCTCATTATAACAAAAAGGCAAACGTGGGCATGGGCAAACGACGTGCAAACGCGGAACCAAACGTGGGCACGGGTGGGACAAGGAACCTGTCCCCGTGTCCCTGTCCCTGCTCGGTTAACATAATACTGGGACAAAAAGAACCGTCCCCGTGTCCCAAAAGAACCGTCCCCGTGTCCCTGCATGTCCCAAAAAAAAAGAAGGCGTGGGTTACACGCCTTCCTGCATCATCATATCCTTTACCTTCATCAACCGGGTAATATTTCCCCTCTCGTTTTCATCCAGCTTCATGGTGATATACTTGATCTTATCCGACATCGTCGGTATCATTACATATTCAAGGGCGTTTACCCTGCGGCGGGTTTTCTCGATCTCAACCGCCATCAGCTGGCAGCCCTTTTCTATCTCCGCCAGTTTGAGAAGTCTTGGCAGTATGTCGGCAAGTATTGATATGGCATTGTCAAGTTCACCGGAAGTCCCGGCGAAGCCGTACGCGTATTTGTTGGTCTCTTCGCCGCCGGCCTCCTCATCCCCTACTATATCGATCTGGGGAATCCGTACGCTCATGACATTCTTCTCAGCCACCTTAATGTCGACCTTGCCCACAGGGTACATCAAGCTCTCTTCCAGGACCTGCCCGGACATAGCGGCCCTGGCCATAACAAAGTTCCTGAAGGCTTCGGAAAGCTCTTTTTCTATCTCCTGCCTCAGTTCCTTGTTTTGCTTGACCAGGTCTATGAACTTCTTGATGAGCTCATCCTGTTTGTCCTTTAGGAGTTTGTGCCCCCTTCTGGCCACCTTAACCCTTTTCTTGAGTTTTGAAAGCTCCATGCGGGTTGGATTAACACGGATTTCCACGGCTTACAACTCCTTTTTCTCAGGCAGATACTTGTCGAGGTACGCATCCCTGATTCGCTTGAGCTCCGCCCTTGGAAGAATGGCAAGCAGGTCCCAACCGATCTGCAGGGTCTCCTCTATGGTGCGGTTTTCGTTCTCTCCCTGGGAAACGTATTTCTTTTCAAACTCATCGGCAAACTTGGCGAACAGCTTGTCGGTATCGCTCAAAGCCGCTTCCCCCAGGATAACCGCCAGCTCCTTGGCCTCTTTACCCCTCGCATAGGCTGCGAACAGCTGGTTCATGGTATCCGCATGGTCTTCCCTGGTCTTGCCCTTTCCTATACCCTTATCCTTAAGTCGGGACAGAGACGGCAGAACGTCTATAGGAGGCATTACGCCCTTACGGTAAAGCTCCCTGCTCAGTATGATCTGTCCCTCGGTTATATAACCCGTAAGGTCGGGTATGGGATGGGTCTTGTCGTCCTCAGGCATGGTCAGTATGGGTATCTGTGTTACCGAGCCCTCCTTGCCGATCAGCCTGCCTGCCCTTTCATATATGGTGGACAGGTCTGTATACATGTAGCCCGGGTAACCCCTGCGGCCCGGAACCTCCTTACGGGCAGCCGAGATTTCCCTCAGGGCTTCGCAATAGTTGGTTATATCCGTCAGTATTACCAGAACGTGCATACCCTTCTCGTAGGCCAGGTACTCGGCTGCGGTCAGGGCCATCCTGGGTGTCGCGATACGCTCGATGGCCGGGTCGTTTGCCAGGTTGATGAACAGCACCGAACGGTCTATCGCTCCGGTCTTCCTGAAGTCCGTTATGAAGTAGTTTGCCTCCTCAAAGGTTATACCTATTGCGGCAAACACAACCGCGAACTTGCTGTCGGTTCCCAGAACCCTCGCCTGGCGGGCAATCTGGGCTGCAAGCTGCGAGTGGGGCAGACCGGAGCCCGAGAATATAGGCAGCTTCTGCCCCCTTACCAGGGTGTTCAGCCCGTCAATGGCCGATACACCGGTCTGGATGAACTCGGACGGGTAGTCCCTGGCTGTAGGGTTAATCGGCGCACCGTTTATGTCCAGCCTTTTCTCGGGTATTATCTTGGGGCCGTTGTCCCTGGGCCTTCCGAATCCGTCGAATACCCTTCCCAGGATATCGGTGGACACAGGCAGCTCAATTCCCTTGCCCAGGAATCTCACCTTGCTGTCCCTTACGTTTATCCCGGACGAACCCTCAAACAGCTGGATAAGCGCCTTATCCTTGTTTACCTCCAGCACCTTGCCGCGGCGGAGTTCGCCGTTCTGCAGTTCTATCTCAACAAGCTCGTCGTAGTGGGCTCCTTCCACCTGCTCTACCATCATCAGCGGACCCGCAACTTCCTTTACGGTTCTGTACTCCTTAAGCATTCAGCCCACCTCCTTCGGCTACAAGCTTTTCCAGCTCGCTCTTTACTTCTTCCTTAACCGCTTCTATCTTGTCCATCTCTTCTTCCTTGAGGTACTTCATCCTGGAAATCCTTTCCCTTACGGGGTGAACTTCTATATCCTTAAAGGATGCTCCGGCTTCCATCACCTTTTCCGCTTCGTGGTAGAACACGAGTATGGTTTTGAGCATCTCAAACTGCTTCTTCAGCGAAGCATAGGTATCGACCTCGTGGAACGCGTTCTGGTGCAGGAAGTCCTCCCTGATTGACTTGGCCACTTCCAGTATCAGCCTGTCCTTTATGGAGAGGGCGTCTATACCTACCAGCCTTACTATCTCCTGGAGTTCGGATTCCAGCTGCAGCAGCCTCATCGCTTCGGAGCGCACGCTGCCCCACTCCTTGTCCACGTTCTCCTCCAGCCACTCTTCCAGGGTGTCCAGGTACAGCGAATAGCTGGTCAGCCAGTGGATAGCCGGGAAGTGACGGCTGTACGCAAGGGATGCGTCCAGCGCCCAGAACACCTTGACCACCCTGAGGGTCCCCTGTGTGACCGGCTCCGACAGGTCGCCGCCGGGAGGCGACACCGCACCTACTGCCGTTACGGCGCCTTCACGGTCATCGCTGCCCGCACATATTACCCTGCCTGCCCGCTCATAGAACTCTGCAATACGGGATGTAAGATACGCCGGATATCCCTCTTCCCCGGGCATCTCCTCAAGCCTTCCCGACATCTCCCTGAGGGCCTCGGCCCAACGGGAAGTGGAGTCTGCCATCAGCGCCACCCTGTATCCCATATCCCTGAAGTACTCGGCAATTGTTATACCCGTGTATATCGAAGCCTCACGGGCGGCAACGGGCATGTTGGAGGTATTGGCTATCAGAACGGTACGCTTCATCAGCGGCTCCCCGCTCTTGGGGTCCACCAGCTCAGGGAACTCCATAAGAACGTCGGTCATCTCGTTGCCGCGCTCTCCGCATCCTATATATACGACTATCTCCGCGTCGGCCCATTTGGCGAGCTGATGCTGTATGACCGTCTTACCGCTGCCGAAGGGACCCGGGATGCATGCTACCCCTCCCTTTGCAACGGGGAAGAACATGTCGATAACCCTCTGCCCTGTGGTCATGGCCTGTACCGGGGGCAGTTTCTCCTTATAGGGCCTTATCTTCCTTACCGGCCACTTCTGGAGCATCTGTATCTCTTTTACCCCATCCCTGGTTTCAATCTCGGCTATCGTATCGACTATGGTAGCCTCACCCGAGTGAATCCTGACCACTTTGCCTTCGATGCCATGGGGTACCATGATCCTGTGGTCAACCAGAACCGTTTCCTTAACAACTCCCAGGATATCACCGCCGATTACGGTGTCTCCCACCTTTGCAACGGGCTCAAAGGCCCATTTCTTCTCAGTATCCAGGGCGGGAACTTCCACCCCTCTTGTAATAAAATCTCCAACCTTGTCCCTTATCAGGTTCAAAGGCCTCTGTATACCGTCGAAGATGCCTTCTATCATCCCGGGAGCCAGTTCCACGCTCAGCGGGTTTCCGGTACTTTCAACCGGAGCCCCCGGACTTAGACCTGCGGTTTCCTCGTATACCTGTATAGAAGCAACTCCGCTCTTTATCTCTATTATTTCACCGATGAGACGCTGCTCTCCAACCCTTACAACGTCGAACATCTTGGCATCGTCGAGACCTTCTGCCATAACCAAGGGACCGGAAACTTTGGTTATTCTACCTTGTTTCAATTCTCTTCTCCCTCTCTTTCGAAGATTATGTCTACTCCTATGGCCCTTTCTACGGATTCCCTTATCTTCTGCATCCCTGTTCCAAGGGAACCCTGGTTGTTTGGTATGAGTATTATGGCAGGAAGAATTTCGTTCTGGTACTCTTCGATCATATCCTCCATCTGGGACGCAATCTGCTCCGTAATGAATATCACGGCGTACTTTTCCCTTACCAAGGCTCTCAGGGTCTTTTTGGCCTCCTCCGGGCTGACCGCCGCGAAGGTGCCAAGGCCAAGCGCCTTGAAGGCCAGTACAGTATCCTTATCGCCTATTACTCCTACCTTATACATAAACATCACGCAACCTTTCCCGCAAATTATCCGCCGGTATCCCGTTTATTTTGCCGACCATCACCATACGGACTATCCTGACTTCGTTCTCCTTTGCCTTCAAATAGCCGATTATCGGCAGGATGCCGAAGGCTGCGTATTTGCCCTTTTTAGCCATGTTTAGGAGAAAATCATCCGATAACTTTTCCAATACGGTAGAACTCCCGGTATCTATCCAGGATTGAATCCCTTCCACCGCCAACCTGCTATACCTTGATGCGGATAGTTTATCAGCAAAACTGCTGACCGGCTCTCCCATAGCATCCATAAAAAAGGATCTGTCCAGCGTACCGCCGTCCACCAGTACCGTTTCGAGGAATTTGGCGTTTCTGCCCATTTTCCTGACTCTTATAAATATATTTATATTGAGAAGATCTATTTCGGTTTGAAGCATAAGCGTCAGGTAGCTGTCATCCATATCCGCGACCATATCCCTCAGGGCGGAATACAGTCCCTGGTCCAGCAGCACATCTATTCTCTGCGGGTCGCCGTTCAACTCAAAATCCATAACCGCCCTGTCAAAGGCATCCTTAATATGGGGATCAAACCCTCCGAGGTCCTTGTCTTCCACGGCCTTTTTCAATACATCAAGGTCTATTGAGCCCATTGAAGATAGTATATAGTTATAATCCTCCTCAAGATACTTTTCCTTAAGCAGAACCTTCAGGTTGTGAAAATCGTACCTTAATTTGGAAAGCAGGGAAAACCTGGGGTCCCTTGTGGAATCCTCCAGCACCTTGTATGTGAACTTCAGGCTCTGGTCAAGGGCCTTCTCGAAATCGTACACCTCTTCCACTTCCCCGAAGAAATTGCCGTAATCGGTCTCCCCAAGGATCTTCAACGCCTCTTCCGGAGTGGAAGCCTCCAGCATTCTATCCACCGTATTTTTGGAAAGGAGGTTGTTTTCCAGAGCTTTAACCCTGGATACTGCGTATAAATACTTTGTATCCCTCATCGAGGTCCCTCCTTACTGTTGGAAAAGGATATCTGCGATTTCAGTTTCTATTCGCTCCCTCTCCATTCTGAGTAGTGTTTCAAAAGAATTGTTAATCTCTACACCATGGCTCCTGACAATAAAGCCACCCTCTATATTCCTCGTATCCTTTGAAAGCTGCAGGTTGAAACCGAGCTCATTATTGATCTCCTCAAGAAGCCCGGAGGCAAACATCTCCCTGTCCCTGGGAGCGACTACCACCTCTTCTTCGCCGGAGAGCCCCGCATTTTTCAGCATGGATACCATTATCTTCCTGTAATCGGCCTTTGAGTAGCCCTTCAGTTTCTCCAGGGCCTTGCTGAAAGCAAGGTCGATAAGGTCCTGCTTGGCCCTGAGGTCGTCCTTTTTCATTTCCAGCTCGGCCATCGACAGCATCCTTCTGGCAGCTTCCTCAGCTTCAACTTCAGCCTTCTCGATGCGGGCTTTCTTGAGGATCTGCGCCTTACGGGCAGCTTCTTCCACCTGTTCCCCGGCCTTTTCCTCGGCTTCCTTTATAATAGAAGCGGCCTGGGTCTTTGCCTCCTGTATTATACTGTCTCTTATTCTTTCCATTCCCTCCATTTAGGCCACTCCCTTTAAATTCTGATACCGAATATCATGAGGATCGATGCAAGAAGCGCAAGAACGGCGTAGGTTTCAACCATGGCTGCGTAGGTTATACCCTTGGCAAGCTCTTCCGGCCTCTTTGCCACTATACCCATACCGGCAGCGGCAGCCCTTCCCTGGGCTATGGCGGAGAACAGTCCCACAAACGCTATGGGCAGCGCAGCCGCCAGTATCAGCAAACCGCTCTCGGTGGAAATATCTGCAAGGTTTCCGCCTATAAGGCCAATCTTCTGCATTATAACAAATCCGGTGAGCAAACCGTATATCCCCTGTGTTCCCGGCAGAGCCTGAAGCAGCAGCGTCTGTCCGAATTTGCCCGGGTCCTCTGTAACAACCCCCGCTGCAGCCTCACCGGCTATTCCTACTCCCCTGGCAGAACCTATGCCCGCCAGAAGCACCGCCAAAGCTGCTCCAAGCACCGCTAAAAACTGGCCCTGCGTTAATGCAAATTTAAGTTCCAACATCTATATCTCCTCCTCATTAAGTAAGTTGGTATATTTGGTTTTTAATCTGAAAGGATTGAAAGTCCTGCCGCCGCCTTCATAGAACTTGCTGAAAAACTCCACGTACTGGAGACGGCTGGAATGCACATATGCCCCAAGGGCATTTATCGCAATATTGAAAACGTGCCCTACTATCAACGCAACTGTCATCAGCACGTATCCTATGATATTAAATCCCAGCATCTTGGCCATGGTATTGATAACCATTCCTATAACCCCGGTTGCAAGCCCAAGGGCAAGTATCCTGGAATACGAAAGGACATCGCTCAGGTATCCTGTTACTCCGTACAGGCTGAGAAGACCCGAAGTGAATTTGCCTACGATGTTTTTCTTGCTGCGGCCCTGGGTCAGAACCAGCCCTGCCGCCCCGGCAAGGGACAGGATTTTTGCGGTACCGGCCAGGGGCGGGTAGACAAACATTATCAGCCCTGACAGGAAAACAAACCATAAACCCTGGTCATATACCGCATCCAGGACCTTCCCGGATTTTATATTTTTGTACGCTGCGGCTCCGAGGCCGAAATATATCTGAATTACCCCCAGTATAAAACTGAACACCAGAAGACTCATCGGGTCTTCCAGGGGGTTCATCCAGACCGCGGGTATTTTTATCAGATCGCCGAACCACCCTCCGAACATCGCTCCCCAGAAAACTGTGGAAACACCGCCGAGGACAACCAATCCGAAGAGCTTCCTGGCCATGCCTTCGGGCTTCAGCGTCTTCAGAGCAAAGAAACCCAATAGCGCTAAAACTAAACCATAGCCTGCGTCACTGATCATCATCCCAAAAAAGATGAAGAAAAACGGTGCCACCATTATGTTCGGGTCTATATCATTCCTGCCTGGCGGACTGTACAAATCGGTAATCAGTTCAAAGGGTTCCACCAACCTGGGATTGTCCACCACCACCGGAACGTCATCATCTTCTCCCGCTTCACCGATGACTATAAATGCCTCCGGAACCTTTTTGAGAACAGCCTGCCTTATACTGTCTATGTCAGGCTCGGCTACCCATCCCTCCATGTAGAAGGTTTCCCTCGTCTCTCCGGCGGTCCCTGCGGCATCAACCCTGTTTATTACCATGCTGTAGTAATCAAAGAGGACCTCCAGCTGAGGCCTGCTCTCCGCGAGCTTAACCGCCTTTTCGCCTATTTCCCGCCTTATCTCTGCGAACTCTTTAATCTTCTCTTCAACCGAAACTATAGCCTGCCGGGGTGTCCCTTCCAGCTGCGGAAGGTCCGCCCTGCTCCATGAATTTTCCTTCAGCACCTCAGATACTCCATCCTCAAGCGATCTGAGATATACCAGCAAAACGTAGGCAAGCTCCCTGTCACTGCTGATTACCTGAAGGCTGCTTTCCGGGGCTTTCTCCGTCAGCAGCTGCTTAACCCTCTCAACGGAATTGGCCGGCAGGGTCCCGGGGTGAATAATGACCTTATGGGTGGGTTTCAGTTCTTCTATCGGTACGTCAAGGCTTTCCCATGGCTTCAATATATCTATGATGTTGCCCAGCTTCATTTCTTCGCTTTTCAGCCCGTTCAGCCTTGATTCCAGTTCCCGGCACTCCCGGATTACATCCCACAGCTGCTGAGATCCGGAAAGGTTCTCCATTTCTTCTTCCCTGTACACCGGCTTTCCGGCAAACATTGATTTTTTGGAGGCGGAATACCTCGCCGTGAAATCCAGGGCAAACTGAATATCCGATAATTTTCCCTGCAGCTCAATGAGTTCCCTCGATGTCTCCCTGGACATGAAAAAGCTGTCCCATTCCTCCTTGGGCGTCTTCTCCTTAATGTCTATAATCTCGACCTTCCCGAGCCTTTGCAGCAGCTCGACCAACCTGTTCTTGTTTCTCCGGAGAGCAATAACTGACATTTTCTTTACGTTAACTATTGCCATTTTGAGTCACTATCCTCTCCACAATAAATTCAACGGCCCTATCCATGTTCTTGTTTGCGGCCTGTTCAAAGCATGCCCTGTTAGCACGATATTTTTCCTTTAACTTTTCTACCTCCTTTTCGCATGATTTTTTCGCCTCCTCGACCATCAGGCGGCTTTTTCCCTCAGCCTCGTTTTGAGCTTCTTCGATAATAGCGTCCGCCCTGAACTTACCGTCCTTGACTATCTGGGCAGCATTCTTCCTGGCTTCAGAGACTATTTCCATTGCTTCCTTTTCTGCGTCTTTTATTTCCTTGATTGCTTCAAATGCCAACGAATAATCACCACCTCTTGTTAAAATACACTATAAAGATTATATAATTAAACACAAAAAAATCAAAGTTTGCAGCTTAATTAATGTCAACTTTCTTAATAATTATTCGACATACCGGGGTCGATTCCTGTCTATTCCTTAACAATTGTTTTAAAAATATATATATATATTATCATTTTTTTGTAAGAGTACACAACTAATTATATGCAAAAATACATAGCAAAGGATTCAGTTAATAGAAAAGACGGCACTTATATTATAATAACACAAATGAGCCCGTGGGCCCATAGGTATATTTTCACTGTTAATTTATTAACATAAAACCGTATTGTTATTTATCTTCAGGTATAAAATCCCGGGGCGGGTTTCCGGACAGCCCGCAGTAAAAACGGAGGGCATCCACTATCCGTTCGGAGGCGGTACCGTCACCATAGGGATTAACCGCCTCAGCCATACTCCTGTATTCCCTATCGTCCTCAAGAAGCCTCGACGCCAGCTCAAATATTTTCATTCTACAGGTCCCCGCAAGCCTAACCGTACCGGCTTCCAGCGCCTCCGGCCTCTCCGTAACTTCCCGGAGCACGAGCACGGGTTTTCCCAGCGAAGGCGCTTCTTCCTGTATGCCGCCTGAATCCGTCAGGATAATATGGCTTTTGTTCATCAGGTGTGCAAAGGGCAGGTAGTCAAGGGGCTCAATCAGGTGTATCCTATCATGCCCGTTCAGGATACCGTAGGCAATCTCCCTGACCGCAGGGTTTTTATGCACAGGAAATACCAGCTGCACGTCCCTGTGGGCATCCACTAAATCCCTGACCGCATGGAATATATTCTTCATCGGCTGGCCCAGGTTCTCCCTCCGGTGGCAGGTCAGCAGCACAATCCTGCCGCCTTCCGCGTCCAACCTCCCGAGGCCGGGTATCTCCGGACAGCTCCTGTTCCGGATAACCTGGATAAGGGCGTCTATGACGGTATTTCCCGTAACCACTATATCTCTTTCGTCAACGCCTTCCCGTATCAGGTTAGCCCTGGAGCCCGCCGTCGGAGCAAAGTGCATGTCGGCCACCGCCCCGGTCAGCTTGCGGTTCATCTCTTCGGGAAAGGGGGAAAACTTGTTGAAAGTCCTGAGCCCCGCCTCAACGTGCCCTACCTTCACCCCGTGGTAATAGCCCGCGAGGCTGCCGGCAAAGGTGGTAGTCGTATCCCCATGAACCAGCAGGACATCCGGTTTCTCCTTCTCTATGACACCCTCAAGTCCCTTCAGCGCCCTGATAGTTATGTCCGTAAGGGTCTGCCGCTCCTGCATTATGTCCAGGTCATAATGGGGTACGATGTCAAACAGGCCGAGGACCTGGTCCAGCATCTCCCTGTGCTGGGCAGTCACGCACACTGCCGTATGCATGTCCTCCTGTTTCATCAGGAGCTTCACCAGGGGTGCCATCTTCACGGCCTCCGGCCTTGTCCCGAAAACAACCATCACTTTCACTTTCTTCATCCTCCTATGTTTATCCCTTGGGGTCAGGCTTGTTCAGGTGCTAGGTGCTAGATCACAGTTCACAGTTCACAGGTGCCCGGGTTAGGCTTTTAGGACATGGGGACGGTTCTTCTGTCTAATTCTCAGGATTTTATTCATCTGAGGGACAGATCAGGTCCCATGTCCTCTATCTCATCTACGTGCATGTGTATGATACCCGAGTGGGACAAGGTACCTGTCCCCATGTCCAGTGTTAACCAGAATCATGATTATGTCAACTTTGGTTTTCAGCTTGATAATCACATGTTAACCGTCATAATCTATATGTTAACCGTCTCAATCCCGCAGCATGTATGCAAATATCAACTAAAAAGCCGGGATTTCCCGGCTTTTACTGGTCAAGTTTTCTTTTATGCCCCGGATCTTCGAAGCCCATTTGCGTCACTGCAAAAACCATCGATATAATCGCAAACCCGACCACTGCAGATGTCTTTATCGGGTTGTCCTGGGTTATTACGATGGCGCCCATCCCAAGAAAAGCGCTCACGATATAGAGTGTGAACACAACCTGCTTCTGCGAAAGCCCTAAGTCCAGCAGCCTGTGATGCAGGTGTCCCTTGTCAGCCTCCATTATCGGTTTGCCTTGAACCGCCCTTCTAATAATCGCAAAGGTAGTATCAAATATTGGCAATCCAAGGGCAAGGAGCGGTATCGCAATTGCCAGGGTTGCGGCGCCCTTTATCGCGCCCTCTATGGAAATTGCCGCCAGTATGAAGCCCAGGAAAGTAGAACCTGTGTCGCCCATAAAAATTTTCGCCGGGTTGAAATTATACGGTAAAAATCCTAAAGCTGATCCCGCAAGGGCAGCCGTCAGTATCGTCACAACAACATGCCCGTTAATATATGATACTATCATCAGAGAAACCGCAGCGATCGTTGCTACTCCCGCCGCCAGTCCATCCAAACCGTCAATAAGGTTCAGGGTATTCGTTACCCCGACTATCCAGAATACCGTTACCGGATAGCTTAAAAGTCCCAGGTACGACATACCGTCTGTGCTGTCAAAGGGATTTGTCACCCATTCAACCTTGATCCCCGAAACCACCAACACTATCGCAGCAGCGATCTGCACCAGCAGTTTCACTTTGGCGGGCAGAGGTTTGACATCATCCACCACCCCAAGTGCAACAATCATTGTAGCCCCGGCAACCATACCCAGGAGCTTTATGCTGAAGGGCACCAATGTCAGGACCACCATAACAAAGGCAAAATAGATCGCAAGTCCTCCCAGCCTCGGAATAGGCTTGTTGTGTACGCGCCTGTCATCCTTCGGGATGTCGATTGCTCCAATTCGAACAGCAAGTTTCTTCACGCATGGAGTTACAAAAAAAGAAATCAACAATGATGCGGTAAATGCTATAAGATATTTTTCCACAGTATTGTGCCCCCCTTGACAATCCTTGTCCTAGGTTACATTCTAGAGCAACCGGGCACGAGAGTCAATATGTATACATAAATTGTAAACAAAATTTAATTTTTCCTTATTTTGTTCCGAACAACCTGTCTCCGGCGTCTCCCAGCCCGGGAATTATATAGGCATGGTCATTAAGGCGCTCGTCAACCGCAGCAGTGTATATTTCAACGTCGGGATGCGCTTTGCAAACAGCTTCTATGCCCTCCGGAGCTGCTATAAGGCACATCAGCTTAACGTTTGCCGCCCCTTTCTCTTTTAGGAACGAAATCCCCGCACAGGCTGAGCCGCCGGTTGCCAGCATCGGGTCGAGCAGTATAAGCTCCCTCTCGTTCATATCGGGCGGCAGCTTGCAGTAGTATTCCACAGGCTTCAGCGTTTCCGGGTCCCTATAAAGGCCGATATGACCGACTTTGGCCGCCGGAATAAGCTTGAGCATGCCGTTTACCATCCCTAAACCTGCCCTTAAGATTGGAACAATACCCACCTTTTTTCCCGATATGCATTTGCTTTTTGTTTTGCATAAAGGTGTCTCGATTTCTACCTCTTCAAGGGGAAGGTTTCGTGTTACCTCATAGGCCATGAGCATCGAAAGCTCTTCCACCAATTCCCTGAATTCCTTCGGACCTGTATTTACGTCCCTTATCATTGTAAGCTTGTGCTGTATCAAAGGATGGTCCATAATGTGCACGTTTTCCCGCATACATATTCCCCCCATCTATTATTTTTTATCGGAGACATTTCCAGATGCCAGGTCACAGTTCACAGATCACGGTTCACAGTTGCATCGCGGATGGTATTTGCCTTCCAATGCAGCAATCTTGTCCACTCTCCGCTGGTGCCTGCCTCCCTGGAACCCGGCTTCCAGCCATGTTTCAACTATTTCAAGAGCAAGTCCTATTCCTATAACGCGTCCTCCCATGCATAAAATGTTTGCATTATTGTGCTCCCTTGCCATGCGCGCTGAAAAGCAGTCACCGCACAAAGCAGCCCTTATGCCCGGGATCTTGTTTGCCGCTATGGATATCCCGATCCCTGTTCCACAGCAGAGGATACCCTGGTCGAATTCACCGGACGCCACAGCTTCGGCAACCTTCTCCGCAAAATCCGGATAGTCAACCGAGTCCGAATTAAGGGTTCCGAAATCTTTAAAATCCATACCCTTTTCGCTGAGCTTTCCCTTGATTGCCTCTTTCAGTTCAAAGCCGCCGTGATCGCTGCCCAGAGCTATTCTCATAGTATCAATCCTTTCCTTTTCCCATCCGTTAAATTTTATAATATCCGGTTTATTTTGTCCAATCTTTTTTAAGCTTATCTACCAGTTTGTCAACCGCTTCCTCAATCTCATCGGCACTGTCCCGGTAGCAATCTGCATGTCCTCCGAAGGGATCTTTAATATCGAGGTCCGGAACCCGCTCCTGCAGTTTTTCTATTTTTTTCTTATCTTCCTCGATCTCTCTCTGGAGTCTTTTGTCCCATTCCAGCAGTTCTTCCTCAACCCGGTCCAGCTCCGCAACCAGTTCCTCCCTTTTCTTTTTAAGGCTCATCAGCTCTGTTTTGTACTTTTCTATAAAAGCATTCCTCTTCTCGTTGAGCCTGCCAGCGGTCTCGGACAGCTCGGCCTCGACATCTCTATATTCCGTTTTATCATATACAAATTCCTTGAGGGTGAATACCCTGCCTTCCAGTTGAGGTGTCATATCCAAAACCGCTTTTTTGTGGTTT
This sequence comes from Bacillota bacterium, assembly GCA_013540605.1. Taxonomy (GTDB): domain Bacteria; phylum Bacillota; class Clostridia; order Ch29; family Ch29; genus Ch29. The sequence continues at coordinate 116,875 of JABVCK010000002.1, forward strand.
TGTGTCATTGTGAGGACAAGGTCTGCCTGCTCAAGCATATCCCTGTTAACCGGCTTGGAACGGTGACCCGACAGGTCAATACCCCTTTCACCCATAACCATCACGGCATGTTTAGACGCAGGGTCTTCCCTGAATACTGCGGTCCCTGCCGAAAGTACTCTTATATCAAGGCCTGATCCTTTAAGCTTTTCTTTCAGAAGGGCTTCAGCCATGCTGCTGCGGCATGTGTTTCCGGTGCAGACAAATAGAATTGTCTTCAATGTTCCACCTCCTTTTCACCTGCATTATACACGGATGACGTTGTACCCGGCGGATTTGAGAAGCCTGTTCATAACCGCCAGACCAACATCCCTTTCTTCTATGGCTTCGGCCAGGATAACGTCAACACCCTTTTTGTCAAACTCCCTGAGCAGCCCGAACAGCCTTGCCGCAATGGTCCCGGGAGCATTTCTGTCACCGGCGGAAATCACCAGACCCCTTGCATACAGGTCTTTTGTCTGATCCGTAGCAAGTATTCCGACCCGTTTCCCGCTGTCTTCCAGGCTGCCGGCCATAGACTTTATCCTATCCACAACATCCTCAAGCCTGCCATCCACTATTATAACATCGGCCTCGGGCGAGTAATGGGTGTATTTCATCCCCGGCGCCTTGGGGATGGCGCTGTTCTCGCCGTTAATAAGGCCCGGGTCAAGGTCGACCTCCCCAAGCACTTCCCTGAGCTGCTCAAGGGTAACACCCCCCGGCCGCAAAACGGTGACCCTCTCGGACGTAAGGTCGACCACCGTTGACTCAACTCCTATCGAAACATCCCCGCTGTCGATTATCATGTCCACCCGGCCCATCAGGTCCTCTACCACGTGCCTTGCGCTGGTGGGGCTGGGCTTCCCGGAAAGGTTGGCGCTGGGGGCGGCGACCGGCACCCCCGCATGTTCAATAACGGCCTTTGCAACGGGATGGTCGGGCATGCGTATCGCTACCGTATCAAGCCCCGCCGTGACGGCGCCGGGAACCAGCGGCGACTTCTCCAGGACCAGGGTCATGGGCCCCGGCCAGAACCTCTCCATAAGCTTTACCGCCCTTTCAGGCACACGGGTCACCAGCCTGTCCATTTGTCCGGTGCTGGATATATGCAAAATAAGAGGATTATCCGAAGGCCGTCCCTTAGCCTCAAATATCCTCTTAACCGCTTGCTCGTCAAGCCCGTTTGCCCCCAAACCGTAAACAGTCTCAGTCGGAAAAACAACCAGCTTTCCCTCCCTCAATAGGGTCCCTGCCTTCCTTACTATATCCATATCGATATTATCGCTTCTAACCTCAACAACCTCGGTTTTTATCATATGTATCACCTCGGAAAAGCAGTTCGTAGTTGGTAGTTCGTAGTTCGTAGTTGCTAGGGTAAGTTTAACAGATCACAGAAGCATGACAGAAGCATGGAAGCATGGGGACGGTTCTTTTGCTTCCACAGATCACAGGTGCTAGGTCCTAGGTGCTAGCCACTGGTAACTGCAGTTTCATCTAAAATTGAAGGAAAGTATAATACCTGCTATTATGCCGACTATTATTCCAAACGCTGAAGCCCTCCCCCTGTGCATGTTCTGGGATTTGGGTATAAGCTCGCCGCAGGTGATAAACAGCATTGTACCTCCGGCGAACGCCAGGCACAGGGATACCAGATCCGGAGATATCTCCCCGAGCATGGACCCGAAAAACGCCCCGAAACCCATTGGTATCCCTGCAATGATGGTCGCAAGGAAAATTTTTATCCTTGAGTAACCTCCCACCACCATCGGAGTAGCCATTGCAACCCCTTCGGGCATATTATGAAAGGCAATTACAGCCGCGAGGCTCAACCCAAGTCTTGTCTCCGCAGCGAGCCCCGAGCCTATTGCAAGCCCTTCGGGAAAATTGTGCATTGCTATTCCTACCCCAAGAAGCACCCCCGTCCTTATATAGCCGCCTTTCCTCAATCCCCTGTCAGCAAAATCCCTTTCGGGTATCATCTGGTCAACCAGGGTAATCATCCCTACTCCTACTATTATACCAATAATCCCGGTGGATAAACCAGCCATTTCAAAGGCCTCGGGTAAAAGATCGAAGCATACTATGGATATCATTAGCCCGCTGGAAAGTCCCAGAATAACACTCATAAACCTGTTGGTAGGCTTCTTCAGAACAAAGGCTACGGCGCCTCCCGCTCCGGTACCTACCATTCCCACGACAAAACCCAGGAGAGCAGACATAAACATGTTATTCAAACGTATCACTCCTTAACAGTCCTCACTGTTAAGATTCTATTCTCTCCCGGAAAGTAATAGCACAAAATTTCAACTGCTAGTGACCGGTCAGCAGTTGTCAGTGACTGGCACCTAGAACCTAGCACCTAGTACCTGATCTATTCCGTCACATACTTCTCCCTGTTCCTTTTACCCCTTGCTTTGATATGGCTGGTGAGGTCCCCTCCCCTCACAAGGTCAACGGGAACGCTGAAAATAATGCCTGTACCCGGCACCGACATGTCGCCTCCAAGGAGGTCCTCAATCGCGTCCGCAGCCTTTTCCACCTGCTCCTTTGTTTCAATAACCGAGAAAAGAGTCACATTGTGGGATATATCCGCACCGTCTATGTACCTGAGTCCTCCGATCAGCGGTACACTGTTTTCCCTCCGGGTGTACCGTCCCGCCCCGGTGCTTTCCAGTACCGTCGCACCGCGTATACCCATTCCTCTCAACTTTTTTATAACCGGCCTTGCCATTTCCTTTTTATTTATGACAGCAACCAGCACGTACATATATAAACCTCCCTGGTGGTTCATTTTCCGCTGGATAACGCCCTCTTGGCTTCCCTGTCGAAGACATATTTCAGAAGCGGCGGAGTTACAAGGGTGGTGATCAGTACCACCATAATCACCGAAGCAAACATCCTGCTCCCTGCAACATTCATGCGCAGCCCGATGTCAGCGATTATCAGGGCAACCTCTCCTCTGGGAATCATGCCCACACCCACCTGCATGGATTGGATTGTGTTAAATCCGGACACCTTGGCTCCTATACCGCAGCCTAGCACTTTGCTTATTATAGCGACCGCTGCTATGGTCAAACCCACACCGATAGCGCTGCCCATATTGCCGGATTCAACCTTTAGCCCTATACTGATGAAAAATACGGGAGTAAAAAGCGTATAGGCCATCTTCTGTATATTGTAGGAAACCTTGTTGCGAAAGGGCGTTGTGGAAAATATTATACCTGCAAAATAGGCCCCGGTTATGGCTGCCACTCCCATATTCTCAGCATAGAACGCCGCAAGAAAACACATCACAACAGCCAGGGTGACCACCCTGTCTCCCACGTTGAACCTGTTTGAAAACCGTGTCAGAACCTTTGTAGCTGCATAGCCCAGGACACCCGCCAGGACGAAAAACAGCAGCATTTTGCCTATCACCATCAGAACGCCGTTCTGGGAAGGGCCGTGGGAAACAAAGCTTATGAGCAGAGTAAGCATGATTATTCCGAGTATATCGTCGATTATTGCCGCTCCAAGTATCGCGACTCCCTGCCTGGACTGCAGCTTTCCCATTTCCCGCAGCGTCTGCACTGAAATGCTTACACTGGTTGCCGTAAGTATTACGCCGATAAACAGGCTCTCTATAATGTTAATGCCCAGAAGATACGCTGCGCCCGTTCCCATGCCGAAGGGGACCAAAACGCCCAGCCCCGCAATCACGGCGGAAGAGCTGCTGGACTCCTTCAGTTCATAAATATCCGTTTCCAGCCCGGCGATAAACATCAAAAAAATAACTCCGAGGTCAGCAAAGACCTTTATTGTCTCTGTCTCCTTCAACAGCCCCAGCACCATCGGTCCCAGTATTACCCCCGCCAGGATCTGTCCGAGGACGGAGGGTTGCTTCAGCCTGTTCGACAGGAAACCGCCGATTTTTGCCCATAACAGCAGCACGGCAAGTTCCAATAAATACATAACTATCAACTCCTGATTACTTCTCTCCACTATTATGTCCCCGATGGAAAGCAAATGTCAAAAATTAGAGAGGTACCTTGTAGTACCTCACGTATATTTCTACATATCTGTGTTTTTCAGCTTTTCTGCCTGGTCATTCGTTATAAGGGCATCTATCATTTCGTCCAGATCGCCGTCCAGGAAGCTCTCAAGCTGGTAAACGGTAAGCCCTATCCTGTGGTCGGTTATCCTGCCCTGGGGGAAATTGTAGGTCCTTATCCTCTCGCTCCTGTCCCCCGAGCCGACCTGGCTCTTCCGCGACTGGGCAATCTCGGCGTTTTGCCTCTCCATTTCCGCCTCAAGCAGCCGGGCCCTCAGCACCTTCATTGCCTTTTCCTTGTTCTTGAGCTGGGATTTTTCATCCTGGCAGGTCACTACCATTCCCGTAGGAAGGTGAGTAATTCTTACCGCCGAATCGGTTGTGTTTACGCTCTGCCCTCCGTGCCCCGACGACCTGAACACGTCAACCCTGAGATCGTTGGGATTTATGTGTATATCGACATCCTCGGCCTCCGGCAGTACTGCCACAGTTGAGGCAGAGGTATGAATCCTCCCTCCCGATTCCGTCGTGGGAACCCTCTGGACCCGGTGAACGCCGCTCTCATACTTCAGCCTGCTGTATGCTCCCTTCCCCTCAATCATGAACACTACTTCCTTAAATCCCCCTATATCGGTTGGGTTGGAGCTCATAATCTCGGTTTTCCAGCCATGGCGCTCCGCATACCTGTTATACATCCTGAAAAGGTCTCCGGCGAACAACGCAGCTTCTTCTCCGCCGGTACCTGCCCTGATTTCCATCAGCACGTTTTTCTCATCGTTGGGGTCCTTAGGGATCAGCAGGAATTTCAGTTCTTCCTCCAGCCTTTCCTTTTTCCTTGAAAGCGCCGAAACCTCCGCTTTCACCATTTCTTCGAACTCCTTGTCCAGGTCATCCTTCAGCATCTCCCTGGCATCCCTGAGTTCGGCAGATGTCTGCTTGTATTCCTCATACTTATGCACTATCGGTTCCAGATCCGCATGCTCCTTGACAAGCTTGGTCCATGTGGTATTATCGGCAATTATCTCAGGATCGGAAATCTTGCCGCTCAGTTCCCGGTATTTGTCGCTTATAAAATCCAGTTTTTCAAGCATCCAATTCACCTCTACAAGTAACTTGACAATGTTTTATTATACCACCTGCGGCTGTGAATTACTAGATAGTTACAAAAAAAACTACCCTTTCCCTTCCCTCCAGATCCCTTATGACCCGCGCCGGCCCGAATTTACCCGTTGCCCCGACAATGCCTGCAACGTCGCCGGCCTGGTTGTATCCGACCTCCACGGCCAGAATCCCTCCCCGCGCAAGGTATAGTGGCGCCCCGGCCGCAATCCTCCTGTAGCAGTCAAGGCCGTCTGATCCCCCGCAAAGGGCCAGGGCGGGTTCGTTTTTCACCTCATCCTGGAGGCCTTTCATATCCTCCTCCGGTATATAAGGAGGGTTAGACACTATTCCATCAAGGCCTCCCTCAAGGCCCATGGCCTTAAAAGGCTCAAGCAGGTCTCCCCTGACAAAGCGTATCCTCCGGGAAACCCCGTGCTTTGCTGCATTATGGGCCGCCACCTCGAGGGCTTCCTGCGAAACATCCACGGCCACCACCCGTGCGTCCGGTATATAGTATGCAAGGCTTACCGCTATTGCTCCGCTTCCCGTCCCCAGGTCCGCAAGTACCGCGTTATGCCTTCCGCTGTCCTTGATCCATTCAATAACGCTCTCCACCAGGACCTCCGTATCCGGCCGGGGAATGAGCACCCCGGAGGATACGTCAAATTCCAGCCCCATAAATTCCTGGCGGCCTATTATGTACTGCACCGGTTTCCCCCTTATCCTTTCCCCGATAAGCCGGCAGAACTCCCGCTCTGCTTCAAATCCGGGCAAAAGGCCCGGATTCATATAAAGGAACAGCCTGTCTTTCCCCAAAACATGGGCCAGAATCAGCTCAACATCAAGGCGGGGAGAGGGCTTCCCCCTCTCCCTCAGCTCCCTGACACCATAGTCAATTAATTCCGCAACGGTTTTTCCGCTCATTACCAGGCATCGGCCCCCTCTTGTTCCACCAGCACGCCCTTCAATGCCTCGATTGCCACCTCCAGCTGGCCCTCATCGGGTTCGCGGGTGGTCAGCTTCTGCAGGAACAGTCCCGGCTTCCTGACGATCCGTGAAGCCAGTGAATTGCTTCGTCCGGCCCACTTGATAATCTCGTAGGAAATCCCGCCGACAACAGGCAGCAGGAGGAGCCGTGAAACAACCCGCACCAGGAGGTTCGGCCAGCCAAGGAACGAAAACACGATGATGCTCACCACCAGAACAATCAAAAGAAAGCTGGTGCCGCACCGGGGATGGAGGGTGGTGAACCGGGCGGCATTCTCCACCGTCAGCTCCTGCCTGTGCTCGTAGCAGTGGATTACCTTGTGCTCCGCCCCGTGGTACTCGAATACCCTCTGAATATCCTTGATCTTGCTGACGGCAAGGAGATATATGATAAAAACGGTTATCCTTATGACCCCTTCCATAAGGTTCATTACAATGGTGCTTTGGACGCTGAATTTTAAGAATCTTATAAGGAAGGTGGGAAGTATTATAAACAGCAGCACCGTAAAAACCAGCGAAAGGAAGACCGAGAAATATATGGTGGCCTCTTCGGCCTTGTCCCCGAAAATCTTCTCCACAAATTTATCGAACCCTGACGTGCCTTCTTCCTCTGCAAATTCCATCTGCTCCGCCGAAAAGGTAAGGGCCCTGACTCCCAGCACCATGGTATCGATCAGGGCAAACATCCCCCTGAACACGGGCAGCTTGAAAAGGCGGTTCCTCCGGGCCGCACTTTTCAAAGGCTGCTTGTGAAGAAGTATATCCCCGGAGCTTTTTCTTATGGCTATGGCAATATCCTCGGGGCCCTTCATCATGACTCCCTCTATCACTGCCTGCCCCCCTATACTGGTAGGGCATATATTGTTATTATCGGACATCGGTATTCCTCCACAACATTTTTAAACGGGACAAGGGGACAGGTCCCTTGTCCCACACCACTGCGCCATCGCCAGACAAGTCCCTGTCCCCTTGTCTGTGTTCGTGTCTGTTTTAAAAATATAGACTGGCATGGGTACCAGTCTATACCTGCTATTTCTCGTCAGTTTGATCGGCAATACCATATTTTCTCTTGAACCTGTCAACACGGCCGCCGCTATCAACATATTTCTGGCGTCCTGTAAAGAAAGGATGGCATTTCGAACATATCTCTACCTTCAGCTCTTCTTTAACAGAGCCGGTTTCAAAGGTTTCACCGCAAGCGCATCTTACCACTGCTTTCTTGTATTCCGGATGGATTCCTTCTCTCACGCTAGTTCACCTCTCTCTTTCCTTTGTCCTGCTATTAACTTTAATATTATAACATAAGTAAATTTGCCCCGCAATGGAAAAAACATTGATCTAATTTCCCGTTTGATCTAAAAATGCCCTGCAGGCGTCCTGAGCTTCCTGCGGATGCTCCATAGACAAAACCTCTTTGCTAAATTCTTTTGCCTTATCAAAGGAGATCCGCCGTAATGTCTCCTTAATCCTGGGTATTGACAGAGGATTCATGCTCATTTCATCAATCCCCAGCCCCACAAGAACAGGTGCCGCCAGCGTTTCTCCCGCCAGTTCACCGCACATTCCCGTCCATTTTCCGGCCCTGTGGGAAACATCGATTACATGTTTGACCAGCCTGAGGACGGCAGGATGCATGGGATTGTAGAGGTCGGCTACCCTGTTGTTCATCCTGTCAACGGCAAGGGTATACTGGGTGAGGTCATTGGTGCCGATGCTGAAAAAGTCCACATATTTAACCAAAATATCACAGATAATTGCTGCGGCCGGTGTTTCTATCATTATACCCGTCTCAATTTTCTCATCATATGCGATGCCTTCCTTTTTCAAATCATCCTTTGCCTGCTGCAGTATCCCGTTGGCCTGGATCAGTTCTCCGACGCCGCATACCATGGGATACATTATCTTGATATTGCCAAAATTGCTCGCCCGTAAGACAGCCCTTATCTGTGTAATAAAGATATCCCGCCTGTCCAGGCATATTCTGATCGCCCTCCAGCCCAGAAATGGATTTTGCTCCCTGGGAAGTTCAAGGTAAGGCAGGGATTTGTCGGCGCCTATATCAAGCGTTCTGATGATCACCGGACCCGGGGCCATTTTTTCAGCAACCTCCCTGTAGGCTATGAACTGCTCCTCCTCCGAGGGCAGGTCGTTCCTGTCCATAAAGAGGAATTCCGTCCTGTACAGACCCACGCCCCGGGCGCCGTATTTTTTCGCATATTCCGCATCACCGGGAGTGCCGATATTGGCCCCGATTTGTATTTCTTTACCGTCCCTGGTAGTGCAGGGACGGTTGCATTCCTTTTCAGCCATGCTCTTTTTCATTTTATATGCTTCCAACTGCCTGTTATACTCCCCGATCTGTTCATCAGAAGGATGCACTATTATAATTCCCTTATTCCCATCAACTATTATCAAATCATTATCCTTTACATTTTTGCTAAGTCCCTCCACACCCAATACCGCCGGAATCTCCAGCGAGTTTGCCATTATGGCAATATGGGAGGTCCTGCCGCCTGTATCAAGGGCGAATCCCAGAACTTTTTCCTTATCCATCCTTGCGGTGTCCGAGGGATTTAGCTCCTGCGCCACCAGTATTACTTCATCATTCAGTTTTTCTATCAATCCATCATCAATATTCAATATGTTCTTAATAAGACCGTTTCCTACATCCTCTATATCGCTGGCCCTTTCCCTGATATACTCATCGTCAACGTCTTTCAAAATACCGGCGGTTTCCTCTACCGCAAATTTTACTGCCGCAGCCGCGCTGTTCTTACCCACCCGGATTTTTTCCTCTATGCTTTCAATAAACATAGGGTCCTTAAGCATCAGGATATGGGCATCGAAGATCTCCGCCTCCTTCTCGCCAATCTCCCTGCCCGTCTTATCCCTCAATTCCGTTAATCTCAGAATATGGTCCTGCACTGCCCTGTGGAGATTTTGAAGCTCCTCATCTATCTCCCAGGGTTCTATTTTTTCTTTAAAAAGAGAAAGCTTGTTTTCATATTTTAAAACCTTGCCAATGGCTATACCCGGCGATGCCGCAATCCCTTTAAGCAAACCAAACCCTCCAATTCCTTCCGCTATGCTTCACCTATCAGTTTTTTCAATTCCTCCACAGCCTTTTCTTCATCCTGGCCCTGGGCTTTGATCACGATTTCCGTACCCTTGCCCACGCCAAGGCTCAAAACACCCACTATACTCTTTGCATTAACCATCCTGCCATCCTTCCCTATCCATACATCACAGACAAAACTATTTGCCGCTTTGACAAACTGCGCCGCAGGCCTGGCATGAAGACCGTTTTCATCAGACACTACCACTCTGGTTTCCATCACTTGCGGTCCCTCCTTAATAATGGCATTAGTTCGTAGTTGGTAGTTCGTAGTTGAAAGAATATAGATCGCAGTCGGCAGATCGCAGTTTACAGATTACAGGTGCTAGATCTTAGATCCTAGATCGTAGGTGCTAATCACTGACCACTGATCACTGGTCACTAGCCACTGATTTTCTGGCAACTGATCACTGTGTCTCCAATAATGTAGTCCGGGCGGCAGTACCAGTCTGCCGCCCGGACTGCCCCCCTTTATAGTATAAAGGATTTCACTTGCTCTACCGTTGCGTTTTCATGTATTATATTATAAACAGCCTGAATCATTCCTATGGGGTTGGAACTCTGCCACAAATTCCTGCCCATAGCGATTCCGGCTGCTCCACTGTGGATTGCCCCGTAAACCATTTCCAGTACGTCCAGCTCGGTTTCGCATTTGGGACCGCCGGCTATCAGGATTGGAGCGGGGCATCCCTTTACAACCTCCTCGAACCGTTCATGGGTATAGTAGGTTTTAACTATGTCCGCCCCATGCTCTGCAAGAACCCTCGCGCTCAGCCTCAGAAAATCGGGGTCAAACCTTTTCTCCTTATCCTTTCCCACCGTAACTATACCGAGAACTGGCAGGTTCCATTTCCTGCATTCTGCAGCCTTGATCGCCATACCGGTGAGGGTTGCAGCCTCAAAGGGAGACCCTATGCTGACGCCTACCGCTACAGCATCCGCCCCCATATACAGGGCTTCCTCCGGCGTAGAGATTATCTGCTCGTTTCTCAGGTCTTCCCCTGCTATCGTCGCTCCCCCGGACAGCCTCATGATTATGCCCCGTTTGCCGTCGGGCCTATAGCAGTGCTGGAGCATACCCTTGGTCATCATTACGCAGTCGGTCCATGGCAAAAGCCCTTCCATGGTTTCATTTATATCTTCTATTCCCCTCATCGGTCCGAGGGCCATTCCATGGTCCAGCGCCACCAGCAGGCTTTTACCCGTGTCGTTTTTAAAAATCCTCGCCATCCTGTTCATCTTTCCTGTCAATCTACAACACTCCTATCGTCTTATAAGAATTCTGGCTCCATCCTTTATATCCGGAAACCTGTCGGGGAAAAGATGTATATTGCCCGGCAGCTGGGCTTCCTCCGCCCCGTCAAACCTCAGGGTCACATGGCCTAATTCCTCCAGCGTCTTATTCGCAACATCGCCCACGGCTGTAACGGCATACTCCTCCCGGTCTATAACCATGACGTCTCCGGCCATAACCTCCCCTGTAAGACCTGCTTCTACCCTGTGGGCAACCGAAAACTCAAGCAGTTCCTCCGGCGAGTTTTCCCCAAACAGCACCAGCAGCTTTTCGTCTTTAAACTCCAGGGCCGAGGGACCAATCCCCACTACCTCGGTCAGATACTTAATCCCTTCCATCTCAACAGCTCCCTTCTCAACAACTCCTTAATACATTCCTATACTGAACAGGTAAGCCAGTATTACCGCTATGGGACCGGTTATCATCCTTGAAATCAATACCGCCGGAACCCCTATCTTCACCGTCTGGGTCTTTGCTTCCTGCAGGCTCATGCCCACCGGTATGAAGTCAGCCCCAACCTGGGCGTTGATGCCGAACAGCGCCGGAAGGGCAAACTGCGGCGGTATGTTCCCCGCTGCAATCTGTGTACCGATCAGCACGCTGAGTACCTGGGCTATTACCGAACCCGGCGCCAGCAGGGGCGATATCAGCGGTATCGTGAGTATCAATGAAAGGGCTACAAGCCCGACCGGTGAGCTGGAAAGCGGTGCAACTACGTCGGCAATCATGTTGCCAAAACCGGTAAACAATATTATCCCGGTAAGGGCCGATACGAAGGCCATAAAGGGTAATATGTTTTTAAGGGTCAGGTCAACGGCATCCCTTCCTGACTGGTAAAAAACCCCCACGATTTTGCCCATGGCTTCTCCGATCTTGATGACCAGGTTCTTTACGCCGCCCTTCTCTCCTGAAACCTTCTCTTTCTTGCTCCCCTGCGGTTCAGCCGTTACCTGCGGGAGCGGCTTACCGGGTTTATCCCCTTCTCCCGCCGGCGAAAGGTCGCCTTCCCTGACCCCCGAGACGTAAACATCCTCCCTTATATACTTGGCCATGGGACCGGACGGACCCGACGCGTTGACATTTACCGTAGGTATGCCCTTTTTGGGATACAGCCCGCACCTCATGGTACCGCCGCAGTCTATTACAACGCAGGCGGTTTCCTCTTCTGGGATGGAGGCTTCGAAGCCGTTTATCGCCTCACCGCCGGTCATTTCCGCGATTCTGCGCGCCAGGGGGTGTATTCCTCCTCCGGTTATGGATACTATCTTGTTCTTGCCGCCGGAGACCTCAACGTACAGGGGACCTCCCCATCCGCCGGGACCCTTGCTGATCCTTACTGCTGCCATTCTACTTCACCTCCGCTGCTACTTGGTTCGGAACCACATTTTCAACATCCCCGTCCAGTGATATTCCCTCTCTTTTCATCATGTACACAGTAATCCTTTCTGTGATAACCGCCCGGATGGTGCCGAGGATGACTGCAACGACTATGGCCCGGATGAAGAACTGGGCGAGGGGCAAACCGAGCTTCTCAAGGCCCTGGGCCAACCCCATTATAACCATTATTTCTGCGGGATGCACCCACGGGAACAGCCCGTCAAAGGGATGCGCTATGGCGGTTATAGCATCGTAAAAGGCCGGCTTGCACCTTTCCGGAAGGAATTTTCCGGTGATAAGGGGCATAGGGGCCGGAATAAGGAGCGATGCTACAACCGGAAGCACGGTATACCTGAGAACGACGTATCTGCTGGCAAACATGGCGAACCTGTTGACTCTTTCTTCACCGATGAAATACACTATTGTGTTTACCAGCGTAAGCAGAACGACCAGGTTTGGTACGATACCCGTCACCATCCCTGAGAACACGTTGCCCATCAAGGAAAAGAGGTCAATAAAATACTGGGCAAACTTGACTATTGCATCTACCATACAAACACCTCCATTATTTTGATTGTTGAATGCAAAAACTGTTTAGCCGGCTGCCGCTATATCACCTCCCATAACCTTTTTTGCGTTTGCTGCGGCCTCTTTAAGTGCATTGTAAACCAGTCCGCCGCCTTCAGCATCCCGGGGCAATTCTCCAAATACGCTTTCGCCTATACATAATTCAGATTTCTTAAACCCGGTAAATACTGATATTCCCTTCATGACTTCAACCCTTTCAATGGTACCCTCCGGATCGGCGGCGACTATGACAATGGCACCCAGGCCGGACCTGTTCCTGCTGTAACCTACGCCAATATTGTAACTTTGGGCAAGTTCGTTGAATTTGCGCTGGAATCTATTGTACTGCCAGTATGCCATTACACCCTGCAACGTCCATGCAATGCCCGCGAGAATGACCAGCTTTATCATGCGCTGACCCCCTTAAGGATACAGAATGACCTTCAATGCTTGCTGCCTGAGGACAAGGTCGATTGCCCTCTCCACAGAACTCAGCTCCATCCTGTGGGTAATTATCCCCTTCAGGTCCACCCTGCCCTGTGAAATCATATACAGCGCCTTTTCTATGTAGTGAGGCGTAAAGCCAAAGCTCCCCGTCAGCACAACCTGGTTATAGTGGAGAAGGTTGGGGTCTACAGCAAGCTTTGAGCCTGCCGGAAATCCTCCGAAAAGATTCACCCTCCCGCCCTTTCTCACCAGGGGAATGTATCTTTCGGCAACCTCCACCAGCCCTACCGCAACTATCAGCACGTCCACGCCCAAGCCTCCGGTCTCCTCCATAACGCGCCCGGCAGCATCCTCCGACGCCGGGTCAATTGCCACTGCGCCCATTTCCGCCGCCTTATTCCGTCTTCCTTCGTGGGTCTCCGCCACCAGTACCTTTGCGGTTCCCGAGTTCTTGACAACTTCCAGGTTAATCAGACCCATGGGCCCCGCTCCGACAATCAGCACGGTATCCCCCGCGCGTATATTGCAGTCGTCAAGTGCATTCAGGCAGCATGCAAGGGGTTCAACCAGGGTTGCTTCCTCGTATCCCATTCCCTCCGGTATCCTGAACATGCCCTTTTCCATTACTTCCCGTCCAACCATTACGTATTGGGCAAAGGCCCCCTCCAGTTTCACCTTCCTTTCGCAGAGCTCAAACTGTCCGAGCCTGCACATTCCGCACATCCCGCATGGAACGTATGGGGCTACAACCACCCTGTCTCCAATCCCGAATCCGCTTACGTTATCCCCTGCTTCAACTATCTCGCCTGCAAACTCGTGCCCCAGAATCACCGGCGGCTTAAACATCGGATGCCCCCTTTTATAGGTCTTGACATCGGTTCCGCACAGGCCGCAGGCCTTTACCTCAACCATCACACCATCCTTCCCGCACTCCGGTTTTTCCACCTCCTCCCATCTCATATCCCCCGGTCCGTAGTACACTGCAGCTTTCAAAATTGCATCTTCTCCTTCCTCCTATTGTCAACCCGTGTAATGCGGGTAAAATCAACCGTTTTTGAGTTCCATTTCAAACTTGCACAGGTCACCCCTGTGGACCACCTTTACAAATTCCACCGGAATATCTCCGCTGTAAGTCATCCTATAGATAAGCAGGCCCACGGGATTTTCACCGCACTCCAGCGTTTCCTGTTCTTCCTCCTGGAGCATAATGGGCTCAAAAGTCTGATGCGCCCTTGTAAACTTGATCCCTATCCGGTTGTTCAGCAGGTCATAAAGGCTGTTCCCCTGCTCCAGGTATTTCTTAAGCTCATCAACCTCCATACGGCCTTTAAGCAAATCCCTTTGAATGTAGTTTGTCTCAATGGCTATCGGGTCGTTTTCTATATACCTTATACGTTTAATTTTCACTACTGATTCCCCATCAGCCAATCCCAGCGCCCTATTGACCTTGTTTTCAGCCAGGGCCTCCTGAACGCATACAACCCTGGTGGTAACGTTCAACCCTTCCCGTTTCATCCTCTCGCTGAAACTTATAAGGTCTACGGAGAAAAAGTTTATCTTAGGCTGGTTGACAAAGGTTCCCTTGCCCTGTTTCTTCACAAGGAGGCCCAGTTTGACCATCTCGTCAATCGCCCTCCGAATGGTTATGCGGCTGACATTATACCGTTCACACAGTTCATTCTCCGAAGGTATCTGCTCCTGGGGCTTGAACTCACCGTTTTCAATCCTGGCGGTCAGTTTTTCCCTTATCTGATGATAAAGGGGTACCATAGAGTTTTCCTCATGCATAATACCACTCCTTATACGTTATAACGTTATAACGTTATAACAAGTTAATTATATTATTCTACGTCAATATCGCATTTCCTTCTCCTGTTCCACAAATTTTTTTAAAAGCTCAGCGCCCTATTTGTTGGAAGGCAATTCTGTGCTATAATAAATGGAAAATTAATGGTATTATTATAGCAAAGCAATCATTAATCAGGAGGTGGACTAATGGCTTTCAAATTCGCAAGCAGAATGGATACCGTAAAGGCTTCTACCATCCGGGAAATACTGAAGCTGACTGAAAAACCGGAGGTCATTTCCTTTGGGGGAGGAATGCCGGCGCCGGAACTGTTTCCGATAGAAGAATTGAAGGAAGTCACCCTGAGCGTTTTAGACAGCGCCGGTCAAAAAGCGCTTCAGTACGCCCCAACCGACGGGTATCCTCCCCTCAGGGAGAAAATAGTGGAAAGGCTTAACAGATTGGGTATAGAAGGCATTGACAAAAACAACATACTGCTGACCTCGGGCTCGCAGCAGGGGCTTGATTTCAGCGGAAAGGTATTCCTTGATCCGGGGGATGTTGTTATCTGTGAAAAGCCCAGCTATCTCGGAGCGATAAATGCCTTCAAGGCTTATCAATGCAAGTTCGCGGACATCCCGATGGATGACGGCGGCATGATTATGGAGGACCTGGAAAAGGCCCTTATGGATAATCCCAGGGTCAAATACATATACGTTATCCCGGACTTCCAAAACCCCACCGGAAAAACCTGGTCCGTCGGCAGGAGGAAGGAACTGGTGGATATGGCCAATAGGTACGACACAATAATAATAGAGGACAATCCCTACTATGAACTGAGGTATGAAGGAGAGATACCCCCGGCTGTCAAATCCTTCGACACCGAAGGCAGGGTTGTTTTCCTCGGCACTTTCTCCAAGACGTTTTCGCCGGGGCTGAGGATGGGCTGGGTATGCGCAAACGAGGAAATCCTCATGAAGTACAACCTGATAAAACAGGGTTCCGACCTTCAGGTAAACACCCTGACCCAGATGCAGCTAAACACCTACATCGAAACCTACGACTTCGACGCCCGCATAGAGGAGATCAAGAAAGTGTACAGGCACAGAAGGGACCTGATGGTTCAAATGATGAAGGAGAACTTCCCGGAGGATGTAAAGATCTTCGTTCCAGAGGGAGGGCTGTTCGTATGGCTTGAATTCCCGGAAAACGTGAATACAACCCAGCTCATGCTCAAAGCCCTTGAGAAAAACGTAGCCTTTGTACCCGGTGACCCCTTCTATCCGAACGGGGGAGGGGAAAACACCTGCAGGTTCAGCTTCTCCAATATGCCCGACGAAAAGATAATCGAGGGGATAAGACGCATGGGAGAGGTAATAAAGGAAATGTAAAAAAGCGCCTCCGGCGCTTTTTTATTTAAAGGTTCATCTTTTTTATCATGTCTACAAACTGCCGGTTTGTGTTTGTCATCACCAGCCGGTTTATGAGCGCCTCGGTGATCTCCGCCGTCTGAGCCGAGCTCAGCGCCTTTCTGATATGCCATACCGCTTCCAGCTCGTCCTGGCTTAAAAGCAGCTCTTCCCTCCTGGTGCCGGACCTGTTCATGTCGATTGCGGGGAATATCCTTCTCTCGGACAGGCGCCTGTCCAGATGAAGCTCCATGTTTCCCGTACCCTTGAATTCCTCGTATATCACATCATCCATCCTGCTTCCGGTTTCAATGAGGGCTGTGGCAAGGATGGTAAGGCTGCCCCCCTCCTCGATGTTTCTGGCCGCCCCGAAGAACCTCTTCGGCTTGTGGAGAGCGCCCGGGTCAAGGCCTCCCGACAGGGTCCTGCCGGTGGGAGGAATAGTCAGGTTATAGGCCCTGGCCAGCCGTGTGATGCTGTCCATCAGTATTATTACGTCCTTCTTCTGTTCAACCAGGCGCTGGGCCCTTTCCAGCACCATTTCCGCAACCCGTATGTGGTGCTCGGGCAGCTCATCAAAGGTGGAATATATGACCTCTCCCCTGATCGACCTCTGCATGTCCGTTACCTCCTCAGGCCTTTCGTCTATAAGAAGCACTATTACTTCAATATTTGGATGGTTCTTGGTAACGTTGTTGGCGATTTTTTGAAGAAGTATAGTCTTCCCGGCCTTGGGGGGCGCCACTATAAGTCCCCTCTGCCCCATACCGATAGGCGCAATGAGGTCTATTATTCTGGTTGAAAGGTCTGTGGGGGAGTACTCCAGGGTAATCCTGCGATTTGGATATATAGGAGTTAAATCGTCAAAATCCGGCCTTTTGGCCGCCACTTCCGGTCTATCATTATTTACTGCTTCAACGAACAGCAAAGCGTGGTACTTTTCACTTTCCTTTGCTGCTCTTGTCTTTCCTCTTATTAAATCTCCGGTTTTAAGGTTGAATTTTCTTATCTGTGAAGGGGAAACGTAAACATCGTTCGGGCCTGGTAGGTAGTTAGATGAGCGGAGGAAACCATATCCGTCAGGCAAGACTTCCAAAACACCTGCTACAGAGTCCGGTTCTGCTAGAACCTCTATCTGCTTCATCTTGTCGTCCTTGAATTTTTCCACTTGCTTCTCGAGAATAAGCTCTATCAGTTGAGATTTCTTATAAGTTGTGGGACTTTTAACGCCCAGTTCCCTGGCCACCTCCCGCAACTCTCCTATGGTCTTATTCTCCAACTCTGCTTGGTTCAATAAACAGCACCTCCGTAAAAGGATATATTATGAATTAATTGTTTGCCTTCTAGTAAATGAATACTATAGCATATCCCTATTATACTGGAAATTTACAGCTTTTCAAGGGGTATTATAATTGTTAACAAAAACGGAGCTTTCTATAGCTCCATTTTGAAAATATTCTATAATGCGTATCCGGGTTTTCTGTCAAGCTGGTGAATCGCCTCAATGAATCTTATGGTGCCGGTCTCGGCCCTCATTATGACGGAATGGGTCCTGGACCTGTTATGGCCGTAGGTCACCACTCCCTTGAGAAGCTCGCCGTCCGAAACCCCTGTCGCCGCGAAGAAGGCTTCGTCGCCCTTTACAAGGTCGTCCAGGTAAAGGACCTTATCCGTATCCTCTATACCCATCTTACGGCACCTTTCCCTCTCCTCTTCACTGTACGGCACCAGCCTTCCCTGGAAATCTCCTCCCAGGCATTTCATGGCAACCGCGGCGATAACCCCTTCCGGAGCCCCTCCAATACCCAGCAGTATATCAACACCGGTATGCTCAAATCCTGCCGCAATAGCCGCTCCGACGTCGCCGTCACTGAACAGCTTTATCCGGGCTCCCAATCGCCTTATCCTCTCTATCGTCTCCTCATGCCTGGGTCTGTCCAGCATGGTAACGGTCAGGTCGGATATATCCTTGTTCAGAGCCTTTGCCACATTTTTCAAGTTTTCCTCCAGGGGCGCGTTGATGTCCACCTTGCCCTTGGCCGCCGGACCAACGGCTATCTTGTCCATGTACATATCCGGAGCATGAAGCAGGCATCCCCTGGGCGCCATGGCAACAACCGATATGGCGTTGGGCCTTCCCTTAGCGATAAGATTCGTCCCGTCGAGGGGGTCAACAGCGATATCCACCTCCGGGGCATCCTTATCCTCACATCCGATTTTCTCACCTATATACAGCATAGGCGCTTCATCCATCTCACCTTCGCCGATAACAACAACACCGTTTATATGTACCGTATCGAACATATGCCTCATTCCGTCGACCGCCGCCTGGTCAGCCGCGTTCTTGTCGCCTCTCCCTAAAAACTTTGCCGCCCTGAGGGCTGCGGCTTCGGTTACCCTCACAAGATTCAAGGCAAGGTCCCTATTCACAATTCTTCCCCCTTCTAGGTAATTAGTCACTGACCACTGATTCTGTTCCAGTCATCCAAAAATTTCTGTATTCCCAGGTCGGTCATAGGATGCTTTACCATTGCCTCCAGCACCTTGAACGGTACGGTGGCAATGTGCGCGCCCGCCAGCGCCGCCTCGGTCACGTGCATAGGATGCCTGATACTTGCAGCTATAATCTCGGTCGCTATCCCGTGGATCCCGAAAATCCCGGCAATCTCCCTGACTACCTGCATTCCGCTGTTGCCAACATCATCCATCCTGCCCACAAAGGGGCTCACGTAGGCGGCTCCCGCCCTTGAAGCCAGCAGGGCCTGGTTGGCGGAAAACACCAGGGTGGAGTTTACCTTAATGCCCATCCCGGCCAGAACCTTTGTGGCCTTTAGTCCTTCCACCGTCAGCGGTACCTTTATCACCACATTTGGATGGATTGAGGCCAGATCCTGGGCTTCCTTAACCATCTCATCCGGGTCCAGCGATATAACCTCGGCGCTGACAGGGCCATCAACTATTGAGGTTATATCCCGCAAACGCTTCTTAAAATCCGCCCCCTCCTTCGCAACAAGGGAAGGGTTGGTTGTAACGCCGCTTATTACACCCATAGAGTTTGCCTGAATTATTTCATCCAGGTTGGCAGTGTCTATGTAGAGTTTCATAGCCTTCCTCCCTTTCTTCGGTAAGGGGACACACCGCTGCTTTAAGGTATTCCTTGCCGCGGGATGTCCCCTTTTGATTATTTGCTTCGCTCAGGCCTCTCGGCAAGGCTGTCAACCTTATTCTTCCCCAATTCCTTGCTGAAATTAACCTTCTCTATGGTATCCATAAACTGGCTGAAACTCTCAAACCAGAGGTCATCATCATCCAGGAATTCCTCAATCCCCAGCTCGTTTATTATATCATCGAGTTCCCTTTCGTACCTCTCCACAGCCTCAATCACAGGTTCGCGTCTGCCTATAAAACATACTTCTATCCGGGTGTAGAGACAGCTGAGAATACAAACTTCCGTCTTCCAAAGGTCTTTATACCCTAATTTATAGATATGCTGACAATCGCAGGCTATACATGAAATCTTCAGCTGATAGCCGCCGCTTTCTGTCTTTCTGAGCGTGAAGAGTTCTTCTCCGCACTGGCAGTTAAATGTCAATCCACCGCCTCCGGAAAGCTGGAAAGGACTAATACTATTCATTTGTATGCTGCCGCACCAGGGGCATCTTACAGCTACGACCGAACTGTTGTTGATCAGCATTCTCCGCACCTCCCTGATAATAATATTCGTCATCGGGTATTCAAATCCTTCCGTAAATCCCTAATATTTTTGACGCCACTTCATAATTCCCATGCAATTTTTGCTATATAAAGCAGAGGTGCGGGTGGGACAAGGGACCTGTCCCCTTGTCCCGTTCAAGGGACCTGTCCCCTTGTCCCGTTTGGAGATTTTACCGCCCCTATCCCTTTCCATTTATTTCGCACTATAGTTATGGCACAATATTTATGGCACAATATTTGTTGACATAATCGAACGATTTGAATATAATATTAGTGCACTACTCATAATAAAATCTAAAAGGAGGCTCTCATCATGATTATTACTGCCACCGAATTAAAAACAAATATCGGCAAATACCTTCAATTGGCGGAAACTCAAGACATCATTATAACTAAAAACAACAAACCCGTTGTTAGGCTGACGAACTTAAAGGAAAATAAGCTCGAGCTGCTTAACGGTCTTGTCGGCATCGTTGAGGACGACGGTTATACACTGGATGACGCCAAAAAGGATCGGTTATCTAAACAATGAAGATACTAATTGATACCAATATCGTTCTTGATGTTTTATTGCACCGCACTGATTTTTTTGATGCGTCTTATAATGTGTTAAAGCTGGCCGCCCTCGGAAAAGCCGGAGCTTTAGTTACCGCCAACAGTATCGCAGACATTTATTACATCCTGCATCGGGCAAACAAGGATCCCGTAAAATCTAAGGATGCCATCGTTCAATTGCTAAGCCTTGTCGGTATTGCTGATGTGCTTGCATCCGATGTTATGGCTGCATTATCAAGCAAAGTGACCGATTTTGAAGACGCTCTCGTTGGGGCAATAGCTAAAAGAGTAAAAGCCGATTTTATTGTTACCCGCAATACAAAGGATTTTGATAATTCTCCGGTACCTGCCATCGACCCAAAAGACTTTCTCATGCATTTAGGCAGCGGGGCATGATTTTTATATGGGACAAGGGGACAGGTCCCTTGTCCCACCTGTCCCCTTGTCCCATTCCCTTGTCACATTATATGCCCAGTATCCTTCTCGCCTCGTCGGGAGATGCCACCTCCCTGCCGGCATCCCTTGAAATCCTCGCTATCCTCTCGACAAGCTGGGCGTTGCTCTCGGCCAGCACTCCTTTGCTGTAATAGATATTATCCTCGAAACCTACCCTCACATTGCCGCCCATTGCAATGGCTGCAAGGGACAGGGGCGTCTCGGTCCGCCCGATGCCGGCCACAGTCCATGTGCTGCCCTCAGGAATGCTGTCCACAAGGTACACAAGATCGCGGACCTCTCCGGGTATGGCGCCGGGTACCCCCATAACAAAATCAAAGTGAAGGGGCGTAGAAAGCAATCCCTTCTTTACCAGCGTGAGTGCGTTGCTGATCATTCCCCGCTCAAAGACTTCAATTTCCGGTTTGATGCCGTACTCCTTCATCTTCAGGGCAAACTTCTCAATATAGCCCTCGGGGTTGGTGAATATCTCGCTGCCGAAATTGCACGTCCCCGTTGTGAGGGTGGCCATCTCGGGCTTCAGTTCAAGGGGCTGCATCCTCTCCTCTGCGGACATGCCCACCGCTCCCCCGGTTGAAACCTGCACTATCACATCGCACCGCTTCCTGATCTCTTCAATGGCCCTGCTGAAGACTTCCCGGTCCTGGGTCGGCCGTCCGTCCTCTTTCCTTACATGAAGATGGATTATTGAAGCGCCGGCCCTATAACACCTGTATGCCTCTTCTCCTATCTCTTCGGCTGTTATGGGGAGCGCCGGGTTGTGCTCCTTTGTCACCTCGGCGCCCACCATCGCAGCGGTAATAATTAGTTTATCCATTGTGTTCCCTCCAATCTCATAATTCCGCGTGGAATCAATCCTTTCAAAGCTAATTCTTGCCAAAGCCGGCACCATCAAAACACCCTGCGGCTGCAGGGTGTTTGTTTTTTTATGTTTACCTGTTGGTAATCATAATGGTATCCGCGATGAATACCCCGAGTTCCGAATGCCCGACCACAACAAGCCTGTCGCCCACTTCTATATTCCTCAAATATCTCCTGGTGCCGCTGTTATTGATAATCCTGGTATTGTCGTTTACGTTCACCTGCTTCACGATATAGGCGCCGGTCGACGCATCCAGAACCTTCAGAGTAATAACATTGACGCTGGTATTCACATACTGGACCGTGCCTATAACCTCGTTCTGGGATACGACCGAGGTTGCCTCTATGGTCACCACTTCATCGCTTTCGACTTCCACATCAACCTTGTAATCCAGCCTGAGGTCGTATATGCTGGCGGTCTTGCCGTCTATCTCTATGTCCACGTCGACGGGAACCAAAAAGGTTTCGGTACTGCCGTCTTTAGTCAATATGGTCAACTGATGGGGGCGGGCAATGAGCAGGGAATAAATGGTGCCTTCCACTTCCCTGTCGGTGCTTTCTGCAACAATATTGGTAACGATCCCGTATTCGGTGGTAATTTCCACCTCGTCACCCTTGCGGAGGTCACTGAGGGATTTTGTCCTGCCGTCCCTCTTGACCGTCGCATCATCATCCACCGGATACTCGATCTCCTGGGTACCCTTCTTCAGTATCAGTATCAGACCCATATCGGTCTTCAGGCCGTTGAATATACCCATGGCAGTCCTGGTCTTTGTTTCGGCCTCCACCTTGGTGGCGTATGTGCCGCTGGCCGTAACCTTTACCTTATCCCCGGAACTCAGCCTGTCCAGGGTGACCGTCGTGCCGTCAAGCTTGATAACAGCCGTTGCCGGTACATTGTACGTAACCCTGTCCCCGCTGCTCTTTTCCACGGTAAGGATTCCGTATTCGGTCCCGGTATATACGCTCCTGATAATGCCTTCAACAACTACAGCGCTGCTGGACACGTTTATGGACACTATCTTGTTGTCCTTTATGCCGAAGCTGCCCTGCTGCCCTGCGGCAACGCTGGCAATGGTTGAAGTCAGCCCATCTATCTTAACGGTGGCTGCCGTATCAACATCATAGATGTCTATACCCCCATCGGACATGGAAATCTTGATTATTGTCCTGCCGGTTCCCCTGACCACTTCCTCGATTATACCTTCAATCGTGGTAGCGGCAGGTGTCGTGGTTCCCCCGGCATAATCCAGGGAGGTGGCAAGTACGGTGGCAAATTCCGCCCGGGTTATCTCATTGTTCGGGTTAAACTTGCCTTCAGCGTCTCCCTTCATTATATTCCTGTCCTTCAATACTTTTATGTATCCCCTCGTTCCCTGAGAAATGAGCTCGTTGTCTTTAAAATCCAGTATGATATTGCCGTAGGACTTGGCCTCCTGCTCAAGCCCCAACGCCCTTACGAGGAATATGGCAACCTCGTACCTTTTCGCGTTGTTCACGGTACCGTCACTCTTTACAAAGGTGGCAAGCTCCTCCTGCTGTATAATTCCCTTCTCCAGCGCATAGGCTATGTAATCCCTGGACCAGTCGTCGGGAATCCTGTTGCTCTGCATTACCGAATTGTACTTTGCCTTGTAGACCACAATCGACGAGTCACTGGTTTGAATGCCTACAAGCTTGCATAAAGCTGCGACGACTTCGATCTTATTGATTGATACATTGGGTTTAAAAGTAGCGTCCGGATAGCCGCTCATCAAGCTATTTTCTTTCACCTTCAATATGTAGGAATTGAACCAGTCGGTCTCGGCCACATCCGTAAACACCCTTACAGCGCCTGCACTCAAAGGTAATGCGGTTACGATTACCAGTACGGCCATAACTGCAGATAACACTCTAACTAATCTTATCCTGGGCAAATCCATCATCCTCCCCATCAACAGATTCTTCTTTTGCTTCACTTATAAATATTCTTTACATAACGGGTAATTCCTTCTACAAATATTCAGGTTTACTACTATTTTCCCGCAGAAAGTTTACCCTTCGACCGGCTTTGCGTTTGTCAGGCGCACATCTGGGATGAAGCTGTTTCAGTCAGGAAAAGGGGACAGGGGGGACGATTCTTTTGGGACAGGGGGGACGGTTCTTTCTGTCCCAAAATTCTGGGACAAAAAGAACCGTCCCCCCTGTCCCAAAAGTTAAGCTCCCGCGCAGAGCGGGAGCTTAACCGCAGCCGTAACTCCTTTTAACCCCTTATTTTTACTACGACGCCGTCTTCAAACAGAAGCTCGACATCGTCCCCTGTCTCAATGTCCTCCAGTTCCGCATCTTCGCCATCCAGTTCCACTTCAACGCCATCGTCCAGGCCATAAACCTCCGTGCTGCCATACACTTCAAGGGTTATTTCCATATCATCGGTGTCCACCGACACGACCTCTCCCTCAACGCTGTCAAGTTCGGCGTCTACCCTCACTGCGCTGGTCCCGTTGGCTATTTCGAGTTTTACATCCATGCCCAGCTTCAGGCTGCTGAACCTCGCCCTTACTCCTTCTACATAGATTTCTGCGCCGCCGACTCCATAAGTCCTGGTTCTGCTTCCAACCTTAACTGTTATGGTCGAATCACTGGCGTTTTTACCCGTAATTACGCCCTCAACTTCCGTATATACGCTGCTGGCCCTTATTTCCAGCGCCAGTTCTGCCCTGAACTTGACCCGGACCTCCATATTGACTTTAAGGTCACCGGCCGCTGCCGCTTTTCCATCGATATACACCTTGGTGCCGCTGTTTATAGTTAAGGTCTTTGTGGTGCTCCCGACCTTGACCTTTATGCTGTTCCTGCCTACCTCGCTTATTACTCCTTCAGCCTCGCTTGCCAGGCTCTCGGCCTCTATCTTTACCGCCAGTTCCGCTCTATACCTGACCTTCACATTCATATCGACCATAAGGTCACCTACATCCGATTCTTCTCCATCCAGAAGGATGACGGTGTCGTCATCAATCGTGTAAGTTTTGTAGGAACTTCCTACCTTAACCCTTATCGTATCGTCATTCACCCTGTATATCACGCCTTCAACCTGTCCGGACGCCTCTGTCTCGGCTTCGACTACAAGGGCGTCATTTCCCTCAACCTCCAGTACCACCTTCATGCCGGTTTCAAGCTCTGAAAGGGCGGCATCCTCACCGTCAAGGAAGATTTCGGTATTGCTGGTAATGTTGTAAGTCTTGATACGGCCGCTGTCCAGCCTTATCGTTATACCCCTGACACTGCCGGTGGTTATTGCGTATATGGTCCCGCTTACCTCCTCGGCTGCTGCATCATCGCCTTTTCTTTCGCCCTCCGCCTGTATCTTGATGACCCTGTTCCTGTCGTCAACCTTCAGCTTCACATAGTCGCCCTCAAGCACATCCTCAAGGTCCGCATCCTCACCGTTGACCTCGATATCAGCGTCGGACTTGACAACGAATATGAATATTGCCGTACCGCTCTTTATCGTTATCTCCCTGTCGTCTGCGTCTATTGCCTTTACTTCTCCCCTGTAGTCGGATACCAGTTTGTCTTCGGTCTTATCCTTCAGTTCTATGAACATTATTTTCCCCTGGCTGTCCAGCAGCACCTGAACGATGTTGCCTTCCTTCAGTTTGTCAAAGGAGATATAGCTTCCGTTGTAGTATACGGCTATTCCCTCCAGGGCTTCATAATCTTCCTCTTCTCCGTCCACCTCAAGGGTAAGCTCGTAGTCGTCATAGTCGATGTCCACTATCTTTCCTTCCACTTCGTTCTCGTCCACATCGCTGTCCACCTTGCCGTCTATCCTATCCATGAGCACAGCCATCTCCGCCCTGGATACCGCCTTGTTGGGGTTGAATGTTCCATCCGCGTTACCCACCATCAGCCCCAGGTCGTTTATAACATAAACGTAGCCCACGGCCCCTACGGGTATGGCGGGATAGTCCTTGAACTTAAGCCTGTCTTTCATATGGTCCTGGGCCTCTTCCTCATACCCCAGGGCCCTTACGAAATATTTTGCTACCTCCCACCTCTTGGCCGCTTCGTTGGGATTGAAGTCGAGAATATCCACTTCATCTAAAATCCCTTTGTCATAGGCCACCTTGATGTAACCCACAGCCCACTGGTCCACCTTCGAGCCCTTATATTTTGCAGGCAGGACATTTGTCTTAACGGCTTTATCTTCCCAGCCCATTATCCTGAGAGCCAGGACTATGGCCTCGAGCTTTGTTACCGAACGATTGGGCTTGAAGGTCAGGTCCTCATACCCCTTTATAATGCCCTTTACCGCCATTTTCTCCATCGAGTTTTTTGCCCATGGCACATCATCCAGATCCTTCAGGCTGGTGAAAAATGCCAGGGTTAACTGCTTCTGTATCCCTGGAGGCAGTCCCCCGTCTGTCTTCCAGTTCGGTGCTGCATACCCTGTTGCAGCGACCCCCAGTACCATAACAACAGCTAGCGTGATTGCCATCAGTCTTTTCATGTGCGCTTCCTCCTTTAAATTAAGGTCAGGGGACACACCGCTACATTTAAGGCCAGGGGACACACCTCCTCTCCGAAGTCTGAGCCTGGGGTAGGAGGAATGTCCCCAATTGACATTCCTTGCCGCGGAATGTCCCCAATTAATATCCTCCTATATCCGTAATATATATTCGCAGAGTTTATGAATATTCTGGGGGTGGTAATAGAATTTTTTCATTTGCGTGGAATGCGCCTTGAATAGTACAATTAGATATATATAAAGATAACTAAGCTCGGGGGCGTGTCAATGAATTCATTCCTGGTTATATTCATAGCGTCATACGGAGCAGGTCTTATCGATTTCAGGCTGGAAGACAGAAGGCAAGCCGCTTTCTGGACACTTTTCAAAGGATTCATCTGTGTTCTGCTTGCCGGCATGTACAACCATACCGGCCTGTCTCTCCTCGTATCCACCCTCGGGGTATCCCTTGGCCACAAATGGCCTGTCACCCGCCGCTTCAGGGAGAGGGACGGGGAGATGCTTATACTGGGAACCATGCTTGCTTCAATGCCCCTGACCGGGATCGCCGCAGGGCTGATATACGCTGCCCTCCGGTGGGCCAAAGCAAAACACCACCTGTCGGTTATGGTAACAAGCTCTGTAACCGTTATAGCAATGTTCGTTCTGAAAAGACCGGATTCATCGATTTTTATAGGAATGTTTGCGCTGCTGGTATCCCTGCTGCAGTTCATTACGCACCTGGAAGAGATTGGCCACCGCCTGGCGGACAGCCGGATTTTCAGGCGCAGGACCCTGCTGAGGGCTTTGTCAGTATTTCTGGTATTGTCCGTGGCCGTTCTTATGTTTTTCAACAGATACGTGTATAAAGGCCTTGGAATGCACATGGAATATATAAGGAACGGCCCCAGGGAGCTCAACTATATAGCGCTGACCTTTGACGATGGGCCCGACCCGGTATACACTCCGCAGATTCTTGATGTTTTGAAGGAAAAGGATGTGAAGGCCACATTCTTCCTGGTGGGCAGCCACGCGGCAAAATATCCCGAAATAGTAAAGAGAATGCACGAAGAAGGGCACTCAATCGGCAACCATACCAACTCCCACAGGAGCCTTATCCCCCTCTCGGATTCCGCCACCTACGGGGAGATAATGCTGGCCGAAAAAACCCTGGAGGGCATAACCGGTGAAAAACCCACGCTTTTCCGGCCGCCCCGGGGCGTATATTCGCAGTTTGCGCAGGATATTCTAAGGCAGGAGAGGTATACCCTGGTTCTCTGGGATGTTTCATCCCAGGACTGGGAGGAAATAAAGTACACGGATATTGTGCGATACGTTCTGAAAAGGGTGCGCCCGGGCTCCATAGTCCTGTTCCATGACAGCGGAAATATCATAACCAGCCAGGGAGGGGACAGGAGCAACACGGTGAAGGCGCTGCCGATAATAATTGACCGTCTGAGGGAACAAGGATACCAGCTTATTACAGTGGACCAGATGATAGTACTGAAGGGCCTGTCCGAGACAGAGGGTGCTCTTTATGATGATAACTAGATGCCAGCCGAAATTTGTCCCACAGGTAGCCAGGCTGTTCTGTATTGCATTTTCAGACAGCATAGGCTTCTTTGCGGCTGATACGCCGGAAATCCGGGAAGCGGCGGAGGACGTATTTGGCCTGCTGATGAATACCTATAATGACAGCTTCTTTGTGGCTGTGGATGCCCAGGACCGGATAGCTGGGTACATAGTGGTGACAGACAGCATAAAAAGGCTGTGGCTCAAAGCCCTGACCGGCGGCTATGCATTCAGGGCGGCCGGGAAATTCCTGGCCGGAAGATACGGAATAGGCATGCGCAGCTTATACAGGATGGCGCTGAACAAGCTCTTCTACATACGCTTCAACAGGTCTGCCCGTGGTTCGGGACAGGTGCTGTCGGTGGCGGTGCACCCTGATTGTCGGTCTATGGGCATAGGAAAGCAGTTGATAGAAAGAGGCCTTGCATGCCTTAAAGAAAAAGGCGTCAATACGGTAAAGCTGGAGGTGCGCCCCGGCAACATGCCGGCCCTCAGGCTGTACCAGGGTTTTGGCTTCGGGGAAACAGGAAGGATGAAGGACCTCCAGGGCGAATGGATAGTGATGGAACTGCCTTTGTAATCGCAGCGGGGACTGTCCTGGCCATATGACCAGAACAGTCCCCGTATGTCTCTGCAGAACACTCCCCATCACAGTTTTTGATAGCTGTCTTTCTATTCGGAAGCTGCAATATTCATCTTTTTAATCTCTTCGTCGGTCATGTTGTCATGCCGTCCGATGCCAAGCATGATGCTTGCGAACATAACCGCCATCATGGCGAAGGCGTACAGGACAAACGGAGTAACTTCCAGCGCCGTAAGGGGGTGAATACCGTCCCTGGTAAAGCCAATGGTATAAATTATCGCAGGAGTCCACGGTAAAGAATATACCAGCGTACAGGAAGTTGCATCAAGCAGATTCGCGGTCCTATACGGGCTGATGCCATATTTTCTGGACAACGGTTTTGCAAAGGAAGCGCCAACCGCCAATATCGCCGGGGCATTCAAACCCATTATCGAAGAAAGGGCAATAGTCATGCCGGAGATAGACAGTTCAGCACCCTTAGGCCCTTTGGCAATTTTGCCGAGGGAGTTCAAAAGCTTCAGGTCCCCCTGGCCGGCTCTCATTACGGCGATTGAGCCGAAAAGAAGGATAGCCAAGATGGATACCTGCAGCATGCTGTTGATTCCCGTGTAAATCACCCCGTCCACCGTCCTGTCAAGGCCGGAGCCTGCAACCCTAAACAGGGCCTTCTTAGTCACTTCCTGCCCGGGGTCGATTTGTATAAAATCCATGAGCCCGGCAAGAACTGCAGTTGCACCCGCCAAAACAGAGCCTATGGTAGTAGCAATGATGATGTCTCCGGACTTTATTGCCACCCAGATTGTAATGGCCACAGGAACCAGCATTATCAGCGTCTTCTGGTTGTAGCTTGTCGTGTCAAGGGCGGCAACCTGTCCCTGGTAGGTCATGCCTATCACAATTATTCCAACTATTGTAATCGCTGCAGCGGCCAGAGCGTATTTCAGCCTGGACCGGACAACCCCGGGGACGTCCACGCCCTGTGAAGTCGCAGAACAGATAGTCGTGTCCGAAACCGGTGCCAGGTTGTCGCCAAATGCCCCGCCGGAGACAATTGCACCCGCCAACAGGGCCGGGTGAGCGCCAAGGGCGACTCCCGCCGGGTATAAAACGCCCATCCCTGCTGCAATGGTCCCGAAACCAGTGCCCGAAGCTGTTGCAAAGATTGCTGATGCAATAAAGGACACTACGATGAAGGGCGTTCCGGAAATGCCCATAGATGCTGCTGCTGCAGCAATGCCTCCGGCAAGGCCGGACTCCCTCAAAATCCTTGAGAATACGCCCGCAAAAATCCAGCACACCACCGGCACAATTGCTTCTCGGCTGGCCATTCCGCTAATGATGGTTTCGCTGTAAAGCTTTTTGTCCTTTGCAAAGAAGAAACCGGCAATAAGCGCCATAAAGGCCGGAATCCACAATGCGCCGTCCGAAATTGAGCTTTGCACAAAGGTTGTCAAAACGATAAGCACAATGAAAACAATGAATGGAATGAAGGACATCCATTCTCCGCCATAAAACTCAACCTTCCTGCCTCTGTCTGCCATTTTTTCCCCTCCCTTTATCAATCTTGATGCCCTTGCTTCTTGCTTCTTACCCCTGAAAAGTATTTTTGAGCGCTCACCTCCCCTAACGGTTATTCAGGCACTGCCTTACAAATTCAACCGATGTTTTTGTCTCCTCGGCCAGAAATTCCATCTCCCTTTCGGTCAACTCAACCGCCCTGCAGTGCTCAAGGCAGTTGATGATATACGACTTCCTGAGCTTGTCCATATCCATGTCCCTTGCCCTTATCTGCCCGGGATGCTCCGGTATCACAATCCTCGTACCGGGCAAATCTTCAGACGGGTCCCCAGTCATAATCTCAACCCCCTGCTCGGCTGCAAAGCTGAGCTGCGCCGTGGGGTGTTTGCCCGCCCCGGTGTATTCGGTTTCCTGGACCACCAGCACTTCGTCCTCCTTCATTTCCCTAGCCACCGAGAATGCCGCCGCCAGCGAGGTG
The DNA here is from genome assembly GCA_013540605.1 of Bacillota bacterium. Taxonomy (GTDB): domain Bacteria; phylum Bacillota; class Clostridia; order Ch29; family Ch29; genus Ch29. Next base: position 147,235 of record JABVCK010000002.1, read on the forward strand.
TTCCCGGCGGGCCCCCTCTCCAGACCCTCCAGCCGGGCAAGGACCTCGGTCATGAAAAACACTTCTCCCTGCGTCACCGTTACATACCTGTCCATATACCGGAGCGGCCTTGCGGCGTTTCTGGGCACATCGGTCCTGTCCGGCCACGTGGCGAAGGGCACGCCGAACCCCGTATGCCCTGTGGTGAACGACTTCCTGTTGAAGTCCCTGTCGCTGGCCATATGCAGCCCCTGCAGATTCACACTTGCCCCGATTATCCTGGTATTGCTGCATCCGGCCTTTATCAGCCCCCTTGCGGTACCGGTCAGGTTTCCTCCTCCGGCATGGGTTATTATAACCGCTTCGGGCCCTTTGCCCTCCCTTTGTCTCACCTGCCGGGCGATTTCATAGCCCAGGGTCTCAATGCCTGCGATGGCATAGGGAGTATACAGTGAAGCATTGAAGTACCCCGTCTCTTCCAATAGCATAAGGAATACATAGAAGAGCTCCGGCCCCACGGTGAGCTGCATCACCTCGGCCCCGTAGGCCTCGCATTTCCTCCCCTTTTCTATTATCTCGGGCTGACCCTTCCCGGTGCTGTCGTATACCTCCTGCACTATTATGCACTTCAGCCCTCTCATGGCAGCCTGGGACGCCACCGCCGCCCCGTAGTTGCCGCTGGTTGCCGCAATTACTCCCTTGTATCCCATCTTCTCGGCGTGATATACCGAAACCGCAGCCCTTCTCGCCTTGAAGCTGCCCGACGGATTGCACGCCTCATCCTTAATATATATCTTGGCTCCGTATCCTGGGGCGGATACCTTGCGGACCAGCCTCGTAATGTTTTTAAGCTCTATCAGAGGCGTATTTCCTACGCCCGTACCGGCCTGTATCCTACGTATTTCGTCCAGCGCGTAGCCGGTCTCCTCCATCATCCTCTCATAATCAAAGGATAGCTCTCCAAGGCAGTAGGCATCATAATCAATGCCAACCGCCCTCTTCATGATTTCATTTTTCCTGGCCATGACACCGATGTAGCTGTTGTCCCTACTCATGCTCCCAAACCTCCTCCAGCAGGTCTCTGACCTTTGGGCCTACCTCCAGCAACTCTTTCACAGGCTTGCCGAAGCTGTGGCCATACTCGGGGTTAATCCTGGACAGCTTCCCGCTGATTATGCGCCCTGTCAGGGTTTCTATCCTCACCGTTTCACCGATTTCACCTTCATCCAGCAGAAATCCCTTTGCCCGCATCTCAAGCGGCACTTTAGCCGTATCCTCCGGGACCTGGGGCGCCCTTTGCCCCGGCTCCAGTATGATGTCGTGTACTTCCACCCATTGCCCTTTATTGCTCACTGTCATCACCTCATGTTCACCGATTAGTAAGAAACAGGACTGTGTGAAAACGCCTCCGGCCTCTGAGGCATTTCCCAGCGGCCCAAATAGTATAATGCATATAATATGCCAACCAAAAAACATCTGATTTCCCGGGGCTCAGCCGGTGTTAGGATTTGATTGATTGTCATTTTTGACAAAAACGTGGCGGGGTACGACGCGATAACTCTGTTTCCGGTTCCCCCCATGGCACAGATGCCTTGGCCTATACGTCCGCAGGACGAGCCGTTAACCATACCTGCAGCCCCCGGCTGCCAGCAGCCGGCACCGGGCACCTGGCACCTGCGGCTGCGGTCTGCGGCCTGCCAGCTGAAACTTCTTCAAAAAAAAAGAGCAGCAAAGGCTGCCCTCCTGCAAGCTATTTCGTCGAAACCCTTCGTACGCCGCGCCATTGTCAGAAATGACAATTTTGTCAAAAATGACAACGCTATCTCCTTAACCTCCGGTACAATGTGGACAGGCTGATCCCCAGCTTCTTAGCTATCAACTCCTTGTCCCTGGTGCTTGCCCCGTATATTCTCATGTTGTCGAGGATGATATTTTTCTCCAGTTCCTTGCTCGCCTTTTTTATATCTTCCGTCTCAGCGGCAGAAGCGCCGCTTTCCAACCGTACTAGGATTCTTTCGGGCAGGTGCTCAACCCCCAATAACTCGCCGGTGCACATGTTTGACGCATACTCGATGGCATTCTCCAGCTCCCTCACATTCCCCGGCCACGGATAACTCATCACTGCCCTGGCCGCCTCATCGGTCATCCCTGCGATGGATTTGCCCAGAAGGTGGTTGTATTTGGATATGAAGCTGTCCGCCAGCATCCCTATATCGCCCTTTCTATCCCTCAAAGGCGGTATATGCAGCGGGATAACGTTCAGACGGTAGTACAGGTCCTCCCTGAACTCCCCCTTCGCCATCATGCCTTCAAGGTCCTTGTGGGTTGCGGCAATTACCCTCACATCAACGGCAATGCTGGACAGTCCTCCCACCTTTTCTATCCTCTTCTCCTGAAGGACCCGCAGCAGCTTTGCCTGCAGATACAGGGGCATGTCTCCTATCTCGTCCAAAAATATCGTGCCCCCGCTTGCCAGTTCAAACTTCCCGGGCTTCCCGCCCCTTTTCGCCCCGGTGAAGGCTCCCTCTTCATATCCGAACAGCTCGCTCTCCAGCAGGCTTTCCGGGATGGCAGCGCAGTTGAGCGTCACAAAGGGGCCGTCCTTCCTGCTGCTCTGGCTGTGGATGGCCCGGGCGAACAGCTCCTTCCCCGTGCCGCTCTCCCCCCGTATCAGTATGGTGGAGCTGCTTCCGGCGGCTTTAGCGGCCTGCTCCTTCACCTGGGCCATTATGCTGCTGGTGCCCAGTATATCATCCAAGGTATACTTCCTTTCATTCCCCATCATCCTGAAGGCCAGCTTGCTGAACTCCGAATAGGGCCTGAAGGTCACCACAAACCCCTTTATCTCCTCGCCGCTGGAAAAGGGTTTGATGGTGCTTATCAGCCGGATGCTCCTTCCCTTTGCGGTGCAGTCTATCTCTATGTCGCTGTATTCTTTGCCCTCCGTCAAGACGCTGGTGATATGCGCGCCCGGGATAAGCCCCTCAATATCCTTTCCCATATAGGTTTCCCGGTCTATAGAAAGGATGAATTCTGCCGATGGGTTTATATGGATTATCTTCCCGTTTTCGTTGACCGCGATGATGCCCTCCTGGACCGAGGACATGATAGCCTCAACCTTTCGGGCGAACAGGGCCAGCTCATCGGTCTTTTGCTTCTCCTTGGCCTTGCTGACTATAAGCTCCGCCATCCTCTCGATGAACGCGAACAGGTGCTCTTTGTTCCTTACCATATTGCCGGCCTGCTCCTCATCAAAACTCACAAGGCTTATTATCCCTATTATGCTGCCGTCCATTATGATTGGGCAGTCCATCTCAGCGGTCTCGGGGCAGTTATTAAAAAGCCTGCAGGGGCGGCAGAGCTCATTTGTGCCGGGATTGGTCAGCAGCAGCTTCTCCTTGCTGTCCAGCACCTTTCTGTAAATGCAGTTGGTATCCAGCACCGAGCCGGACAACTCCCTGTATTTGGCGGTGCCTCCGACCACCACCAGGTCGTCGTCCACAATGCAGATAGCCATGTTGAGCGCAGCGGATATCGCGTCGGCAACGTTTTGTACCGTGTCCTTTATGCTGAGGAGGTATGACATGACCTCACCCCCATTTCCATTTGCAATCGTTAAAAAAATTATAACACAATAGAGAAAAAGCAAACAGGGAGGGTTTATCCCTATTTGCCTCTCTCTGATGGTTGGTGTATACCGAGGTAATCCATAAGAGCAGCTTGAAACACCTTGGAATAATTCACACCCTGAGCCTCTGCCAGTTCCTTTAACCATGCAGGTATAGTCAGGTTTGTTTTCACCGCCCTATTATCTAATTCATTTCTTACAATGTCAGGAAAAACGGTAACAGAAGATACTATATATCCTGCTGCTGTTTCAGGATCCACTTGTGGTTTTTTAGATGGGGCAGGTATTTCTTCTCCGTCTTTTTCCATGCCATATAGATGCAGGCCCAACGCCTCAGCAGCCTGCCTTTGTGCCTCTTCAAAATCTTCTCCATAGCTTACACAGCCCGGGAGGTCCGGAAAATATACGCTATAACCTGTCTTAGTTGGCTCAAACACTGCTAAATAAGTGAGTTTACGCATAATTAATATATCTCCTCTCCCCAAATTTAAGCAAAGGCTTTACTTCAAGCCCGCCTGTTTTAGTATGCTATTGAGGGTACCGGGAGCAATATCACCTTTGTGGTTGGGCACTGTAACCTTACCAACCTTAGTAGGATGCTTCAGTTGAATGTGTGAGCCTTTTGTTCTCGCTTCAATTTCTCTCCATCCGTCTTTATATAAGATTTTTAGCACCTCTTTGGCGGTCATCGTGCTCCCTCCCTGTATTACATATTATACGCCTAAATAATGCGCATGTCAAAGCATTCAATAAAGATACACGAATTGCTTCAGGACGACACTTAATTATTTAATCACTATAGCCATTTTCATTAATTTTTTAGTATATTTTTGAAAACTGTTTACAATATATAATTCATCGCATATAATATGCTTAAAATTTATGTAAAGGGGATATTTGGTATGGACAATATAGATCTGCGGATCATTGAGCTGCTGAAGGGCAACAGCAGGATGACAAGCTCCGAGATAAGCAGGAAGATACAGCTGTCTATCCCCGCGGTATCGGAAAGAATCCGCAAGCTTGAGGAATCCAAAGTCATCGAGCAGTATACGGTTATCTTGAACCGTTCAAAACTCGGACTGTGTCTGATGGCTTTCGTACTTGTAAATGTTGACCCGCAGCACCTATCGAAATTCAGACAGAAAGTCGGGGAAATGGATGCGGTACTCGAATGCCATCATATAGCCGGAGAATCCGACTACCTGTTAAAAGTCGCTGTGGAAAGCACTTCAGACCTGGAACGCTTCATCACGAAAAAATTGAAGGAAGAACTGTCTGCTGCAAAGACCAATACCATCGTAGTGCTGTCTACGCTGAAGGAGCAAATTTGAGCTTATATCTTGGAGGGAAAGCCATGTATTTTACCGTCTTTGTGAAAGGAATTATCATCGGTTTATCGGTAGCGGCACCGGTCGGGCCGATCGGGATACTGTGCATCAGGCGGACCCTGGCCCACGGAAGGATCGCAGGGCTGATGTCCGGTCTCGGCGCCGCCTCCGCCGATGTTATCTATGGCATCATCGCCGGATTCGGGATGACAGTGATTACAAACATATTGGTGGGCCATAAGCAATGGATAAGCCTCGTCGGGGGCATCCTGCTCTGCTGTCTGGGAGCCAGAATGCTTGCTGCCAAGCCTGCTGAGGAGCAGGCCGCGGCCAAAGGCAAAGGGCTCATAGGTTCTTATCTGTCCACGCTGCTCCTTACCCTGACAAACCCCATGACCATAATCTTCTTCATGGCTGTCTTTGCCAGCCTGGGTGCAGCCGCCGTACAGGATGCGGCCACTCCCTGGGTTTTGGTCTCGGGCGTGTTTACGGGCTCCGCAGCCTGGTGGTTCGCGCTGAGCTTCGGGGTAAGCGTGTTCCGTTCCCGCCTGAACCCCGGGCATCTGAGATTGATCAACGTCATTTCGGGGTCCATCGTCATTTTCTTCGGCATTGGCGCCATCACGGGGCTGGTATAGGCAAACGGTCCTCCTTGCCCTCCTTCATTTTGTAGAAGTTGTAGAAGGAGGATTTTTCTTTATTGAACAACCGTCCCTGTTTGCCTACGCCACTTTGTCATAATAGTTGACAATGGTAATTTCCGCCTTATTGCTTCTAATTTCTTCAACGATTTGCTCAAGTCTCAATGCTACCTGATTTTCAAAGAAACTTTCCCCGCATTGCTTGCAAACCTCTGCCGGTACGTTTTTAATAATGATAATCTGTCCCTCTATGTCAACAATATGGTTGATTTCTTTTTTAATTAACTCTCCTTTACACACAATGCAATCCATCACTTTTTATCCCTCCTTGTCTTGAGATCTTCATGCCATTGGTCACAATCCGGATAATAGGCTGATATCATCCAAACCCTGCCCTGTCCAACTGCACAAACCACATGAAGTGCCTGATTTGCATCAGTCTTCCCTAAAATCAAACAGCTTGGATATGGATAATCTAAAGGATAATCCTCTATAATATCTCCATCAAGTATGCAATCTATCACATCTTCTATTTTTATTTTTCTCTGTTGCATTCTTACAAGAAACGGTAATAACCGACTTTAGTATTCAATCGGTAGTAAAAGGCAGCAAGATGTTTATATACCGAAGTTTCCACCATGATACCCATTTCCTCCGGATTAGCAAGGACGTTGTCCAGCATGAGCACAGCGTTTCTAATGGCAGCATCGGCAATATATATCTTCGGTTTGCCCTTGAGTATTTTCTTGCCATCAAGGCTTACCGGGTAGCTCACATAGATCAGGTTTGCCCTTTCAAGAAAATGGATATAATTCAATACCGTCGCTGCCGACGTATTATCAAGCTCCTTGCTCATCGCCGCAATATTAATGATATTTGATGAGTTAAAACACAGATACAGGAATACCTTTTCCAGCACTGCCGCGTTGCGGATGCTAAACAGTGAAGGAATATCGCGCTTCAGAACCTTATCCACCACATCCTCCCGCAGCATCCTTTGAGCATAGTAATCATCCTTTGACAGAGCAAGTTCAGGGAAACCGCCCACTGTCAAATAACGGTGAAAATGCTTCTGCAGCGGTGAAAGACGGTTCATGATATCATTTAGTTCATGCTGCTTAAGGTCCACAAGAGCCGTCGGCTTGATTGATAAATCTAATTTAGGCCGCTCATCAACTTGTGTAAGTTCACAATACTCGTAGAAAGACAGGGTTGGAACCTGGATAACGCTCCAGCGCACGACGCCACAAAAATATAAAATATACTTTGTATTTTTGTGGATAGGTATTATTAATGCTCAACAACCAGTAAACAACTGACTGTTGAGCCTTTTTCGCGCGCAAAACTTCCGATTGAACCCTTCAAGAACCGTCCCCTTGGTCTGCTAAAGGAGCAAATTTGAGTTTACATTTTCAGAGCTAGCCGCGCAAATTCCAACAAATCCTGAAGGTGAGCTTCAATAACCTTTTGCACTATATTAAGGTTGAGCTTTTGATATTCATGCACTGCAATATTGCGGAATCCAACCATCATTTTAAGGCGATTTGCCATCTCAGAATCAATAGCCCCTCTCTGTTCAAGCAAATCAAAGGCGTCCCTGGTGCTCTGGGGAAGGCCTAACCTTTTATGCGAAATGACGTGCATAGCCAGATCGATGCACGCCTCGCATGCCCTTTGAATGTTGAGAATTATCGAATCCTGCTTCGTAAAGTCTTTTAAATTCTCGGGGTTGCTTCCATATACATCATTAATTCTTTCGATACAACGTTCAATAATTTGAAGCTTATTGAGCACTATATCATTTTCCATAAACAGATCCTCTTTCTTTTACTTTTTCGATAATAGGTTTGCGCTCTTCGTTCAGCCTGGCATAATCTTTCAGCACATTCATTTCATATATCATCCTTTTTCCCTGATGCTTACAGTATATGACCTTGCCTGTGCTTACCACCTGTGCCTGCAAGACCGTTGAAGCTCTTTCAAGGTTAACCAGGTCAACCTCCCTGTCCAGCATACATGCTATCTCCTGTGCTATAACATAAATCTCATATTCATCCGGTGAACAATCGCATAAAAATGCTATATCCACATCGCTTTCTCCGGTCATCTCTCCCCTGGCTGCGGAGCCAAACATGTAAATCAGGCAGGGATCGAGTCTCTCTATAAGCTTTTGTATAATCAAACCGATGTCTGTTTCCTTAATCATGGTTACTACTCCCTTAAGCTATTTTTTATATTTTACCACTATTAAAGGAAAAATTAAACAAATTGACCTTCGGTTACCTTGATTTCTCAATTTCCACAAACCCTATTAAAATATCTGCAACTTCTTCAACTATATCCTTTGGGGCTTTTTCATGAAAAGATACATTTCTGGCGTGTATATCTAAAGCTTTAACCTGTTCACACATAATAACTCCCGTTGTTCTGGTTCTTTCATCCAGCTCAACGTGCAGCGGAAAATTTCTATGGGTATTGGTAATCGGACATACCACAGCTATGTTGGTAAACCTATTATAAGTGGTGTTGCTGACAACCAGCGCGGGCCTTTTCCCTTTTTGTTCATGCCCTGCCTGAGGATCAAATTCTAAAAATACAATATCGCCTTGCTCCGGTATATATCCCATCAAAACACCTCTTTACCTGCAGGCTTTCCGGTGTCCCATTCACCGCATCTGTATTCCCCTTTATATTCAGCGATTCTCTCTTCTAAGGTTTTGTGCTTTTTTACGGGAATGATAACCAAGTTGCCATCCTGAACCTTTATTTCTACCTCATCATTTTCTTTGAGTTTTGCCATTTCAAGTACAGCCTTGGGAAGTCTTACCGCCTGACTATTTCCCCACTTTTGGATTGTGGTATACATATGATCACCTCTTACTTAAAGTATATACAAAGTATATACAACCGTCAACCCCGGCTTAACTCTCCTTTAGTCTCCAGCAAGAAATATATCAAGAGAGCCTCCCTTGATACTACATAAGGTAAAGGGCCCTTTCCGCATGCCCCAGCAAATACAAAAACGCATGGGCCGGAATACGCATAATGGGAACGTTCGTTGGATGCGGCATCACGCCATAGTCTTCGGGTTTTTTTGTGACGACTATTGAGGCTGCCACTCTGCCTTTTTTCATAGACATCTCGACAATGGCATCGCTTTCCTTAATAACGGCGTTTTCCCGGTATTTGACTTCCGCTAGAATTCTGCCCTGCGGAAATTCGACCACAACGTCAATCTCCCTTTCGCTGCCGCCTGATTTACGGTAATACCCGACTTTAGTATTCAATCGGTAGTAAAAGGCAGCAAGATGTTTATATACCGAAGTTTCCACCATGATACCCATTTCCTCCGGATTAGCAAGGACGTTGTCCAGCATGAGCACAGCGTTTCTAATGGCAGCATCGGCAATATATATCTTCGGTTTGCCCTTGAGTATTTTCTTGCCATCAAGGCTTACCGGGTAGCTCACATAGATCAGGTTTGCCCTTTCAAGAAAATGGATATAATTCAATACCGTCGCTGCCGACGTATTATCAAGCTCCTTGCTCATCGCCGCAATATTAATGATATTTGATGAGTTAAAACACAGATACAGGAATACCTTTTCCAGCACTGCCGCGTTGCGGATGCTAAACAGTGAAGGAATATCGCGCTTCAGAACCTTATCCACCACATCCTCCCGCAGCATCCTTTGAGCATAGTAATCATCCTTTGACAGAGCAAGTTCAGGGAAACCGCCCACTGTCAAATAACGGTGAAAATGCTTCTGCAGCGGTGAAAGACGGTTCATGATATCATTTAGTTCATGCTGCTTAAGGTCCACAAGAGCCGTCGGCTTGATTGATAAATCTAATTTAGGCCGCTCATCAACTTGTGTAAGTTCACAATACTCGTAGAAAGACAGGGTTGGAACCTGGATAACGCTCCAGCGCCCGACACCGCTTTCGCTTGCCCCCTGAACAAGAACAGGACTTGCAGAACCGGTGGCAGCAATATGCCAGCCGGGTTTGGTGTCATAGAACACCTTCAGCCATTTCTCCCAATCAGCCGTGTATTGTATTTCATCAAAAAACAAATACGTTTCTTCTGCCGGCAAAATATTTGTTTGGTAAATAGTCATAACCTCATCCATACCGCAAAATTTTAACAGTGGATGATCAAATGAGATGTACAGGATTTTTTTGGCCTCAACGCCCTGTTTCAGCAAAGCCTCAATCATCTGGTAAAGTATCGTCGTTTTTCCTACCCGCCTTGCTCCCGAAAGTATTACGTGCCTTCTTAGCTCAGGGTGGGTAAAAAGCTTCATGGCTTCATAATAGGCGAATCTTTTAATTGGCTTTAAAAACTCTTTGGGCAAAATACCGTCCCGCCACCATGGATTATATGAGTAAAGCAGTTTAATGATGTTCTCCGAAGTTGCAATTGGCATCATGCTCCCCTCCCTTCAATCATCATTATAACTTATGTTTTGTATTTTATCCACAAAAATATAAAGTATACTTTGTATTTTTGTGGATAAAGTTATAATCTTACTTATAAAAAAATATATCAAGAGAACCGTCCCCTTGATATATTTTGTGCTTCTATTTGCCTATGCCGTGCAGATAATAATCCAGCATTTTGTCGAGGGCTTCCTCGCTTATCCCCTGGCCTGTGCGCATCATGGTTCCGGCCTCCTGGAGCACCCCCATGAAGAGGATCGCCGCGTAATAGGGGTCCACTTCCCGGAAGAGTCCCTGCCTGACCCCCTCTTCGATGATGCTGCCTACAAACTTCAGCAAATGTGTCCTATAGACCATGAGCTTTTCCACCATATCCTCGCGGATTTCACCCGAGCTCCTCATCAGCAGCCTGGCGATATGCTCTTTGTGAATGAAAAACAAATGCTGGTATTTGATGAAAATCTTCAGTTTCTCCCTGGGATCCTTTGTCCCGCTTATTGCCTCAAGACCCTGGGACATATAGGTCTCCAGCACATTGTCCATAACCTCTTCAAAAAGGTGTCGCTTGCTGGAAAAATACTCATAAACGGTACCCTTGCCGACACCGGCCCGGGCGGCAATATCCTCTATCTTGGCCCTGTGATACCCCTTCTCGCTAAATACCCGGGCAGCAGCATCAAGTATCTGGCCCTTTCTTCCCGTTGTTTTCATCATATAACCTCTTCCCGTAAATAAAATAACAATGAGAAATCAACTAAAACCCACCGGCCGAGCCGATACCCACGCCGTAGGAGGCCTCGAACTGAATCCTGGCAAGGTTATACCCGTGAATGGCCTTGAGCTGCTGCAGCTTAACGTCGTTCAGAGAATTCAGGGCGTTGATGACGTCCTGGTTTGTGGCCATCCCCACGTCATACCTCAGCTTTGCAATGTCATAGGCCTTCTGCAGCGTTTCCACATTCTTGCCCAGCACTGCTATGCTGTCGTAGGCGCTCATCATGTCCATGTACGCCTTTCTCACCGATAGCTCCACATCCTGCTGGGCGCTCACCAGCTTGTAGGCGCTGCTTTCGGCCTGGTACTTGGCCTGCTGATGGACATAGGTGTTGTCCGGGTACCACGAAGCCGTAAGCTCGAAATTCATCTTATCAAGGTCGCTTTGACCCTTGGCAGCTATTATTTCGTACCTGTTCTCCAGCGCAAGGGCGACCTTCTCCTCTATGTCCACCTCCGGGGGCTGCTGGTGGCTCAGCGCATCGGTCAGCTCCACCGCTGTCCCAAGCGGCAGCCCCAGGGTCCTGTTGAAGCTCATCCGCTTGTATTCCTCATCCCTTAAGGCAGCGGCGTAGTTGAGCTTTGCAGTCTCCAGGCTGGCCTCGTAGGACAGCACATCCATCTGGGATACCATGCCCAGCTCATACTTCCTGTTTGCCACGTCCATATCCCTCCGGGCGGAATCCAGCACGCTCTTCTGTATCTCCACCTTCTCCCTGGCAAACAGCAGATCAAAGTAGGCGCTCTGCACGCCCATCTTGACGCCTTCAGCGGCCTGCTCCCTGCCCTTCTCTGCAAGGGTAAGGCCCATCTCGGCCATTTTCTTATAATACCCTTCGTTCAGCTTATCGTTCTCAAATGCTGCCTCAAAGGATAGCCCCATAGCCCTTCTTTCGGCACTGGACATCTTATCCGCGCTGTTGTACGCACTTTTTGCCTCCCTAAGGCTTACGTTGGCCTTATCCACGGCGGTATCCGCCAGCTTTATGGCGCTGCTGTTCTCCAGCGCATAATCAACCGCCTGCTGGAGCGTAAAACTCCTTACATCCTCTCCCTGATCTGCGGCAGCCCCGGTCATGAACATAGCCGAAACCACCATCAGGCTGACCAGCGCCAGTACGGATTTTTTCTTCATCTAAGCAACCTCCTTCAAGGTATGGGGACACACCGCTGCAGTGCGGGTATTCCTTGCCGCGGAATGTCCCCGATTTTTCCTTTTTCAGTTATCCGAACTACGAACTTATGTCGCTTTCCGCTTCAACCTTGCGGCCCCTGAAAACCTTTCTGCTTACCTTCTTGCCGAAATCATCCACCAGAGTGTACATAACAGGTATAACCACCAGGGTCAGGACCGTCGAGAAAGCCAATCCCCCGATAACCGCTGTTGCCAACGGAGCCTGGGCCTCGGTGCCCTCCCCGATGCCGATTGCCATCGGCATCAGCCCCAGTATGGTTGTCAGCGCCGTCATCAGTATAGGCCTCAGCCTTACCGGCCCTGCCTTGAGTATGGCCTCGTTCCTGTCCATACCCCTGGACCTCAGCGTGTTGATATAGTCCACAAGAACTATGGCGTTGTTTACCACTATACCCGACAGCATTATTATACCAATAAACGCCGGCAGGTTAAACGTCCTGCCTGTAATTGCCAGGCCACCCAGCGCCCCAGTAAAGGCGAAGGGAACCGAGAACATTATTATAAACGGGTACACCAGGGATTCAAACTGCGATGCCATTATCATATACACCAGGACGACTGCCAGCATCAAGGCCAAAGCCAGGTCCTGGAAGGACTCCACCATCTCCTGGTTTTCCCCGCCGTACTCTATAACATATCCCGAAGGCAGCGGATACTCAGTGAGCCTTGCCTGTATATCCCTCATGACGCCTGCGAGGTCCCTGCCGAAGATCCCCGAGCTGACCGTTACCACCCTGACCTGGTCAACCCTGTTTATCGTTTCGGGTCCTTCGCCGATAACAACCTCCGCCACTTCACTCAGGGGCACCTGGTAACCCATAGGGGAAGCAACGGTGAGGTTATTAAGGTCGTTTATCCCGCTCCAGCCTTCTTTTTTCATTACAACCCGTATATCTATTTCGTCTCCGCCTACCCTGTACTTGGTGGCCACCTGCCCTTCAACGGCGGTTTGCAGGGTGGAGGCTATGGTTGTGGCGTTCAATCCGTATCTGGATGCACGGTTGCGGTCCACCCTGATACGCAGCTCCGGTTTCCCTTCGTCAAGGGATGAGGTGGTCTCCCTCGTCCCCTCAACGCTCTGGACGATCTCCTTGACGTCCTCTGAAATAGCGGCAAGTTCGTCAAGGTCGTCGCCCTTAATCCTTATGCTTATGGGGTCTCCCGTACCGCCGAAGGACATCATGGACATGGAAGCCACGCTTATCTCGGCGCCGGGAATAACCGCCACCTTGGCCCTTATCTCATCGGCCACCTCAAAGGAACTCCTTTTCCTCTCACTCAGGGGCTTCAGCTTGCCCCATATCATCGCCGAAGAGGTATCCGCGTTTGAACCGAAGGTCATTCCCCCGCCGTATCCGGTAGCTACAAGTATATCCTCCATCTCAGGAATATCCCTGAGTATCCTCTCAACCTGATTGCAGGTGTAGGTGGTCTCCTCCAGCACCGTACCCTTGGGTAAATTTATATTGACGGTGATATAGCCCCCATCCATGCTGGGGAAGAATTCCGCCCCAACCAGCGCCACCGAGGCAAGGGATACGACAAACAGCAGCACCAGAGCTATAACCGTGGTCTTCCTGTGTCCCAGCACCCACGCCAGCACACCCCTGTATCTCCTGTCCAGCCTGTCAAAGCCTTTGTTCCATAGGTCCAGCACATTTGATACCCATCTGAACTTCCTGGGTTTGCCGCTCTCCTTTTCTATTCTGAGCATCTTGGATGAAAGCATCGGAACGAGCGTAAGCGCAACGATCAGCGATGCGACCAGCGAGAATGTCACGGTAAGTGCCAGTTCCCTGAAAAGCTGTGCCGCGATACCCTGCACGAATACTATGGGCGCAAAAACCGCTATGGTGGTAAGGGTGGACGCAACAACCGCCATGGCTATCTCGCTGCTGCCTTCCCGCGCGGCGTCTATCCTGCCGTACCCCTCCTGCCGGTACCGGAATATGTTTTCAAGCACTACTATGGAGTTGTCAACCAGCATGCCCACCCCCAGGGCCAATCCCCCCAGGGACATCATGTTCAGTGTCAGCCCGTTGAAGTATATAAGCGAAAAGGTCGCAATTATCGATATGGGTATGGCCACACCTATGATGAAGGTGGTCCTGAAATTCCGCAGGAACAGGTACAGGACCGCTATGGCCAGAAACCCTCCCAGCACCGCGATGTTCGCCACGTTGCCTATGGCTTTCTCTATATACGTCGAAGTGTCCACTATGGTAACTATATCCAGGTCGGCGAATTCCTTCCTCAGGTTGTCTAATTCTTTATGAATCCTCCTGGCAACCTGTACGGTGTTTGCGGTGCTTTCTTTCCTTATATCTATCATCATAGACGGTTTACCGTTCGTGCTTATTTCTGAAGTAACTTCTTTATAGGTATCTCTGACATCCGCCACATCCTTAAGCCTTATAATGCCGCCTGATGGCAGGCTTATGGGTATGTTCTCTATCTCCGCTATGCTCTGGAATTCTCCCGTTGTCCTCAGTATATACCTCTTGTTCCCATCGTCCACGCTGCCGCCGGGGAGATTGAGGTTCTCGGTCCTCAGGCTCTGGACAATCTGTCCCAGGGACAAACCATACCCGTTGAGTTTCTCGGTGTATACCTCTACCCTAAGCTCCCTGGTGAGACCGCCCTCGTAGCTGACCGACGCCACCCCGGGCACCCTCTCCAGCCTTGGAGCCACCTCGTCCTCAACAACATTCTTAAGGCTCACTTCATCCCCGCCGTTCGATACGCTCAACTGCATGATAGCCATCATGGTCGGATCCAGCTTCAGAATAAACGGCGTCCCTGTATCCGCAGGAAGATAGGCCTTGACAAGGTCCACCTTCTCCCTAATGTTCAACGCTGCGAAATCCATGTCGGTCCCGTCGTTGAACTGTACTATGACCGTCGAGTTTCCTTCCGATGAAGTGGAGGAAATTGATTTCACATTGGCAACGGTGCCCAGTATGGATTCCAGCGGTTGGGTAACCAGGGACTCAACCTCCCTGGGTCCTGCCCCGCTGTAGTCTATCGAGACAACTGCAACCGGAATGGATATGTTGGGCAGAAGGTCGAGGGCTATGTTGCCCAGGGATACCACGCCGAGCAGTATCACGATGAGCACGCACATTATGGTGGTGACCGGCCTGTTTATTGAAATATCGGATATCTTCACTGACCGTCACCCCTTACAACCTCGACAGGATCCCCGTCCTCCACATAGTTCTGGCCTTTGACTATCACCATTTCGCCATCCATTATACCGGCGACAATCTCTATCCTTTCCCCGTCGCTTACCCCGGTCGTAACCTTCCTGAATACCGCCTTGCCGTCATCAACGAGGTACACGTACTTCTCCCCGCCCTTCGCAAGCACTGCCGATGAAGGTATCACTATAGTATCGCTCCTGGCTTCCTTCACAAGGGCGGCCTCTGCAAACATACCGGGTTTTATCAGGCCATCGGGGTTATCTATCTCAACCTTCAGGCCGAAAAGACCCGTTCTCTGGTCCGCCGCCGGACTTATTTCCTTTATAATACCTTTGAATACCCTATCCCCGGCAGAGGGTATCTTCACGTCAACCTCGCCTTCCGCGGAAACCTGGTTGACCAGGTTCTCCCCTATAGAGCCCTCCAGCACAACCCTGGACATATCAACAACAACGGCCACCGGCACCCCCGGCGCCACGGTCTGGCCTATTCCTACGTTTATATAGGCAACAACCCCCTGTATGGGTGACGCAACCCAGCATTCCTTGTACTGCCTGAGAACCATATCATAGGAGACTTTTGCCTGCTCTATCTGGGCCTCCAGCACCTGGAGCCCCGCATCCGACGCGCTGGCCCTGACCTGCTCAAGCATCTGCTCGGAGATAGCACCATCCTTATAGAGCTGCTCCATCCTCTCCAGGTCCTTCCTCGCGTTTTCATACCTCTCCCTGTTCTGGCGGTAGTTCGCCTCCGCCATGGAAAGGGCGGCCCGGGCCTGCTGCAGCTGGTCCTTAAGGTCGGTGTCGTCTATGACGAATATGGTCTCTCCCTTGTTGATTTTTTGCCCTACCCGGGAGGTTATCTCCTTCACCTTCCCGGGCACCTTGGCTACCACATCCACCTCATGCAGGGCTTCCAGCTTGCCTGAAACCACCGCAGTAGAAGCTATATATCCCTTAACCGCCTGAACGGTTTCAACCGGTGTTTTTTTCATATCCGCCACAGTGCTATTATCCCTGCCCTTTGTCTTGCTGTAGTATGATATAGACAGAACTACTGCTATCAATACTACAAAAATCAATACTATGTACCTTTTCCTCACACGAATCACACAAATCCCTCCATATCTTTCTGACCGACCGTTCGGTCGGCATGACAATATTATATTATGCCGCCCCTGCTCTAGTCAATGCAAAATTTGTTAACAATATGTAAACTTTTTCTATAACGGGGACATTCCTTATCCATAAGGCATACCAAAGCTAAAGGTGTGTCCCCATACCTTAATCACATCATATAATATTCATATTCCATCAACCTCTATACCAAGTAATGTTTTTTATATTACATATATGACAAAAGTCATATATTTAATGGAACCAAATGCCCCCCTGCTACGTCTATAATTATTATGTAGAAAGTTTACCAACCAGTATTGTAAGGGTATATTCTTAAATACATATTAAAAAAGGATTAAAATTTGATTAGAAAATCATTTTCCCTTAACCCGGCCCGCAGTTTATATTCGGCAAATTTCCATTCCTGGGTTTAATTCCTCAGGGTTAAATGATAGAATTACATCTATGGACAGTTATATTTTTACATTTTTCTTTTATTATTTGAAATAAGACACACTTTCTTCGTAGCGTAAGTGACCAGAGAACAGTTATCAGTGGCCAGTGATTAGTGGCTAGTACCTGTAATTCTGTGATCTGTGATCTGTGATCTGATCTTGCACCTGCGATCTGCCGACTGCGATCTGCGATCTAATATAATGAAGGGGGAGTTATAGATTGGCTTTGCTTGAACTGAACAATATTTCAAGGAGGTACAGGAGCGGCCAGCTGCAGGTGGATGCCCTTACCGGCATCAACCTGTCCATAGAAGACGGCGAATTCGTATCCATCATGGGCCCGTCCGGGTCGGGGAAGTCCACGCTGCTCAACGTCATCGGCTGCCTCGACCTCCCCACCGAAGGTACATACAGTATTGCCGGCAGGCACGTAGAGAAGCTCAGGGACGGGGAACTGGCGGAAATACGCAACAGGTTTATCGGGTTTGTATTCCAGAGCTTTCACCTGCTGCCCAACCTCACAGCCCTGGAGAACGTCGAGCTTCCCCTTATCTACCGCGGAGTATGGGGAAAGGAGCGGCGGGACAAGGCAAAAGCAGCTCTCGAATCGGTGGGGCTGGGCGACAGGATAGACCACCTGCCGTCGCAGCTCTCGGGCGGTGAGCAGCAGAGGGTGGCAATATCCAGGGCTATCGTAAGCAGCCCTTCCCTCATCCTGGCCGACGAACCCACCGGCGCCCTTGACTCCAAGTCCAGCGAAAACATTATGGAAATCTTCCGGAAGCTCAACCGGGAAACGGGCATCACGATAGTGCAGGTAACCCACGAAAGGCACATTGCGCTTTACGGCCGGAAGATATACCATCTTCTCGACGGTCAAATAGAAAAAATAGAAAACATTCAATAGCAAGGGGGAAAACTCATGTCACAGAGGTTGATTGCAATAATAGTAATCGTAGTAATCGTAGTGGGCGGAGGCCTATATGCATACAAGCAGCTGGTGCCGGCAGATGCGAAGCAGACGCAGGGTCCGGTCTACGCCACCAAGGAGGTAATACGGGGAGACATAACGGTAGGGGTAAACACCACCGGCATGCTCAACCCGACCCGCGGCGGCGGTATAAGGGTGCTCGGCGATTATGATTATGATATGGTATCGGCGCAGTACACCATAGCCAGCATACTGGTTGAACCTGGAGATGCGGTTGTTAAGGACCAGGTGCTGGCAATACTGAAATCCCCCGACCTGGAGAACCAGGTAGAGGAGGCCGAAACCAGGCTTAGGAACAAAGAGGAAGAACTGTCTGAGATGACAGGCGTTCCCGTAGACCAGCTTGAAAATATAAACCCCGCAAAGGGCATAACGTTAAGGTCTCCCGTGGATGGCAAGGTATCCAGGCTGGATGTGGTGGAGGGCGAAGAAATTCCCCTGGGGCATATCGTGGCCCGCATAGTGGATGATTCCAGGTACAAGATAAGGGCAAAGCTGACCCCCGCCGAATTCAAAATGGTAAGCCCCGGGCAGACGGTCCTGCTCAGTTTTTCGGCCTTTGAAGGTTTCATCGAGGGGAAAATCGTGAACGTCAACCCCAACCCCATACCCGATGTCAACGATAAAGGCATTGCAAAGGGCTATGTCTACATAGTGGATATTGAAGGAGAAAACCCCGGCCTTGTGCAGCCCTTGATGAATGTCAACATTTGCATTGATACGGGCACCGGGAATATCATGTCGTTTGCAAACACCGCCCAGGTAGAAAAATTCATCAAGGAGGAGAGAATCATCAACAGGGCCGAGGCAATTGCAACCGAGGTCTACGTTTACGAGATGCAGACAGTAAAAAAGGGCGACCCGATAGTATCCATGACGGGGTCCGATGTGCAGAAGACCCTGGAAAGCAAGGTTGAGGAAATCCGCGAGCTCAGGTCCCAGGTAAGGAAGCTGCGGGCAAGCATGGAACAGATGGAGATAACCGCCAGCATGGACGGCGTTGTAGCTTCCATATACAAGCAGGAGGGAGAAACGGTAAGGAGAGGCGAGTGGATAGGCGACATCTACAATACAAGCAGCATGATGCTGTGGACCCAGGTGGACGATATAGATATAATCCATGTGAGGATGGACGCCCCGGTCAAGGTGACTGTGGACGCCTTGCCCGGAGAGGTGTTCGAGGGCAAGGTCACATACGTATCTCCGATGGGTGAGAAGGTTAACAATATTACCAGGTTCTCGGTGAACATGGAGATAAAGGGCGGCCCGCTGCTGAGGCCCGGCATGCAGGCAAATGCGTACATAGACGCCGGAAGCGCAAAGAACGTCCTCCTGGTACCCGTAGAGGCCATCTTCGAAGAGGACGGCAAGCCCATGGTGGAAATCCTGAATAAGGACGGTACGGTCAGATTTGCCGAGATAAAAGTCGGCCTTATGAACGACCGGTACGCAGAAGTGATAAGCGGAGTCGAGGAAGGGGACCTGGTCATAACCGGGAGCAGCGCGGACCTTCTGCCCAGCCAGCATATACAGACAAAAGACTCCCTGCTGCCCGACAAAAAGGATGAAAACAACAATAATCAAAACTCCAGCGGCCAGAACTAAGGGGGGCTTGTAAATGTTAGATAAAAATCAAATGAAGTCCCTCCTGCTCCGGTTTTGGTTTTCGTCAAGGATGGCGGCCCACGGCATACTGTCAAATCCCCTGAGGTCGGCCCTGACCGTGCTGGGAGTGGCTATAGGCGTGGCCTCGGTCGTAAGCCTGATGGGCATAGGCGAAGGCGCCCGCAGGGCTGTGGTGGAGCAGTTCGAAAGCCTGGGCTCAAACGTAATAGTGATCAAAGCCCACAATCCCAATTACGAGTTCATGCCCGAAGAGGCCGACGAGCTGGTGGAGAGGGTGGACGGCCTGGAGATGGCTAGCCCCATCGTCCAGACAAACGCCATGATGAAGTGGATGAGAACAAGGGGAAAAGTCGATATCATTGGCTCAAACCAGAGTTTTCCTGAAATACGCGACCATGACCTTGTTTCCGGACACTTTTTCACAAGGTGGCATGTAGAGCAGCGCTCGCAGGTCGCGGTGCTGGGCAGCAACATAGGAAATGCCCTTCTTGGAGGCAGAAACCCGGTAGGCCGCTCGATCTCGCTCAACGGTGAGAACTTCAGGATAATAGGTGTGCTGGAGGCCAAAGGCAGGGGCAAGGCGGACGACATCGATGACAAAATAGTGATTCCGTACACTGTGGCACAAAGGTTCAGTGAAAAAAGAACGGTTGAGGAGATATGGGGCAAGGCGGATTCAAAGACCGATGCGGACCTGGCAATCGTACAACTGGGCAGGATAATTAAAAGAAATCTCGGGCTGGACCAGAGCGCCCCGACCCAGATGTCGGGCTCAACCGACGGCGAGGCCCAAGGCATGATAGGGTCAGGCATGCCTATCGAAAAGGAAATGGCCGTGAGGGAAATGGCTGCCCAGCAGAACGCCCGTCCAATTGTCCCGGAAACCGGAGAGGACGCCATAACCATAACCAGCCTCAACCAGCTTGTGGAGGAAGCGGATAACGCCAACCGCATCATGACCCTGCTGCTGGGCGGGATAGCTGCGGTATCCCTACTGGTGGGCGGTCTGGGGATAATGAACATAATGCTGGTGGCGGTGACCGAGAGGACCGAGGAGATTGGCGTAAGGCGCGCCCTCGGCGCAAAGCGGGAGGACCTGCTCCTCCAGTTCCTGCTGGAGGCCCTCTACGTCAGCCTCATAGGCTCGATAGCCGGTATTGTTGCGGGCATCTGGGGGGTAAACATATTCAGGGGCTACGGCTTTGACACCGCCGTCAGCTTCCAGGCGATTAGGATAGCCACCATGGTGGCCGTGACATCGGGGCTGCTCTTTGGGATATACCCGGCGGTCTCGGCATCCTCGGTACCCCCTGTGGAAGCCTTGAGAAGGCAATAGACATAATTAAGCCTGGCGGCGCCAGGCTCATTCTTTTTTCTTATTACATCGGGGACATTCCTCCCTCCCAAGAGATAGCTCCAATGTGGAGGTGTGTCCCCATACCTTTATTTATACTTAAATATCAAGACTCTTGAAGGTTTGCTCTATACGGGACTTGAGTTCTTCAATCTCCTGCTCATTCCTGGCATCTTCGGTGAAATCCTTATTGTACTCGCTCCATAAGGAAAGGATTGCACTCTGGGTGGCAACCAGGACATTTTTCTTGCCCTCATATTCATTGGGCAGCCTCTTGTTTATATCCTCCGGACGGGCCTTTGACAGTTTTGGTATCCATTCCTTGGAAAAATTCTGCCATTCCACGGTATTTCTTTCAACCGCCAATCTGTCGTAGGCATCGTTCAACTCGGCATATGCCCCTTCCAGGCCGGCTTTATACTCTTCCAATATATTCTTGCTTTCATTTCCTGAGACCTGGGGCATTTTCCCTATATATAGATATCCTACAACAGATACTGCTGCGACCAGTAAAATCACAAGTGCTATGGTTATGGGCCTTTTGCTCATCTCAATCTCTCCCCTTACCCAAGGCTAACAGAAACAATTATACATTATTTTTTCTATGCACGCAACAAATTATCCTCGTTCCATGCACCTGTTTCACGGTCCTTTTAATACCGCGTAAACTTCGTGCTCTTGCTGGGGTCATATTTGGCCAGCTTGCTGGTGGTACCCGATTTATACACATATCCGATGATATATGCGTCTTCAAATACATCCTCTATCTCGTAACATATGTCTTCCATAAAGTATTCTATCTGTTTGTTGGTAAGGGCATCCCATTTAGATTTATATTTATCATAATCCACATAAACGTTATAAGTGATGTCTTCTTCATCGCCTTCCAGCTCTATGCTCACTATGATGCCGCTGAAGTAGTCGTAGAACAGGTCATTCAAATCATCTTCGAGGTCGCCGATGTCGACATCGTAGTCCGAGTCAAGGGATACCACGCCCTTGGATGAGGTGGAGAACTGGTACATCTTGCTCGAAGTTGTCCCGGAGTTGTCCTTGAAGTACCCGGTGATGCTGGCTTTGGGGAACACATCCCTTATATCGTCGCATATATCCTGCAGGTAGGACGTAATATTCTTGGTGGTCAGGCTGTTCCATTTGGTTTTGTATTTTTTCATGCTGAACTCTATCTTTACAGTAACCTTGGTCTTTGTCCCGCTCAGCGTGATGTCAAAATCTATACCCTTGTATTCGTCATAGTAATCGTTCAGCTCGTCTTCAAGGCTGTCTATATCGGTAGCTGAAGATGTGCTTTTGCTTTCTTCCAGTTCCTTTATTCTCGCTTCCAGATTCTTTATCTCGTTGTCCTTCATATACAGCTGCATGGTCAGGGAGCTTATATTTGGGTCCGGCTTATCGGTAACGGATATTATGTAGTTCACGGGGTCCCAATCGATATTCTTGTTGAAGATGTTGGCCATCATGCGTACCGGCACATAGGTGATGCCGTCCACAATGAAAGGCGCCGTATCGGTATACACCTCCTGGCCGTTGCTTTTGATCTTTATGTTCATGTACCAGGCTTCCAGCGTTTTTTTATTCCCGGAAGCAGAGCCTATGGATGCTATAGATAAAAGCATCAGTACAACTAATATAAGCAGCGCTACTTTTCTTACGGTTTTTCCAATCATATAAACACCCCCATAATTTTTACCTACATAAGTATATCACATCGCTGCCTATAATACAAAATTTGGCAGCTTAATCTCCACCCTCTCCCGCAGCCCTGTAATCAGGTACCAATTTGTTGATAAGGGCCAAAGCTTCTTTATGGTCTTCATGTATCAATAAACGTCTCAGGTCTTCCAGCTCTTCTCTCAACACATCGACATCACTGCCTAATGGCCTGCCGATAAAAATCTTCTCATGTCTGGTAGCCTTCAAAGCCTCATCCTCCATAAACAGCTCCTCGTACAGCTTTTCCCCGGGCCTCAGCTTGGTAATCTCTATGGGAATGTCCTCTCCCGGCTCAAACCCCGACAGCCTTATCAAATCCTTTGCAAGGTCCATTATCCTGATGGGCTCCCCCATATCCAGTACGAAAATCTCGCCGCCTTCGGCCATAGCTCCGGCCTGTATCACCAACTGGGCAGCCTCGGGTATGGTCATGAAATACCGGGTGATGTCGGGATGGGTAACAGTTACCGGCCCCCCTTCGGCAATCTGGCTTTTGAACAGCGGTATAACGCTGCCGCTACTGCCCAATACATTGCCGAACCTCACCGCGGCGTACTTGGTACCGCTGCGCTTGTTCATCATCTGGACCGTCATCTCAGCAATCCTCTTGGTGGCACCCATGACGTTTGTGGGGTTGACGGCCTTGTCGGTGGATATGAGCACAAACTTCTCTACGTTATATTTATCCGAACACTCCGCGACATTCAGCGTCCCGAAGACATTGTTCTTTATCGCCTCGGTAGGATTGTCCTCCATCAGGGGCACATGCTTGTGGGCCGCGGCATGGAACACAACCTGGGGATTATAGATTCTGAAAATGCTGTCCAGCCTGGCCTTATCCCGTATAGAGGCAATCAGTATCCTGGTCTTAATTTCCGGATGGCTCCTTGCCAACTCAATCTGCAGATTGTACGCATTGTTTTCGTATATATCCAGTATGAGCAGCAGCCTGGGGTTAAACCGCGCTATCTGCCGGCACAGCTCCGACCCGATGGAGCCTCCTCCCCCGGTCACCAGTACCACCTTCCCCCTCAGGTACCCGGATATCTCTTCTATATTGAGGTTAATCGGCTCCCTGCCCAGCAGGTCCTCTATCTGGACGTCCCTTATCTGCTTTACATCCACCTTGCCGTCTATGAGCTCGTATACCCCGGGCAGTATCCGCAGTTTGCACCTTGTGTCCTTGCACATGTCGATGATATGCCTTATATCCCTCTTTTTGGCCGAAGGTATTGCGATAATTATCTCGTCTATATCAAGGCTCCGGGCAACCTCCTTGACCTTCCCTATTGCACCCAGTACGGGTACGCCGTGTATCCTCCTCCTGTGCTTCTCCTGGTCGTCATCCAATATTGCCACCGGTTTTGCGTTCAGCTCAGGGTGGTTTCTAAACTCCCTGATAACCATGGCGCCCGCTTCCCCGGCCCCTATGATAAGAGCCTTCTTTGGATGCGCCCTTTGGCCGTTCCGATTCAAGGCATGGTAAGTGCCGCCCATAAACTCCCTGATTATCCTGTAACCAAACCTGCTGCCGCCTATAAAGAATATATCCAGTATGAAGGCCAGGACATAGATGCTCCTCGGGAGGTTGGACTGCATCAGGAAGAGGTAGCTTATTGAAACAGCGTTGGCAACTCCAGCTGCCACTATAATTTGCAGCACATCAATGACCCCCGCATACCGCCACAGGTTTTTGTACAGGCCAAAATAATAGAAGGTGGCTATCTTTATGGCTATCAGTATAAAAGCCATTTCAACAAACGTATTCAAATAAGCCTTTGGTATCTTGCCTTCAAACCTGATGATAAACGCAAATATGTATGACAGATAGACCAGCGCCATATCTACTATTATCAATATTACCGGTCTGTAGCTGCTCCTCATGAGACAAACCCCCTGTTAGCTGGTAGTGTCCAGCTTCCTTTTCAGTCCGGATACAACCGCATCCACATCTTCTATCTTCATGAAGCATATTATCGCAAAATATATCGCCGCACCCAATCCTATGGCCAGCACTAGGCTTAGATTTAAGTTCATCCTGGTAATTAGTATACCATAAACTGTTCTGGCAAAGATACCCATAATAAGGGAGGCGCATAAAATTTTTGCAAAGGATATAGCTATGCCCTTCATCCCGAAGGGGCCGATTTTCTTCCTCAAGCCTGCAAAGAGCAGTACGGTACAGAATACCGCAGATATGCTTGTCGCCAGGGCAAGGCCCCCAAGACCTAGGAACCTGGAAAGGATGATGTTCAATATGATGTTCAGCGCCACAGCTATGGCCGCATTGGTCATGGGCGTCCTGGTATCCTGCAGCGAGTAGAAGGCCCTGGACAGAACCTCCCTCAACCCGAACCCGACCATGCCTATGGAGTAGAAAAACAATGCATGGGATGTCATGGATACGGCACCGGCGTCAAAGGCCCCCCTGCCGAACAGCAGCCTGACCACCGGCTCTGCAAATATCATCGCCCCTACCGTGGCGGGGATAACCAGCAGGTTGACAGAAGTTATGGCTTCGGACAGTGTTTTCTTAAGCCCGGTCATATTGCTCTCCGCTGCCATTTTGGATATCATCGGGTACATCACGGTGGCTATGGACAAAACAAATATGCCCTGGACAAACCCGTTGAGCCTGTTGGCATAGTTGAGCGCCGATATCCCCCCCACCGCTATGCGGGAGGCCAGGGTCCTGTCCACCAGTGTATTGATTTGGTTCACCGAAGTGCCCAGTATAACGGGCAGGGACAAATATATCATCCGCATCAAGTGCTTGTCTTTATTGTCAAGCACAAAGCCGTACCTGTATCCCTTTTTATACGCAAAGGGCAGCAAAAAAATCAGCTGCGAAGCAATGGCCGCTATGATGCCGGCTGACAATACAATTATATTAAATCTCGAGCTTAAGACAATGGAAGCTATGATGATTATATTAAAGGGGAAACCTATCAGCGCCGGGACCGCAAAGTTTTTCTGTATCTGTAAATAGCTCTTGAATATATAGGCTGTACCCGTAAAATATATTCCGAATATGCTGATGCGTGTAAAGGAAACCGCCAAATTCAACGTATCCCCTTCAAAGCCTGAAGCAAACAGCCTGACAATAGGCTCTGTAAATATCAACCCTATGCAAACAATAAGAGTGCAGACAAGCAAAAGGAAATTGACAAGGTTGTTTGAAAACCTGTCTGCCGCTTCAATGCCTCTTTCCTTTACAATGCTGCTGTATATGGGGATATAGCTTGTGGCTATACCAGTACCCACAAAGGCAAAGATAACGGTAGGAATGGTAAGGGAAATCAAGTAAGCGTCACTTATACCTGACGCTCCATAAAAATAAGAGAGGGTGATCTCTCTGGTGAAACCAAGTATTTTTGATAGTACTTCAAAAAACATAAGAAGTAATGCAATCCGCTTCATTTAACTGTACCTCGTTAATTAATTAGAAATTATGCGTGCGTACAAGTCATAAGTTTTACAAATTATAACTTTTAG
The DNA here is from genome assembly GCA_013540605.1 of Bacillota bacterium. GTDB lineage: Bacteria > Bacillota > Clostridia > Ch29 > Ch29 > Ch29. The sequence goes on from JABVCK010000002.1 coordinate 173,202, forward strand.
AAGTTAATTTTATGCGAGGAAATTTATGATAAACAATATACATAATTTGTAATAAGATTGCAGATATAGTACCTAATAGTACGCCGTTATATACAGAACCTCTCCCTACAATTATATACATACTGCCAAATATACTAATATAATTTAGTTTTTTCAGTAAATTACTTTTATAAATAATTTTATCAATAACTACAGCAATTAAAGCCCAAAAAATTGCTAAAAATATACCAAACCAATAAAGATTTGCAAAACAGTCACCATATAAGGTTGGATGAGTTGAAAATCTATTATTAGTAAAATCTCCCATCCACGCACTGCCCATAGATATTGCGAAATCCGGTGGCTTTAATCCAAGTGCATACTTAGTAGGTATAAACATAAATAATAATCTTAAATATGTATGTCCTTTATTAAAATTCAAAAAATTATTATCATTATAAATAAAATATAGGAAAACATTCCTGAGACCTAATTCACCATCTCCGCTTAAAAGCATCTCAAATAACCTCTTATTAAAACTCTCAAATTCAAAAGTATTAATAAAAGTAGTCAAATCACCAAAATGTCTAAACAACCTTAAAGCATAAACTATGTATATAACACCGCATCCAAGAATTCCATATAATATAACCTTCTTAAAATTCAATTTTCTATATTTTAATAAAAAAATAAGTAAAACCGGTATAACTATTGGTAGTATTAATATTCGATTTCTGGTAATAATTGTATATAATATAATGATTATTGCAGTCAAAAAACTTTTAACCAAATCTTTTTTATAGAAATAATATGTAAATAATCCACCCGTTGCAAAAACTATATATTTAGTAAAAAAACTTATGCTCTGGATATTGAAGCCTAAGGAATATGCGCTTAAAGAATTTGTATAAATCAATCCCCATGATGTATTATAAATAGAACCGTAATCCTTTATAATTAAAAAAATTGATACACTGAAAAAAAGTATTAAAGTGATGAGTAATCTTAAACTTTCTTTTCTTTGATTATAAATAATAGCATTATTCTTAATTTCCTCTTTTATGCAGTTTATAACCTCAAATTTCCCAAATATTATCTTGAATACATATCTAAACATCAGGTAAATTAAATTAAAAAGTATTACAAACAATGAAGCTTTAAGATAAACACTCTCTGGATATATTAATGTCTGAGTTAATACAGCAATAAAATGAGGCAACCCAAACATTACTAGAAGCGTAGCCCAAAGGAAAATAACTGTTGAAGCATTTCTGTATTCAATTAAAACGATTAAAAATATTAACATAAGTTGAATAAAAGCTAGTATAAAATTCATGTTCTATCGTCCTCTATTAATTAATCTTTAAAACTTAATCTACTTCTTTGTATTTGAATTGTCTAAGATCTTATGAAATAATTCCAGTTCTTTGCCAATTGTATTTTCTGCAAAATATTTTGTGTTTTTATGTTTACTTTCCTTACGCTTTTTAAATAAAGGCTCTATATTGATTTCTACGGATTCATTATCAATGTATTGTACATTCTCAAATCCATCAAATACTTCTCTACAAACAGCTATATTGGATGTAATTATTGGTATCCCAAATGTCGCTATTTCACAAGCCATAACCCCTTGAGCATCTGCTCTCGTTGGCATTAATGCACACTTAGAACGATTTAAATATTCGATAATCTCTTCATGTGTCAAATGTCTGTCAATAAAAATTAAGTTCTTTGGTTTATTATTATATTTAAAAAAATTCCCTTTACCAACTACAACAAAAGTAAATCTAGGGTTCATTTCTGCTATCCTCGTAACAATATCTATGCCATACTTTGATTTATCAAGTATATTACGAATAGTAATAAAATCGAATTCTTTTTGTGAGTTTTTGTCATATTTCTCAATCTCAAATATTTTTCCAATACAATTATAAATAATATGCGTTCTTTTCTTTATTAGATCTGGATCAATTCTAACAAATTTTATAAACATGTTATGCATCCATTCACTAACAAAAACAAATTGAGATTTATATGCTAATTTGACAAAATATTTTCTCCATATCATCAATTTAAATCTATCATATAAATCATTTATAATGTGCCATAACTGAGAACCTTTCTTGCTATAAAAGTATGGTTTGGGATAGACTTTAGATGACTGTAAAACCTCGTGTCCGTGGAAAAAAAATATGATATTTTTAAATCTTTTATGATATTTTTTTAAAAAAATATAATGATTCCTAACATTTGGAGCGTGTGAAATTAATATATCAAAATTTTCATATATACGTTTCCTTTTATAATTCTTCAATGAATATACATTAATGCCATCAATTATATAATCTTTGGTAGCTTTAAAATTAATAACAGATACTTCTATTTCATTTTCATAATACATTTTGTTTCTAGTATGAATAAAATATGATGCTACATAACCATCTGGTTTAGGATAATCTGTTGCTAAAACCAACAATTTCATGAGACCACCTCATTTTTCTATTAAGTATATCAATTCCTACCACAAGTGTTTCAGATTTCATTTGCAAAATCTTCTCGTTTTGTGTACGCTTCATATATGACGCCTCCATTATTTTAGTTTTGTGTCTTTCTTGCCTGGATCAGCACAATACTATTTTAGTGTCAGGCGTCTGCTTTTTCAAAGTTCATTATTTTTCTTTACAGGAATGCTCCCTTAAGCGTATTTAAAATAGCTTACAGAAACTCTCATAAGTGTTTACAATTTATATACACCATCAAAAGTACAAATATTTCTTGTATCAAGAATTAGCTTGTCCTTTACCATATGCATATTCCTTTTGATATGATCGTGGGCTACCATAATAACAACAATTTCTATTTCATTTATAAAATCCTCAAAATTCATAAATTGGTGTTCGACAATTCTAGTCTTAACAAGCGGATCGAACACTTTGACTCCAAAGGCCAAATGTTCATCCATCCTTTCCAGCAATTGAAGTGTGGGACTTTCCCTTGTATCATCCACATTTTCTTTATAAGTAAGCCCGTATAGCCCAACTCTTGAAATATCTTTAATGTTATGTTCCCTCATTATGTCCCTAATTCTCTTCAGCACATGTGCAGGCATAGAATCATTTATTTTTCTAGCTGTTAGAATTAAATTAGTTAAATCCGGATAGTCTCCGACCAAAAACCACGGGTCAACTGAAATGCAATGACCGCCTACGCCTGGGCCCGGTTGTAGTATATTAACACGCGGATGCTTATTTGCAATCCTAATTATTTCATACACATCCATATTGTCAACTCGACAGATTTTGGCTAATTCATTAGCAAATGCAATATTGATATCCCGATATGCATTCTCAACAACCTTTGACATTTCTGCTGATCTTATATCTGTCACAACAATCTCGGCTTTACAAAAACATGAATACAACTCTTTAACTTTCTCACCGATTTCAGGGTTATCTGCTCCTATTGTCCTTGAATTATGCTCAAGTTCATATATAATATTCCCTGGTATGATTCTTTCAGGGGCATGTACTAAATGTACATCTTGTCCAATTATAAATCCCCTTTTAGTTATTTGGGGTCTAATATATTTATCAATTGAACCCGGCGATATGGTAGATTCAATGATTATTACTGCACCTTTTTCACAAACATCTAGAACACTATTTACCGCTGAAATAACGTACCTAGGATCAATCTTCTTACTTTCTTTGATATATGGTGTTGGCACAGCAATGATATACTTATCTGTTTTCTGATATTTAGTTGTGAATTCTATCTCATTCGAAAGGGCTTCTTTGAAGAGTTCCTCTAACCCCTCTTCTTGAAACGATAGTTTGCCATTTTGCAAAGAATGGACTAACTTTTCATTGCAGTCTGTTCCAACTACCTTTTTCCCATTCTTTGCAAACATTAATGCTGTTGGCAGACCTATATACCCTTGTCCTATTACGTTAATCATATATTTACCTTCTTTCAGACTGTTTTGATTATAATTTATGTCAATAACTAAGCTCAATATTAAACTTAGCTATACATTTTTTGTTTATCACCTTGTACCTTACACAAACACAATTGATTTCTTCTTTTCTTAAATAATATAAACTTCTATACACTTTTTCTATTTTGATATCCCCAGATGTTTTTACAACACATATACTTTTATCGTCTTTAAATAACTGAAACCCTCCAGTATGAGTTTTTACTTCACATGGAGTATGAAAATAAAACTCACAATAGTCGCTGTTACCAACTACTTCATCAGTAATCAAATAACCATTATTGGCTTTATTTATATCTCTCCTATGCATATATCCGTTTTTGGAAATCATTGTCCCAGAAAAACTCCAGGTATTGTGTTTTACATTCACACGTTTAGGCCAATCGGTTACCAGAAACGCACCCTTCTTATTCATTTGTTCAACGCCGAATAGTTTTGCTGTATTATGGCCTGCTGTGGATGACAATTCTTTTCCTATTTTACTAGCATACGAATAGGTACCGCTATCGCAAAAAATATTGGTCCCATTATGCCAAAGGTCTATATGTAGTTGGTCCATATGAGCTGGCCTGGATTTAAAATCTTGCAAACAGGTCATAAGAAAACCTCCATCATGTCTAAGAACATAGAATCCTGAATCATTAAAACTCAATGATTCCTTTTTTATGTTGGCATTTGGTAGTTCATTCCCGCTACCAAACCATAATAATTCTTCATCATAGTCACCATGTTCATATAATCTTTTCCCCTCAATCAAAGCATACATAGTGCTCAGTACCGGTCTAAAATCTCTGTAGTCACATGATGTAACAGGAAATATTAAAGCTCCATCATTAGAACCGTAATTAGGGACATCGCCTTTTTCATCCTGAACCTGATATAATAATAAAATGCTGTTTTTAATTCTTTCTTTTTCATTTATATATACACCTGTTTTTTCGCTTACCTTATAGATACATTCGATAATTTGCAATACGAATCTATGATAATTAAATGAATACTGTTTGAAACCCCCATCTTCCATAAACTGATTTCTAATTTCTTTATCCATTAATTTGTAGCGTCTTTGGACCTCAAATTCGTTATCGCAGCACCAAGCCCCTGCAATAAGCCCTAGTATTTCAGAAAATGTATGATTATTCTTTATACACTTATGCGCATAAAAGAAGTTGGATAAGACTTTTTTATAGCTATCTTCAACCAGTCTGATAACATTTTTTCTATCATCTTCAGTAGTAACGCTGCAACTGTTAAATACCGTATAAGCAATAAGAACATTGATCATTCGTAGAGTGGCTTCTTGACCACATTTATAATTAGCGCCATATGAGTATGGATTGTTTTCTAACCAATCTTTTAGTTGACATGAAAATGCTTCATAGTATTTAATGTCTCCTGTAATTAAATATGCTCTAGAAAAATATAGAAAATGAGTTAATCTGGAAGCTTCCCAAATTACTTTGATATCTCCTACATCTGAATCAAAATCTGGTATCCGATACCATTTTACGTCTCTCCTGCTTTCAATCCCAGTTATAGGGTTTAAGTGCCAGTTTATTGGATTACCGTAATTAAGTTCGTTTGAAGAGAATGCAGTAATAACTCCATCAATAGCCTTATCAGCTGTTGATATTATGTCTACTTTTTTCTCGTCACTTAATTTCTTTAAAAAATCTCTGATTAATGCTATATCAAAATCAAAAATATCAATTCTTTTGACTGATATATCTTTCTCAAACAAATTTTCGGTAATAGGTAATATAGACAATGTCTTAAGTTTTATAGAATATAATCCTCGATTTATCGTCCACTTTAAGCCATATTCAGTTAATAATGATCTGACTAGTCTTATCATGAGATTAAACTCTCCATTACATCAAGCAATCTTTTTGCCAGCATTTTATAATCAAAATCCTTAGCTCCTTTTTTGGCATTTTCACTTATCTCATTATATCTGTCTCTTGACATGCCATAAACTTCTAAAATCGCTTTTGCCAAAGCATTCGGTGTATCCTTTTCAAGCGAGATGCCGCAATTATATTTATCTATAGGGGAATACCCCATTTTGACTGTTGAAATAATCGGCTTCCCCGAAGCCATATATTCAAACAACTTATTAGAACTGTTTCCTCTTGACCAATTGTACTTACTCTGCGAATAATTTAATAAATTAACCGATGATTTACTCAAAATATAAGGTATATATTTTTTGTCTACGTAACCTTTTAACTTAACATTGGTAATCCCTTCATCAGTAACTCTCTGCTTTAACATTTCAAGTTGGCTTCCGTCACCATAAATGAGAAACTGGATTTTTTCTTTACCTTTTAACAGTTTCGCAGCATCAAGTATATTGCCTACATTGTTAATAGGGCGAATAGCTCCAGTATAAACTACATTAAATCTATCGCCCTCTAAATCTTCGTCTTTTAAAATTTCACTTTTGATTTGCTCAGTAAAAACATCTATATCTACTCCATTATTTATATAATGGCATTTCCTGGTATCAATTTGCCCGCCATATTCCAGAGCCCATTTTCTTTCTTTCAAATAATCTATATCTCCTTCTTTCAGAAACACTATCGCATCTGCATTTTTATAAATCCAGTGTTCTCCTGCTACAAGTAGCTTTCCGATGACACTATTATGTTTAATTTTCCCAAACGCAAAGATAGCTTCAGGCCAAAGGTCACGAATTTCACATACGCACGGAACCTTATATTTCTTCGCAATCTTAATACCAGCAATAAGCGCTAAAGGATGTGGGGATGATGCATATATTAAATCCGGTTCCTCTTTTTGACTAGAATATGCTTTTGACACACTGAATAGTTTTAGGTAATAAATAAACATATTTCGAATTCTTGCTAATGTATTTTTCGCTGAAGAAGGTGTATTAATAAAAACAAATGAAACTCCCGAATGTGTTTGAGTTATATATGGAGTATTATCTTCAATTAGGTTAATATCTGAAAAATGAAGATACGAAGCTGCAAACACTGTTGTATAATAATTTTCATCCTTCATTTTTATAGCAAAATTATAAGGTCGTGTAAAACCATTCATGCTGGGTGGTGTTGCATAATGATGAAAAACCCATATGTTCCTCTTTTTACTTTCTCTCATAACTTAAGTCTCCTATTTTCTTCTCAGTCTGTCTAATCGTCTCTTCAAATGAAACTGTTTCATAATCAATTTTCTGGCCATTTATGAATGTGCCAGGACCACCTGGCATCTTCTTATCATAAACAAAAGTGCCAAAAACTTTTCTAAAGGTTTTTGATAGTTTTACCCCTACGTTAACTCCAAAATTAAATACCCCAATGACTTTCAGTTCCTTACTATGTTCTTTTGCAATGAGTTTAACAAGTTCAGTTGTATTTACATAATCTTTATTCTGTGGAAAAAATAATCCTCCAGTACTAAAATCTATAATCAAACGTATAAACTCAGACAAATTATCAATATAAATCATACTACGCTCATTTCTTACATCGGGAAACAAAGGTAATCTCAAAGCCATACTTGCTAATCTAGGGTAATTCCCTTTACAACCTTTGCCATATACAATAGGAGGTCTAAGAACAGCTACTTTAAAAACATCGTCATTCAGTTCAAATAGTAATTGCTCGGCTTCATATTTTGATTTTGCGTAAGGTGTTTTAGGCATGGCTATTGTATCTTGTTTGATATACCCTGTTTCAATTCCATAGACTCCCATTGTGCTTAGGAAAATAAACTGTTTTACGCCTTCTTGTTTTGCCTTATTAGCCACTTCTACAGCTAAGTCTCTATTTACTTTGAAATACTTATTTATATCATTTTCTTTTACATGAACGATAGCCGCTACATGAAATACAACATCATATCCTTTAAAGGACTTCCCCTTCCATCCATTACCTCTCACGCTAATACTATCTACTTTATAATCATCAGGCCATCTACTAACCCAATTTTTAAAGGAAGTACCTATATAGCTATTGGCTCCTGTTATAAGTATCTTTTTCATATCGTAGCTGCCTCCTTTTGAGAAGCAACAGCCCCTTTATTCAAATCCACCAGGCACTTCCCCACATATCTTTCTTCTCCAAAAAGAACAACGCCAATAGTCCTCAACATAATCTTCAAATCAAGCCATAGACTGTAGTTTTCCACATAGTAGACATCAAATCTGTATCGGTCTTGAAGGTCAAGATAGATATTGCCATTGACCTGAGCAAGCCCTGTCATACCTGGTTTCATGTTAAGCCTTTTGGAGATTTCATCGTCATAATCCTCAAGGGATGCAATCCTTTCAGGCCTTGGCCCTACAAGGCTCATCTCCCCTTTTAGTACATTCAGGACTTGGGGGACTTCGTCAATCTTGCTTCTCCTTAAAAACCTGCCAATGGGAGTGATACGCTCATCATCCTTCATTACCTCTTGCCCTTTAACCATTTTCTCTGAACCGGGCCTCATGGTTCTGAACTTATAGACTTTAAATATCTTTTTGTATTGTCCCGGACGGTCTTGTAAAAAGAATACCGGTCCTGGAGAAGTAACCTTAATCAAAACAGCAACCAGAATCCATATGGGAAGAAAAACTATAAGTACTATTAAGGAAACAATAATATCAATTAAACGCTTTACGAATTTTTGAAATCTTTTATTCTCCACAACTATCCCTCTATTTCATAATCAATAGGGGTTAAATACCCATCCTTAAGTTTTATTTCACCTTCATTCGCATCCGTTTTAGCTGACCATATTCTTATGATTTTATCCTCATCTTTGTAGAAAGCTCCCGGATAGGGACGTGTAACGGCCCTAACCAATCTGTCGGCTTCGCCCATGGTCATGCTGCTGAAAATCTCTCCATCTTCCGGCTTCCTTGCCGGCCATTCAGTGGCGTCAGCTTCATTCTGTTTAGTTAATATAATATTATTGTTCACTATACAATCCCAATACCTGGAAATCAGCGTGACATGCATTGCTTCAATTTTTTTATATAACTCAGTTGCTGTGATGTTTTCATCTAAGTCTATAGTTCCTTGTCCTATGATATCACCTGTATCAACACCATCATCCAATTTAAACATTGTCACGCCGGTTTGCTTTAATCCTTTCAGAATAGCCCAGGGTATCGCCGCCCTTCCCCTTCCAACAGGTAATAAGGACGGGTGCATACCGATACAACCCTTTGTTGGCGTTTCAAGGACTTTTCTCTTAGCAATCTGTGACCAGCCGATAATGAATAGCCAATCTATCCCATGCACCCTTAAAGCCTCAATCACTTCTTGGTCATTGATATTATTGATTTTCAGCAGCGGGACATCATGTTTGGTTGCAATTTCATCAAGATAAATTCTTCCTGACTTGTTTTTTGCTTTTTCATCCTTAAGAGTTATTAGCAAATCCAGTTTTCCACCAATTCGATATATTTCCTCAATGCAACTCAAACCCAACTGAACGCAAGTTGCAAATGCCATTTTCATTTTCACGCAACGTTCCCCTCTCCTATCAAAACCCTCTTCTGAAGACACTTTCAAAAGCTTCCGCATATATCATGCCAGCTTGCCCACCACGATAAGCAGCCAGGCCCTTTAATACTTCCTTGCTTCTTGGGTGGGGATAATCTCTCATGACACCACGGTACTGGGCTAGAGCTTCTATCTTCTTATCTACTGCTTCTTCCCCCACTTCAACAAATGTGTTGGGGCTAAATTGATTCATCGATTTATTTAATGCCCATTCAGTTGCTGATGGCACTTCCATGAAGAGCAGTTCTTTTAGCGGTGTTGCTCCCGCTCTTCTTTGGAACAGCCTCACAGCAGCTTGACACGCAAGAGAGGTATGCAAATGGTCATTATTCAAATCTGCAGGATGGTGTGTAAATATGACCTGGGCATTGGTTTCTACAATTGCTTTCTCGATGAACTGCACCAGCTTCAAGTGCGGTACTATGTTGAATTCAATATTAGGGAAATCCCCTTTGATAACCTGATCAACGCCCAAGATGTTCAAGGAGCTATTCACATCTTCATTAAGTTCATCCGTTGTGGGACGATAATTTCTTGCATGAACTTCACCGGAAAGGATGCAAACATTCACGGAATGTCCCTCCTGAGCAAGTTTGTACATCGTAGCACCTGCGCCTAAAACTTCATCATCAGGGTGCGCAACAACAATTAAATATTTCATACCAAATACCTCTCTTGACTTAAAGTATCCATTCGAAAACTTGTAACGCTTCCGAATGCTATATTTTAGGCTCGGCATTTTCTGCCTTACCTCCAATATTTTCCGTTAATTTCCATTACATTTTCCATTTCAACGTGGGTTGAAACCCAC